>DATIIB010000001.1:0-225926 GCA_035480055.1 Saccharimonadales bacterium (SeqCode)
CCAGCAATCAGCACAAAGGTCCGCACAAAGAAACCGACAAATCGCGAGACAATTCGGTCCAGCATCGCCCGCAGCTGCACGCTAATATTACCGCGAACGCCAGCTGCGCTAATCTGCCGATACGGCGAAAAAAGCGTTCGAAGCAACAGAGTGATCGAGAAAAATTCGCTGGTGCGACTCAGACGATGAGCGACCTGGGAGGCATTCATCCGCCAGCCGGCGCCATACCACCAGGAGAAGAAGCTGGCTACTAACATAAGTGCATTGTACCAATTTCTGACGACTGATGCGAGAGCTACTCGGCGCAGTGCGATGGCTGTGAAGCCAGCGCTTGGTCGATCGCCTTGTTGAGCACCGGCAGCCAGACCGCATAGCCGCGATCGTTGGGGTGAAATTTATCAACCGCAAAAAGAGTTGGATCTTGGCTAAAGATTGGGCCAGTTTCTTCGGCAATAGGCGCAAAGGTCAGCTGCTGACTCTGGGCAAGCGGCCTGAACACTTCGTCATTAAGCATTGTAACTCGTCTACCCGCTACCCAACGCAGCGGCTGCGGAAAGCGTGGCACCGACCCCATGGCAGGCGAACCTGTCAGCACAATCTTGGCATTACAATTTCTCTGCAAAAGAGTGGTAACTATCTGCTCAAGCGAGTGTTGGACAGTGCGTTTGAGAGTCAGATGAGTCACATCGTTGGCGCCGATGGCAATCAAGATAACATCAGGTTTCTGCTGCAGTGTAGGCAATTGTCGTCGCAGAACATCTTGAGTTGTGGCGCCAGAAACTGCCAGGTTTACCATCGTTACCTTATGATCCACAGCCAGGTGCGCAGTGGTACCCCGTACAATTCCCTTGGCATAATCGGTCCCCTGCCCTACTGCCGTGCTATCGCCCAAAATGACATAGTTAAGCGCCGGGCCTTTCCCCTGCACAAACGGCTCGCGAGGAATATCTGGCACCGGCACCTTACCACCGTTAAATACGACGACTAACAGCTCCATAATCCCAAACCCAATCAGGACGAATATGATGGCTGCTACGCTTGCAACAAGCTTGTAAGAGATACTCATCTCTTCACATTGTACTGCACATACGCATGGGCAATGCGGTAATAATTTCAGAATGGTCGGGGTGAGAGGATTTGAACCTCCGACCTCAGCGTCCCGAACGCTGCGCGCTACCAGGCTGCGCTACACCCCGTGGTGACTTTGGGAAGTACAGAGGTGATTATACGCTGGTTTGGAGGCTTTCTCAATCGCCCAGGCGCAGGCTATTTACAAAGTGTGCTACTATAACTAGTAAGCATTAGAGGAGTACGCGCCTAGAAAGTGCGTGTTATACTAACAACAGTGACTAAACGCGTATGAAGTCCAAAATAAACACTCTCACTCAAAAAGTTCCGAGGCTTAAAAAAATCTCCAAGCCTGATCTGTCTAAGATTCATGCCCGACATGTGCATATCTTTATTGCGTCGGTTGCTTTGTTTGTGGTGGCTGTGGCCGGCGGCTCGACCTGGTTTTATCAACACCGCGCACTGCCCGGCATTCACGTGGCCAATGTCTCGGTCCAAGCCAAAAACCGCGAGCAAGTAAAGCAGATCGTCGAACAACGTCGCGATGCCATGAAGATCCACTTTTTGGATCACGGCACCGACACAACTGCCAGCGCCAAAGAATTAGGTGTCACCGTTGACGTTGATAAAACCGTTGACCAAGTCATGCAAGCTGGGCGTAACGGTGGCTTTTGGCGAGCCATACAGCTTTGGCAACACGAGGACATCCCCTTAACCGCCACAACTAATATTGGCGTGTTCAAAGATTATGTGGTCAAACATTTTCCAAGCATCGTCAAAGATGCCAAAGATGCCGAGCTGGTATACAACGAGGATTCAAATAAATTTGAAGTGCAGCCAGGCGAGCCAGGCCAAGGCTTTGACGTTAAAAAATTCGCCAGCTTACTGCCGCAGCTCGCTGATAATCCACAGACCATTGACTTGCCAGTGGCCGGCGCTCCGGTGCAGCCGCTTATTCCCACCTCGGCCCTCACTCAGCTGCAAGCGGACATGAATCAACGGGTTACCCTCTCGCTTCACTTTACCTATCAAGGTCGGCAGATCTATTCCGCTGATCCAATCGATATTGCTAAGTGGATGGACTTTACCCCTGATCCACAAACCGGCAAAGTAACGGTTTCGTACGATAAGGGCAAGATCACCCAGTTCCTTAACCAGCAAGTTGGGCCGCAAATTGCAGCGCCGGCAATTGATAAAAAGGTCGTGAAAGACCAAAATAACGGCAATGAAATTGTCATCCAGCAAGGGCAGGTCGGCCGTAAACTGCAGGATATTGATGCCCTGGCCGATGAAATTGCAGCCAATGTGGCCGCCAACAAATCGATGGATAAAGAAGTGTCCATTACAGAGGCGCCATTTAAAACCGTGGAACTTACCGGCTATGACAAATGGATTGAGGTTGACCTCAGCGAACAACGCACCACCCTCTACACTGGCGCCACGCCCATACAGAGTTTTAGTATCTCATCTGGCGTTGCCTCACACCCAACTGTCACCGGCACTTTTGCGGTGTGGTACAAAACCCCAAGCCAGACTATGACCGGCGGCAACAAAGCCAGTGGCGACTATTATTACCTGCCAAACGTCACTTGGGTGAGCTACTTCTATCAAGATTACAGTTTCCACACCGCATACTGGCACAACAATTTTGGCCATCCAATGAGCCACGGCTGCATCAACATGCGAGCTGCCGATGCCAAAGTGGTGTACGACTTCGCTCCGATTGGAACGAAGGTTGTCGTACACCAGTAAACCTACTTTTCTTGTAGAGCTCGCAGATCTCCAAGCACTTTGTCGGCGTGTCCAGTTGGAGAAACATTGCCATACTCTTTGGCAATCTCGCCCTCTGGATTAATCAGAAAAGTTTTGCGCAATGTGCCTTCGTGACCAAAACGATTTTTGCCCCAAGCGTTAAAGGCCTTGATCGTTTCGGTAGATTCGTCACTCAGAAGCGTAAAGTTAAGCGAATGAGCGTCCATAAACTTTTTGTGTGAAGCAACTGAGTCTTTAGAAATACCCACCACTTCGGCGCCCGCTTCTTTCAGATCGTCTCGTCCATCACGAAAGGTGCAGGCCTCTAAGGTGCAGCCGGGCGTTTCGTCTTTGGGATAAAAATAAAGCACCAGCCAGCTTCCTTTGTAATCTTCGAGTGAGTGGACTTTTCCAGTTTGGTCAGGAAGCGAAAAATTATATGCCTTTTGCATCACTTGCCTCCTTCTCGCCTTGCTCAGGAAAACGAAAGAACTCATCGTACACTTCGCGCCAATGCTCGGGAAGTTCGCCGGCTTCGTGTTTTTTGCGCAGTGCCGGAATCAATTCCGCTGCGATTTCGTCCATATGTGGGCGTAGCTCCAAGCTCTCGTTAAAGTTTGGATCTGCCCGCGATACTACCGCGACGACTCGCTTCTCCATACTCAGGTTAGCCGGCAAGTGTTCCATCCCCGCAGGAATAAACAGAAAGTCACCAGGACCCTGCACAGCTTGCTCAAGCTCTTTGCCCATAAAGGTAACCACATGGCCTTCCAGGACAAAGATGACCGATTCATGCTTGGTATGGAGGTGGCCATTGGCCTTGCCACCTGGAGGCATCACCACCAGACTCACCGCCAGCTGGGTACAGCCAGCGGTTATATTAGTTACTCCAGGCAACGCTGGGTGACCTTGTGGCGTCTGAACAGCCTTTGAACCACGCGTGGAAATAAACTTCCAATGCGCGTGGGTCGATTCATCATTTGTTGGTTGTGGTTCGGTGCTCATGCGACCTGCCTTTCTTCTTTAATTAACGAAACAACTTTGGACCAAGCTTTCAGCAAGTAATCGGTTTCCTTTGGTGTCCCAACGGTAATGCGCACTCCGTGCGGCATAAGCGCTTTTACCATAATGCCATGATCGGCCAGCAAGGTCGCCACTTTAGCCGCGAGTTCCCCCAAAGGAAGCCAGATAAAGTTGCCATTCCCTTCCACCACTTCGGTGTTGAAGGCACGCAGAGCTGTGGTTAAACGATGGCGCTCCTGAATGATCTCTTCGATCCTCGCGACCGCTTCTTCTTCATTCTGGAGCGCGGCCAGCGCGGCTTCTTGGGCTGGCAAGGGCACCGAGAAAGGCACGCCCGCAGAAATAATTCGGGCCGCCAGCTCAGGCTGCGCAATGGCATACCCTACCCGGAAACCTGCCATGCCAAATGCTTTAGAGAAACTACGCGTCATCACCACATTCGGGTAGCGTTGCACGAATTCCAACGCCCGCACCGCTGTTTTGTCGCGGACAAATTCACCATAGGCTTCGTCGATGATCGCAATAATATGGCTCGGAAGCCTTTGCAAGAACGAAGCCATCACCTCGTGTGCAATTACGCCTCCCGTTGGCGTATTGGGCGTGCACAAAATCACCACGCTCGTTTGCGGCGTCAGCGCTTTTGCCAATTTGTCCAGATCGCAGGCATGATCAAGAAGTTCCACTCGCCGTACCGGCATGCGCAACCCTTCGGCAATTGCTGGAAAGGCATCAAAGCTTGGCCACCCAAACGCAACTTCGCCCTGACCAGAAGCAATCATAATCTGCTGAATCACTGCGGCGCTGCCGCCAGCCACTACCACCCAATCCATGGTCACTCTAAAGCGCTTGGCGAGAGCGGTGCGCAACGATGCGCCATCCCATTCTGGATATCTGTTTGCCCCGGCACAGGCTCGGCGGGCAGCCTTCACCACGGCAGCTTCTGGAGGAAATGGCAGTTCATTGAGTCCCAAACGGATCTTGGTTTTCATTGTATGCGCATCCTCCATCTTTAGGTATTATTTGGGTCAAGCTCGGGCGCCGGCGATCGTCCAGTCAGCTTTTGAAAGTATTTATTCAGATCAACCACGGCGCATACAGAAGCCAAAAAGATCAACGACACTCCTGCAAGTTCCCGCACACTTGGAAATTCCCTAAGAAAAACAGCCCCCAGAATCCCTGCAAAAAGCAACTGCGTAGCCAGAATGACCGCCCCGGCGTTTACATCAAAATGTCCAAAGCCATACAGCAACAACTTCCCTAGCCCCACCGAAGCCATGCCATACGCCACCAGACCGATAATTGGCCAAAAGCTGACCGCTTTGACAATATGCTCGCCAGAAAAAAGCGTAAAACAAATCGCAACCACCGCGCCAACCGCATATTGGTAAAAGACAATCGTATTGCGATCGACATTGCGCAGCTGCTTACGAAAAACATGCGCAATACTGTCGCACACGCCCGCGCCAACCGCTGCAATGGCGCCCAAACTCAGCGCACTAAAATCCTGCGCATACATCAGCAGCCCAAGCAAGGCCACCACACCGGCGATCACCTTATTAAAATGTAGCTTCTCTTTAAGGAACACTGTGCCAAAAAGCATGGCCGAAATAATACCGCCGGCATACAAAAGCGCCAGACTGTTCGTAATCTTGGTGCTATTGGCCGAGATAGTAAATAAGAAGCCGGTCCCAAAACCTGCCACTCCAATAATTGCCGCAAAGAAAAGTTCGCGGCGAGCAAGCCGAGCAACCTTATGGCGAATTAACAGAAAACCGCCGAGCAGTAGCGCCGCGATCCCAAATCGGCCAGCCGTCTGGGCCGCATTCCCCAGCATGGGAGAGATTAAGCGAACCCACAGGCCAAAAGTGCCGATAATAAACGCCGCACCCAATAAAGAGCTGGCGCCTTTTGCTTTAGTTGTTGTTGTAGTGCCCATCAGTAAGTGCTTTTAAGCATAATTATAATAGCACAGGATAATGGCAGCGCTAAAAATGTAGTGTAGTGTAAAAGGCTACGAGCTTTGCGGGGAGACTAAACCGAGAATGACTTCAGCTTGTGCGGTTAATTCGGCTTCTGAGCCATCGTTACGGATAACGTAGTCTGCGGCCGCTTTCACGCCAAGAAGGTGTGGGAATCCAGGGTGGCCATTACCGCCCAGCTCTAACGCTTCTCCACCGATGAACTCTTCAAACGTTATTGCTCCTTCGACGGTGTTGCGTCCTCGTTCTTTGGTTCGCTCATACCTGGCACGTGGATCGGCATCTATGTAAAGCTGCAGTCCACCTTTGGCTTGAATGATCTCAGTCTCGGCGGGTAAACGAATACCACTGATCACAAGGCCACCGTCAAAACTATCCTGTGCCGATTTCCACTGCTCAATTGCTTTAAGTACCATTGCGCCCAGGTGACCGTATGCTTCTTGCACCTCTATGGCAATCTCTCGTAACTTCGCACGGTCTGTGATATCTTCACCCCGTCGGGTTGCCTCTGCGCGGAGCACGTCGCCAGTAGAAACATGCTGCAGACCATGAACGGCAGCCAGGTGTTGGCCAAGCGTATCTTTGCCAGCGCCATGAGTTCCCGAAATGCCCACAAGGCGCTGACCTTTATCTCTAGAAAAATCTGTCATTTACTAGTTATACCATAATAAAAGAAAAAGACGATCACGAGGATCGTCTGTTTCTTTGGTCGGGGTGAAAGGACTCGAACCTTCGACCTCCTGGTCCCAAACCAGGCGCGCTAGCCAACTGCGCCACACCCCGAGGTGATTGCATGTAGTGCAACAGAGGTGATTATACCCTACTCAGCGAATATTCTCAATAATCTTGTTGATTGGCTCGATCTTGGTAGCCAAATGAGTGTCTGGGTCAGTGGTAATAAGCACGGCATTAAATTGAAACGGCGCGTCTTCAACGATCCGGTTTGGGGTGGTGACCGCATCACGCCAGCGGCGAGTGATCATCTCCAGATCTACCCCGAGTGATGAATGAAGTGTGCCGCACATGCCCACATCGGTAATATGCGCGGTGCCCTTGGGAAGCACCATTGCATCGGCGGTGGGAACATGCCAATGGTCGCCAACCATGGCAGTTACCCGGCCGTCACTGTAGTAGCCGATCACTCGTTTTTCGCTTGAGAAGTCAGCGTGAAAGTTGGCAATAATTGCCGCATAATTCATCAGCGGATGCTTTTCCAAAATCGCATCCAGTGAGCGCAATGGGTTACGCATCGGTGGCGATTTTGGAAAGGTCTGGCCAAGCAAACTCAGCACCAAGATCTTGCCTGAAGATGTCGCTAATTCTTTGATGCCCCACGATTCAGGATGCGCCTCAAGGTTAGCTGGTGAGATCACGGGTTCGGCCGGATTTGCCAGCAGATTATGAAGATCAGCACGTTCTGGAGTATGGTTGCCACCAGTAAAGAAATCGATCCCATACCGTTGCAGCTCGCGCATATGATGTGGGCTCATGCTCTTGCCGTGGCTGACGTTTTCGGCTTGGGCAATCACCACATCAATGTCATGAGTCTTCCGCAACTTTGGGACAACCCGTTCTACAATGTGGCGGCCGGGGCTGCCCATAATGTCACCAATATAGAGAATTTTCATTGGGGCAGACGTGCTACCACGTTTTGTAATAAGTTAGTTAATTGATCAACTTTGGCGTTTAACCCAATGACCTGATTTTTAAGCACGTCAATTTGCTGATGCAGCTCAGAAACCTGGCCGGTTTGCGTACGCAAATTAGCTAAGTGACTCGAGTGCTGATTGAGTTGCTGCAAAATAGATTGGATGTCGTGGCCTACTCGGCCGACATCACCTTTGACCTCGCTCATTGCTTCGTGAGCGGCGTGTCGAACAAGTGTGTAATCAATTAGCTCTGGCATACATCCATTATGACAGATCGTGCAACGTCAGGCGAATCGCTTAGGGCTGTTGTCGCTGACTCAAGGCGGCCAAGAACTGATAGCAGGCCCGCAGCATCTGTTCCATACCAGCCACGCGGCGCGCCGTATCAGCCTGCTGGTTTTGCAAAGCTTGCATGTTTTGCGATGAGCCTTGCACCTGGCGCATCGAATTAATATGCGATTCCAGTTCCTGCTGAATCACGTTAAGTTGGGATTGAATACTGTTGAGTCGAAAAGTGACGTTGTCGAGTTGCTGTGTCTTACGACGGACGTCATCTTGGCCATTACGGAGATCATTGACTGCATTCTGCAGGTTTCGTACCGCATCTTGGGTAGCTCGTTTGACGTCATCGTAATTTATATCAGCCATGCATACTATTATTATGGCAAAATAATCCGAGGACGCAAGCGTAAGCGGTTACGGGTGATGCGGGCCAAGCTGGCGTTCGCGCATTTCGGCCAGGTGTTGGTAACAGACGTGACTGATCTGCTCGGTATTGGCAACACGGCGTTGCATGTCTTCAATCACGCGAGTCATCGCCTGCAATGTTTGACTCAACTGCGCCACAGCCCGCATAGCGTTGGCGTTGTCATTCAGTTGACGCTGCATATCTTGTATCCGTTGGCGCAGATCAGCCAAAGTGCCTTCCACTGTATCGGTTTGAAGCACGGTGCGACGAATCTCATCATGACTATTGCGCAGCTGCCGAGCCATATCTTGCAGATCGCGGGTACCTTCTTGGACCGCTCGCTTTACTTCATCGTAGGTTGCTGGATTGCCCATAATGATCCCATTATGCCAGAAAGTCTCGAGATCCCAAAGTCTCTTTGGGTCGTCCGTGTTCAGCGGTGTACACAGCGTTTGCCAAAGGTTGACGGATACGTTCAAAGAGCCAATTATGCCCTACTTCGTTGAGGTGCAGGCCATCCTCATACAGCATCGCTCGCCAGTCGAGCGCCAACATCGAGGCATACAATTCTACTCGTGGCAGGTGGTGAGAATCAGCCACGTCGCCCATGGCTTCGTCAAATTTTTGAATACGCGCCTGCGAAAAATAAGAACCGTCCGGCATAGGCCGCGTGCGAGTGTCATCCACCGGCGTAAGTCCAACAAAGAGGATAAACGGCGTGTAACTACGAACAATCTCTACAATATTTTCCAGGTTAGCCATAAATTCATCTGGCGAAGAGATAAAGTTAGTGGGCGAATCGGCCGCTCGCGAATCATTCCCGCCGGCTGAAATTACCACGACCATTGGTTGCGATTCCCTCTGGCGGGCAGGTAATTCGTACGAGATTCGATTCAGTAACTGAGCGCTGGTGTCGCCGGGAACACCAAGGTTGAAGATTTCATCGTTGCTATTCTTTTTCTCGCCATACATTTCGTTGTGACGTTGGCGTTTAAAGCGATCGACCCAGCCTCCCTGAGGATCGCCGACCCCATGCACACTACTACTGCCGAAGAAAAGAATTTGCGTCATACAATGTTCTCCTATTTTGCGTATTCGATTGCTCTAGTCTCACGGATCACATTCACTTTGATGGTTCCAGGATATTGCATCGTGCTTTCAATCTTGTTGGCAATATCGCGAGCCAATTTGATCTGTTCCAGATCGTCGATCTTTTGCGGACGGACAAAGACACGAATTTCGCGCCCAGCGCTAATGGCATAGGTTTTTTCCACGCCTTTAAAGCCGTTAGCGACATTTTCCAGTTCTTGCATGCGCTGTGCAAAGTTCTCTGCGCTAATGTTCCGCGCCCCCGGACGAGCGGCACTGACGGCATCAACCACACGGATGATCAACGCTTCAACTGTGGTGGCTTCGATATCATCATGGTGCGCTTCAATGGCGTGCACGATTTCTTTCGGCATGCCGTATTTGGCAGCAATCTCGGCACCAATGTGGTGGTGCTTGCCTTCTATCTTGTGCGTCAGCGCTTTGCCAATATCATGCAGCAGGGCCGCGGTTTTGGTAATGCGCACATTTGCGCCAAGTTCCTCGGCCATCATGCCGGCCAAGTGGGCCATTTCGGTCGAGTGCTTAAGCACGTTCTGGCCATAGCTGGTGCGGAATTTCAGTTCGCCCAAATACTGCATGACTTCTTTGGGAATACCGACCACGCCCACTTCGCGAGCAGCATCCTCGGCTGCGCGCAGCACTTCTTTGTGGACCTGCTTTTGGGCTTTTTCTACCACCTCTTCGATCCGAGCCGGATGTACGCGGCCGTCTTTTAGTAGCATCTCAAGTGCTTGCCGGGCAATCTCCCGACGAATCGGATCAAAGCTGGAAAGAATAATCATGCCTGGGGTGTCATCAACCAAAATATCAACCCCTGTCGCGCGCTGTAAGGCCTGAATATTGCGGCCTTCTTTGCCGATAATGCGACCCTTCATTTCTTCGTCTTCCAGCTTCACTGCGGTCACGGTCCGTTCAGCTGTAACTTCGCTGGCCATACGCTCCATGGCGGTCACGATGATTAATCCAGCTTGTTCCTCGGCCAAATCTTTAGCTTCGGTTTGCAGCTTGGCAACCAGACCCTTCAGATCTTCTTTGACATCGCGCTCGGTCATCTGCATGAGTTTTTCTGCAGCGTCTTTTTTGGATAAGCCGGCGATCTTCTCGAGCTTCTCCTGCTGCATGGTACGGATGTCGCGAATCTCGTTCTTGAGCGCTTCAACTTGATCTTCCTGCTTCCGGAGGTTCTCGTTGCGTTTATCAATCTGGTCGAGCTTCTCGTCCAGCGATTCTTCACGTTTTACCAGGCGCTCCTCAAGTTCTTTGAGCTCTTTGCGGCGCGTCTGCTCTTCTTTGCGCGCTTCGTCGGCAGTTTTGGCGGCATCTTCGGTAGCTTTCAAAAGCACATCGGCGGCTTCTTTTTTGGCCGCTTCCAGAGCTTTTTCGGCTTGGCTCTCGGCTGAGCCAACTTTTCGTTTGGTGAGCACGCTAGAACCACCTGCGCCAGCAACAAGGCCGACAAACACGGCGATAAGAACTGTAATCATATGCTATTCCTTTCGTGACGTTGACCAAGTATCAACATCGGTTATCAAGCTGTAGAAAATACATCATTTGGTTATAGAAAAACCTTCTCTTACTATAGCGCACTAAAATCGAACGGGTCAATCCAAGTTTCACGCCCGATTATTTCTTTGGCAGCGTAATATGTGCCTCAGCCCCATATTCAGGCAGCACGATTTTGGTATTCTCACCTTTGGCGAGCTTGGCAAGCCCTTCGCCCACCCATGCTTCACCCTGACTCCCCACTATTGGAATGTCTCGCCCATAGGCAAACGCGTTAGCGACAGTAATGCCGATACGTAAGCCTGTAAAAGAGCCCGGCCCCTGAAAAACCACCAAGCCCGTGATACTTTCAAAGGTCTGCTGTTGCGTCTCAAGTAAGTCGCGGATTTTGCCAAGCAGCGTGTCGGCCAATTCCCGATGTGCATGCCAAGTGTAATGGGCGATCGCGGTGCCGTCTGGTTGATGCAGGCCAATCTCGGCCTCGGGGTTATCGGTGCGAATAGTCAGAATCATGAATGTGTCTCCTGATAGTGCGTCAGAGCGTCAGCGAGCGTCACCAGAGGCTCGGGAACCACAATGGTAATCCGCCGCGAAGTCTCCCCTGTCGCCGTAATCGTAATCTGCACCCGTTGGGCAGGCAGGATTTTCTCCACGATACCGCTCCACTCAATTACTACCACCGCGCGCTCATCCTCAAGTGATTCAGCCAACTCAGCAGCCATAATGCCGGCGTCGTTCAAACGATAAAAATCAAAGTGATGCAATTCGCGATCGTCAGCACACTTATATATACGACTAATCGTAAAGGTCGGACTCTGGACGGTGTCGGTCGAACCCATACCAGCCGCGATCCCTTTGGTCAGCGCCGTTTTACCGCCTCCAAGATCACTGGAAAGTTCGAGCACTTCCCCGCCGTGAAGCGCCTGGCCAATTGTGCGGCCAAGCTGCATTGTTTCCTCGAGGCTCTCAGATGTAATCAAAAAATCCATAAATTCACTACAAGTATACCGCAAGTTACACTATTCGCGACCGTAAGCTTTTTGCTATAATGAACGCAAAGCATGAAATGGGGGAAGTGTGGTCACAAGTGAAAGTGCCGCGATCGCGTTAGCTGATTCGTCAGTTGCAGCAACTGCCGCTGAACGGTTGCTTGTTGACGCCATCCAAAACGGCGCCGAAACGCTCCATCTTGAACCGCACGAGGACATGGCGCGGGTGCGCTACCGCATTGATGGCGCACTGGACGACTGGGTGCATCTCTCACAGCACGCACTCAAGGCTTTGCTGGCTCATTTTAAGCATCGCGCCAATGTCTCACCAGAGGAACGGCGCTGGAGCCAAGAAGGTCGGTTTACGCTCACCGTTGACGGCACGCCATACACCATTAAGCTGACTACCCTGCCGCTCGCCACTGGCGAAAAGGCGGTGCTGCGAATCTTTAATAGTAACCTGCAGACGCATTCGCTAGCCGAACTTGGTATCTGGGGCGATACGCGCAAACGATTAAACCGCACACTCGCTGCCGAGCAAGGATTAATCGTGGTTAGCGGCAGCCAACATTCTGGCGTCTCAACGACAATCCGCAGCTTGCTTCACGCGCTTAATAAGCCCAGCCACAGCGTGGTGAGTATTGAAGATCCAGTGGAGCACCGATTGCCCGGAGTGCATCAGTTGCGAGTTGACCGAGCTCGAGGGATTGACGTCTCGCAGGGTCTGGACATTGCTCTCAAAGGGGACGCTAATGTTATCTTGGTTAGTAACCTTCATGGACAACAGGCGACCAATGCCGCACTCGAGGCAACCGCCAAAGGTAAGCTGCTTTTGGCAGGCATGCACACCTCCAGCTTGCTGAGTACTATGCAGCAACTGACTGCTGCCACTCACGAACAGTACTTGCTCGCCCATCATCTTCAGGCCGTTTTACACCAGCAACTTGTTCGTCGGCTATGCGATAATTGCAAAATTGCTGCCAAACCAGATGTCGCGATGCTCCGCAAAATTACTTCGCGCACGCACATTACTCTTGCCACATTGCAGCATTTTATGGAAGAGACTGCCAAACATCAGCGCGGTGCCCATATTGAACTCTATGCGGCTGATCCTGACGGTTGCCGCAAATGTCATTACACTGGATTTAAAGGGCAGATCGGTTTGTTCGAGCTGGCTTCGGCCACGCCGCAATTGCAAAAAAGACTCGCTGCTCATGCTGATCCGACAACTGTGTTACATCATGCAGTCAAAGAAGGAATGATGCCGTTGCTGGTTGACGGTTTCGTAAAAGCGCTTTGTGGTTTGACAACCATTGAAGAGGTGCTGCATAGTTACAAGTAAGCCATGCTGATTTCACACAATCGACTTAGCAATATTCCCATTCTCAGCCTGCAAACAGGCGCCCCACTGGGTATGGTTACCGAACCGATCATTGACCCGCGACAGTTGAACATTGCAGCATTTTACTGCCAAGGGCCACGCGTCAAAGGGACCACGGTGCTGCATGTTGATGACATTCGTGAGGTCAGCTCTATAGGGCTGATTGTTGATAGTGCCGACTCATTGATGGCGCCAGATGATTTGGTGCGACTGAAGACGATCATTAATCTCGACTTTAGTTTAATCGGCAAAAAAGTCGTCGACACCCTTAAGCACAACCTCGGTAAGGTTGAGGGCTTTAGCGTTGATCTTGATAGCTTTTATATCGCCAAGATTAATGTCCATCAATCAATCATGAAGAATTTTCTCGGCGGTAACTTGCTTATCGACCGTCGCCAAATCGTGGAGATTACCGACAGCCGTATCTTAGTTCAGGCGGCTGATATCAAAGAGCGAAAAGGCGCCCGTTTGTCGCCGATGATTGATAATCCTTTTCGGCATCACCACGCACCGCAGCCTGATGGGAGCCAAGCCAAGATCGCCCAGGAGTAACGACTACTCCTCTGGAAGCGTCGCCTTAAGCGCCTGCCGCGCTGCATCATAAGAAAATCCTTGGCGTATCAGATATTGTAGGAGTTTTTGGTCATCTTGAAAGCGACTGAGCCGTCGTTTTTTGGTAATCACTTCTTGCAAAGCAGCGAGCTCGTCGTATTCGCTGTGAGCAAAAGCTTCTTGTATGGCATCGTCGCTCACTCCTTTGTGGCGGAGCTCCATGCGCAATTTGCGTTGGCTGCTCGCTTTGGTGAGCCGGCGGCTTTCGATCCAACTACGAGCAAACGACGCATCGTTGATATACCCGCGTTTTGCCAGTTTTTCAATAATTACTCGGCAGTCTTCAGGGGTGATTTTTTTGCGCCAACAATAATCCTCAACCTCTTTATGAGACCGCGGACGGATCATCACATAATTAAGAATGCGCCCATAGGCTTTCCCAAACTCACTCATCTTTTTGAGCTCGGCCAGTTTGGCATCGTCAATCTCGAGCCCACTATGGATTTTGGAATCAAGGAGCTGGGTGTGAGTCAACGAAAACGCATATTTTTCGTCTACATACACCGAGACACGTTCAGGGTTTTTGACCTGCGCCTTGATGGCAGTTATCTTCATACCAACTTGCGTTCATCAAGCAGCGCCAGCAGCGCCGGAAAGGCGGTATACTGCGGGTCAAGGCTGGCGCTAAAGTGACCGCCACTGTCCAGTAAGACAAACTCGCCGTGCAGCTTGGTGGCCAAGTCCTTAGCCTGATCCACCGGACAATATGGGTCATCTTTGGCATGTACAAAAAGATATTTTTCGGCTTTGGTCTGTAAATTCTCAAAATCAAAAGGCTTTACGAACAGATCGGTGAGCGATTCCCAACCGAGGTCATGTGTAAAGGCGCTCACGCAAACTGCAGCGCCTACAGGATACGGCAGTTCTTCGAGCAACCCCAGCAGGGCTACCGCTCCCGAAGAATGTCCAATCAGCAGCGTGTCTTCGTCAAAAACCAACCCACCTTGTAACAAGAACTCGTTATAGCGAGCAATGTTAGGTTTGTTACTGCCTGGCAAATCGGGCACCCAGACTTCTAGCCCGCGGGCTTTGAGCTGCTCAAAAAGCCAAGGAAACCAGTTGTCCTGGGACGATGCATCAGTGCCATGGAGAATCAGCGCTCGCTTCATACGTCGCAAGACCTTTAGACGAGAGCTTCTGCGGCTGCTACTTTGGCGCGTACGGCTTTGTCGATTTCGGCCATCACCTTTGGATTGTCATGCAAGTATTGCTTTGAGGCTTCGCGACCTTGGCCGATTTTGGCGTCTTTGTACGCAAACCAGGCGCCAGATTTATCAACAATGCCGTGTTGGACTGCCAAATCAAGAACGTCACCTTCTGAGGAGATACCTTGATTGTACATAATGTCGAACTCAGCTACGCGGAATGGCGGCGCGATTTTGTTTTTGACCACCTTCACCTTGGTGCGGTTACCGCGTACTTCCTCGCCCACCTTGATCTGCCCAGTGCGGCGAATATCAAGACGCAAGCTACAGTAAAACTTTAGCGCATTACCACCGGTAGTTGTTTCTGGGTTTCCAAACATCACGCCAATCTTCATGCGGATCTGGTTAATAAAGATGACCGTTGCCTTGCTTTTGCTGATTATACTCGTCAGCTTCCGCAGCGCCTGGCTCATCAGTCGCGCCTGCAAGCCCATGTGGCTATCGCCCATTTCGCCTTCGATTTCGGCTTGCGGGGTCAGCGCCGCGACGGAGTCCACCACGATCAGATCAACCGCGTTGGAGCGCACCAACGTTTCGACGATCTCTAAGGCTTGCTCGCCATTATCCGGCTGCGAAACCAACAAGTTGGCAATATCTACGCCCACTTTTTTGGCATAGGCAGGATCAAGGGCGTGCTCGGCATCCACAAACGCAGCGGTCCCACCAGCTTTCTGCACTTCCGCAATGGCGTGTAAGGTGAGCGTAGTTTTACCCGAGCTCTCCGGGCCGTAAATTTCAACAATTCGCCCTTTTGGATAACCGCCACCCAGCGCGAGGTCCAAGCTCAGCGCACCAGAAGGAATACATTCTACATCAACATGGTGGGCATCGCCCAATTTCATAATCGAGCCAGTTCCAAACTGCTTCTCAATTTGTTCTACTGCCAGGCCAAGCGCTTTCAGCTTGGCATCGCTCTTGTCGTTTGTCTTCTTCGCCGTATCGGTATCTGCCTTTTTGGTCGGTTCAGCCATAATAATCCCTCACTTTCTTACTATTCAATTATACCACTCCCGTGCGCCCTGCACTGTAGCATACTGCAAGAATCATCCGCCATACTGTATAGTAGAAATATATGAAAGCACTTCCCCGCCGCGGCGTGACCACGCTTGAACTTCTGGCTATAGTTGTGCTGGCAGGTCTTGTCGCCAGCTTGTTCTGGATTCAAAAGTCAGATGCTGACTCGAGGCAGATGGACAGTGCTCGCAAGCAAAGCATGAATGCTATCGCTTACTACCTAGAAGGCACCTACTACCCGTTGCATCATGGATATCCAGCCGTGCTCGACGCCGCCTCTACCAAAGGTTTAAGCTCGGAGTACTTAACCGACCCGCATGGCCACACCATCAATCAACCGAGCGGCGACTATGTCTACCTCCCAACCGGCTGCCAAGACGGCGTTTGTAGCGCATATAAACTGACGGCTACTTTGCAAAAGGAAGCGCCCTTCACCAAAACCAGCGTTGTCCGCTAAAGTCTAGTAATGGTGCGCCGGGTGTAACCGGTTAAATTCTTCTTGCGCATTAATGATTTGGCCCGCCTGATTCTTGGGGTCAGTCGCATAGTAAAAATAATAGGTAGTCTCTTGACCTTCGGTTGAGAGCCGCAGCGTGCCATAGTTAAACATGTGCTGCATGACCCCGGTTTGTTCGTAGCTGACGTCTTCAATGTTGCCAAGGGTAATCTGTTGTTCTTTGGTATCGAACAGGCTATTTTGGACTTTTTGGATCACGCTTTCGTTGGTAAGATACAGGCGATTACCATGATAGACCCGAATGGCAATGGCCGAAATCAGCAACACCAGAAAAGCCAGCACCCCAGCAATACCCAAGATGGCACCGACTGGAATATGAAGCGCCGCGCCAGAGATCACATCGGCCTGCGGGTGCGCAGCGTATCTTATTAACGCACCCGCTGCCACCAACAGCCCAAGCATCACCAACGTTGCCGTGGCGTAGATCTGCAAAATACCAATTGGATGGCGATGCATTTCGGACAGCACTTTTTCACCAGGGCTAAGGTTGAGGTTTCGGAAGCGCGGTTTGTGCATATCATCTTCGGCATTAAGCACCGACGGCATGGAGGGAGAAGCTGGAGCGTTGGCACTCGGCGCGGGAGCTGTTGGCGGCATTGGTTGATATGGCGATGGCATAACCGGCGGTAAACCACCAGTATCTACAGGCTGTTGCCAGTTGGTGGCCGAACTTGGAGGTGCTGGTTGATAAGGTGGCAATGGCGCGGGCGGCGTGTTGGGGGCTTGCCAGTTCGGCGTTTGATTAGATTGGGGGTTCTGAGGATCCATGCGTGCGTCTCGTTTATATCTTTATTATACCAGTGTTGTCTGATCGGTTTGAGCTGGCGGTTGCTTTTTAAGATGTCGATAGGCTTTGGCCGTGGCTTTGCGACCGCGTGGGGTGCGCTCCAGCAAGCCGATTTGCATCAGATAGGGTTCATAAAAATCTTCGATCGTCGCTCGTTCGTCCCCAGTAAGCGCCGCAAGCGTTTCTACGCCCACCGGTCCACCATTAAAGTTTTCGATAAGCGCACTCAGCAAGTGGCGATCGCCTGGGTCAAGCCCAAGCTCATCCACCTCTAGGAGTTGGAGGGCGCCATGCGTAATCTGGTGGTCAATAATGCCGTCACCATTCACATCGGCGTAATCTCGAACCCGCTTCAGCAGGCGGTTGGCGATACGCGGCGTCAGACGAGCGCGAGCCGCCAAGATATCAGCGGCGGCTGGGTCAATTTTGACTTCGAGGATATCGGCTGAACGACAGATAATTTCGGCAATCTCGCTTGGCTGATAAAATTCCAAACGATGAATCAGCCCAAAGCGATCGCGTAGTGGTGCAGCCAAGTTGCCGGTTCGAGTGGTCGCCCCGATAACTGTAAAGCGTGGCAGATCCAGTCGCAAGCTCCGCGCCGATGGCCCTTTGCCAAGCATAATGTCGAGCTTAAAGTCTTCCATGGCCGAGTACAACACTTCCTCAACCGTATGATTGAGGCGATGAATTTCGTCAATAAACAAAATGTCACCGTCTTGCAGATTGGTGAGCAAGCTGGCCAAATCGCCAGCGCGTTCCACGGCAGGACCGCTGGTGATTTTGATATGCGTGCTCATTTCGTTGGCAATCACCGACGCCATAGTGGTCTTGCCTAGCCCTGGCGGCCCATACAATAACACGTGGTCAATTGGTTCACCGCGCTTTTTGGCAGCATCAATCGCTAATTTCAGGTTTGTTTTGAGTCGTTGCTGACCGATGTAGCTGGCAAAATTTTGCGGCCGCAAAGTATTTTCCAACTGCACTTCTTCGGCAGCGGCGCTGTCATTATCGTCAATGGTCGTGCTGACGACTCGGTCAATCATGCCTCGTTTTATAATCCTTTCTGCAGCGCCAGTTTAATCTTGGCTTGCGTGTCCAGCTGAGGATCAATCTCTTGCAGCGCCGCGTTGGCTTGCTGTAGGTTATAACCGAGCGCGAGCAAGGCATCAAGGGCATCATCGCGCGCTACGGCAACATTAGCCGAAGATGCGACAGGCTGAGCCCCAGGCAAGCCGACTTTATCGCGCAGATCCACCGCAATGCGCTCGGCAATGCGTTTACCCACGCCACTTGCTCGTTGGACAAAACTACTGTCACCAGAGGCGATGGCACTGCGAATACCTTCAGCATCGCCCAGGCTCAGAATCGCCAGCGCCATTTTAGGGCCAACGCCAGAAACCGAAATAAGCATCTCAAACAACCGTTTGGCGGTCAGCGACGAAAAGCCGAACAGCTCGTGGGCGGTCTCGCGCAAATGGTCATATGTGTAGAGCTTGATATGTTCGCCCAACACCGCGGCCTCAAATTCGCCGGCTGCCACCTGCACTTCATAGCCGATGCCGCCCACATCAATAATGAGGGCGTCAGCGGTCTTTTCTACGACCTCTCCAGCAACATGTGCAATCATACTTTAATTATGACATACTTGTCCCTATTTTGATCTGATATACTAGGGATATTCATACATAAGGAGCTTTCTCGCATGCGGCAGCGTCACCTCGGAAAAATGTTTCTGCTGACAATGGTGACCCTCGGGTTGTATCAGCTGTACTGGCTGGTAAAAACACGCGCCGAAATTATGGAGCACAAAGGCGTTCCCGAGATTCCTTCTATGTGGGTGCCACTTACGCCCGCGATCGTCTTGGGTGGACTGGTGCTTTTCTCGTGGCTTTTCCGCGTCATTCACGGGGGTGACAACACAACCCTTAATGCCACGCTGTTTGTCCTTGCCTTTTTTGCTATCATCGCCCTAGGGGTTCTGATCCTCAGGTGGATATGGAGCTACGGACAGGCCATCGAGTACCTCACCGGGGGCGAAACCAACCATTCCTACGTCTTTTGGATGTGGATGCTGTTAGTGATTATCTCCACCAACATGGGATGGTCACTAATCATGCAGCATGAGTTGAACATTATTGCCAAGAACGAAATGGAAACCGAGGCCGAGGCCCGACAAGCTGCCAAAGCTGCATTGCTGGCCGACGAGAAACCTACGCCCAACAAAAAAGCCAGGAAGAAAAAATCATGAGCGCCTATACCGGCACCGCGCAGTATTATGACCTGTACCGCCCGAGTATCCCAGGTGAAGTGGTCGAACGAGTGGTTGCCGCGGTGACCGCTCAGGCATCAAGTGCGCACCTTTTGGATCTTGGCACCGGAACCGGCAAGGTGCTCGAGCGCTTTTTGCCGCACTTCACCGATATCATCGCAGTGGAACCCGAAGACGAAATGATGGCGCTGGCCAAACGACGTCTCGTACCCCATATGGCAGCCGACACCTCGATCCACTTTGTGACTGGCCGGGCGGAAGATATGGAGATTCCTGAGGAATGGCACGCCTCGTTGGTGACCATTTGTCGAGCCTTTCATTGGATGGACCAAGCGGCAGTGCTCCAAAAACTTAATCAGATCGTGGCGCCCTCGGGCGTTATTGCCGTGCTGAACGATAAGAGCATTTGGAATCTGCAAGAGCCATGGTGCATTATCGTCAAAGGAGTGGTGCAAGAAATCTTGGGTCAAGAGCGACGAGCTGGCGACGATCTCTTTAACCCGCCAAAAGAACCCTTCAGCCAGATCTTTGCAGCCTCAGCTTTTTCTAAAGTCGAAGAGTTCAGCGTTCATGTTGAGCGCACCTGGACGGTGGATCAAATTATTGGCTATCTTTACTCCAATTCGTTTGCGGCCAAACCGCTCTTTGGCGATTACGTGGAACAATTTGAATCTGCAGTGCACCAGCGCCTTGAGCCGCTTGCCGAAGACGACGGTACTTTTAAAGAGCATAACGAATTTAGCGTCTTGCTTGCCACGCGACCCTAAAACTTACAGCGTAAATGCTTGACTATGCGTCAAAGCTGCGGCCAAAGCATCCGCCGCGTCGTCAGGCTTGGGAATCTCTTTGAGTCGCAGCAACATGCGAACCATTTCTTGCACCTGTTTCTTATCGGCCTTGCCTTGACCGGTCACCGACTGTTTAATTTGCTGCGGAGTGTATTCAAAAATCGGAATCGCCCGTTGCTGTCCCAACAAAAGGACAACTCCGCGCGCATGACTCACCGACATAGCCGTGGTGACATTACGCGCAAAAAAGAGTCGCTCCACCGAAAGCGCCTGCGGTTTGTGGGTATCAAAGATTTCGGTGAGCTCATTAAAGATGGTTACCAGCCGCTCAGGCAGCGGTTGGTGCGGCGGCGTGCGAATCACACCTGCATCCACCATCTTGCTAGTGCGGCCATTGCAGTCGATCACGCCAAAACCGAGGATGCCCGTGCCCGGGTCAATGCCAAGGATTCTCATACAGTAATCCCAAGCTTAACGGCAATATGTTCAGCCATCCGTTGATGATAGTTATCAATATTAAAGGGGAATGAACTCTGCGAAACATCATATGTCAGCACTTTGCCAGCTGCGTCCATACCTTGCGCAGTAAACACCGGGAGTTTTCCTTGATGCACTTCAAGTAACGGGCGAAGCGGCACCCAAAAGACAGCGGTCACTTCCACTGGGTCAAGCACGAGGTCGGTCAGTTCGCCATTACATTCAGCGGTGTAGATCGAAAGAACCGTCCGCTCTTCATCCCCGTCGGCATTGAGGCTGGCATTGAGCTTGCGGCCCCAAAACGAGATAGCCTGATGAGGTATTTTCACTCCAAGTTCTTCTTCGGCCTCTCGCAAACCATCGAGATCTTTTTCGCCGGCAGCATAGTGGCCGCCAGCCGAGACATCCAACTTGCCCGGTTCCCACTTTTTAGTCAGTGACCGCTGTTGATACAGCATGGCCGGCTCGCCTTCCGACCGATACAGCCAGATATTAAACGTGCCGATCCATTTTCCAGTTTGAATCGCCTGACTGCGCGGCAGCGTTTGGCCAGTGGGTTCAAACTTTGGCGGTGCGAGGATGTCAACGATTTCTTCGATCATAGTCTTATTATACAGACTAAAACTTGCTCTTTTGCAACTCCGCCACTATCCCCTGCAGTTTGTCGTGAATTACGCCATTGCTGATGATGGCGCCATTAATCGGCTGATCATAGCGTTGGGATTTTCCATCAACATCTGTCACCCTGCCGCCGGCCTCTGTAACAATCAGCTGCAGAGCGGCAATGTCATGCGCTCCGGTGTAGGTATACACGGCGCCATCAAGCGCACCTTCGGCCACCAAACAGCCTTTGTAGGCAATACCGAGACAATGCACAATGTGCCATTTGTGTATTTGCAGTAATTCTTGAGCTCGAGGAGTGGCAAATAGTCCTTTGTAGGCATCGTAGCCTTTGGCGGTAATAATCGGCTTAGGTATGGCGGTGGGATCTTGGCCGCGCGTCGAAACTCGCATCGGTATGCCATTGCGCCAAGCGCCCTGATCTTGCACCGCGCTGTACAACGTGTCGGTCCAAGGGTTATAAATTACCGCAACCACCGGCTCGCCATTGTGTACCAGCGCGAGCGAGAAAGCACTGACTGGCAAATGCGCAATGAACGCCACGGTGCCATCAATGGGATCGCACACCCACAGCCAGTCGGCGGTGTGATTGTGCGAGGCTTCTTCGCCGGCAATGCCATGCTCGGGAAAAGCTTTTTTAACCTTTTGGATCACCAGGTCGTTAATCGCCAGGTCGATCGCTGTCACCGGTGTACCATCGGACTTCTCTTCAACCAGCATGGTCGCCTGACCGGCGCGCATCATTTCTCCCGCTTGGTGGGCAAGATCGGTGGCAAAAGCAAGATAGGTCTGGGGGTTAGACATCAAGACCGTCTGCCATCGTAAAGTTGGCATGGACGTTAGTCACATCGTCTAGGTCGTCGAGCGCGTTCATTAAGTTCATTACTTTACGAGCCGTGTCGGCATCGGTAATCTCCACCGTATTGTTGGGGATATAGGTCAGCTCGGCTTCTTTCACTTCGAAGTTTGCTGCCTGCAAAGCGTCGCGAACCGCAGCCAGCTGCTTGGGGTCGGTTGTCACCACCAGCTCGTCATCGTCTTGTTCGGCGTCTTCGGCGCCAGCGTCAATTGCTGCCAGCATTGCTTCATCAACATCACCGCTAAAGCTGACGCGGATCATGCCTTTGCGGCTGAATTGAAACGCCACAGCACCAGTTTCGGCCATATTACCGCCGGTTTTGCTAAAGGCCAGGCGAACTTCAGGATAGGTGCGATTTTTGTTATCCGTCGCACACTCCACAATCACCGCAATGCCGCCCGGGCCATAGCCTTCGTACGTTACTTCTTCGATAACTGCGCCGCCCAGTTTGCCCGAACCACGATCGATGGAACGTTGAATGTTGGCATTCGGCATGTTGGCCGCGCGTGCTTTGTCCATCGCCAGGCGCAAGGCAAAGTTCGTATCCGGATCTGCCCCACTACGGGCTGCGATGGCGATATTATTGCCGAGTTTGGTAAACACCGCACCGCGAGCCGCATCCTTGGCGCCCTTTTGCCGTTTAATAGTTGACCATTTGGAGTGTCCTGACATAACTCACCTCTTTTTTGTTGCAATATACTTGATACTATTGTAGCATTTTTGTCGATGTATCTCTAGAGCTAGCTCACTCCACCACGCTCTCTCCCCGACGGTAGCGATACCCGGTACGTATATAAAGTATGTAGCCCAACCCTACTACACAGCTATATAAAAGGCCAAGTTCAATCCCGCTAAGGAGCAGCTTTTGCGAAGCCCACGGCACTTTGGCGAGCAGTTGTACCACTTCCACAATGTAGCCCAGAATCCACCGCGCAGGCAGCGCGAACCATCCGGCTATCGGCGACACGATAATTCCGGCCACACCAGCCACAAAAGTAAAAAGCATAGCAAGAGGAATAAACGGCGCCACTACGGCGTTGGCGATCAACCCCAGGGTTGAGAATTGCCCAAACACCAGCATCACCAAAGGTTCAACCAGCACCTCGGCCGCGATGGTTTCGACCAGTATCTGCCCAACGAGTGTTGGTTCTGGCCGCTGGCTGAATCGTGTATGCAGCAACGGCGCGAGCAACAAGACGCCTGCGAATGCCACAAACGACAGCCACCATCCCAAATCATGCCAGATGTACAGCGGGCTCCACCACGCGGTCAGGGCCGCACTCAACAATATCAGCAGCACGGGGTGTACCGTCCGGCCAAAGTACCAGGTGGCGAGGGATAAAAAGGTCACCACTCCCGCTCGTGCCATCGAAGGACTTAAGCCGGTGACCGCAAGCATCACCAACATGAGCGCCACCGAACCGGCGAACGCCTGAAACTTGGAATAGCGCGCCAACATTCGCCGCGAAAGGCGAATCAAAATGGTCAGATTATACCCCGATGCCACCACAATGTGCGTTAACGCCAGGACTCTGAGCTGGTTTTGCAAATCACTCGGCAGCTGCGATTTTAAGCCAACCAAAAAGCCGAGCCCCAAACTGGCCTGTGGATCTGGCAAAGCGTTATAGACTCCAATAAAAAAGCGGCGGCGTAGCGATTCAATCGGATTGGTGCCTTTGGCTACCACCTTTACCGGCGTGAACGATATTACCCCTTGGTAATTCCCAAACCCAGGATAGAGCTTGCCAGACACCATGACCGTATCGCCGCGGACCGCCCCGCTTGCTCCAAGGGCATGCACGCGAATCTGGCCAGGCAGCTTTTGCCCGTGCACCCTTACCGATTCCATATAAAAACTGAGCCGCCGTTTATCATCATAAGTTGGATCGTCATGTATGCGGCCGACCACTTGAACCTGACGGCCATACAGCTCGCGATATGCTTGCAGTTGGCGGGCCAACACACTGCCCTTTTGCCAGCCAATCATGCAGCCGCAGGCACACAACATCAGCAAGGCACCGAGCGTTCGGCAACGGCTCCACCACAGTAGTGGCACAATTCCCAGCAACCATGCTTCGGAAAAAACAAATGGATGCCACTTGGCTACTAGCATACCGCTAAGGATTGCCGCACACAGCCAGCTCAAAAGCGTTACCTGGTTGTATTGACGGGTGATAATTCTTGACACGGCCGCATAGTAGCAGGCGGTAAGCGATGGTACAATATAATTACTAATAAAGGGTGGGGCATGAAAAAAATTACACAACTTTTACGCAATCGCATAAGACCGACCAAAAAGCTACTGCTTGTGGCAGCGAGCAGCCTGGTGGTAGTGGGCGCCGGTTCGGTGGCCGTGATGGCGGCAATCCCCGACAGCAGTGGCGTAATCCATGGGTGTCGCGCCAATGCACAAGGAAGCCTACGAGTAATTGACACTGACGCTGGACAGACCTGTCGCGGCAGCGAGACAGCACTCAACTGGAACCAAAGTGGCAGCACAGGTTCGGGTTCGGGCCATGGCGAGTTTGTCACTAACCTGTTTGGGCAAGATTTTAGCAGCGCCAGTTTGCAGGCACGAAACTTCGCGGGTGCTGATATGCACGGGAGCAACTTCACTAGTGCCAACCTGACCGGAAGTGACTTCCATGGAGCAAATCTCTCGGGAGGCGCATTCACTGGTGTGACAGCAAATAGCGTTAACTTTCACGGTGCTGATTTTTCAAACGCAAATTTTGATAGGCAAAACAGAGCACATCTCAACAACTCTGACTTTAGTGCTGCCAACTTTACAGGTGCCATGTTTAATACCAACATCAATACAAGCAATGTCAACTTTCAAGGGGCCAACTTCACCAATTTTACCCTTGCGAGCCTAGGGGGTCTGGGCGGCGACTTCCGTACTGCTACATTTACCAATGCAACTCTTGCAGGCGGTTTCGGAAATGCCGACCTTCAGAATGTTGTCTTTACCTCTGCCAACTTTCCAGGAGGATTACAAATTGGAGGTAGCAACCTTACTGGGGCCGATTTTAGCGGACGAAGCATGCTAAACACCTTCTTTGTTGCCGCAACTGATCTTACAAACACCCATTTTAATAATGCACAACTTACCGGCGGGCAATTCGCCTCGGTGACAATGACGAACACAGACTTCACCAACGCCCACCTCACCAATGTGGGGTTTGCTGAAAATACAAATCTGAGCACTGCCATCCTTACCGGCGTGACCTGGACCAATGTCACCTGCCCCGACAGCACCAACAGTGACAGCAACGGCAACACTTGCGTGGGGCACTTAGTACCGTAATCCTTGAAGTATCAGGTGAGCGTTGGCTTGCTCTTCCAACCTTTATACACCATCCACGAAGCCAACGCATAAGCCTGCTTCATCGCACCAGTAGCAATCATGGCATCGATTTGCGCTTCACTATACCAATCATATTCGATAAACTCTTCGGCATCGCCTGGCAGGTGCGCTTCCTGCAGGTTGGTTGCCACGAAAACATATGTTTTGGAATCGCTGCGGCGGTTGTCGCTGTAGTAAGCGCCGATAAGCTCCATGTCTCCACATAGCTTGCATTCTTCCATCAGCTCGCGGTTTGCGCCCTCGGCAACATCTTCATCATTAGGGACACCACCCCCTGGAAGCTGGTACAAAACCTCGGCCGGTGGGTGGCTGTATTCACGCTGCAGCAGGATAAGTCCATCATCACGCTGAGCGATAATCGTCGCAACGTTGCCGGTGCGCTTGTACCGAAGGTATTTTGTCTCCGTGCCATCAGGAAGCAGAACTATATCTTCAATAAGTGTGAGTCGTGGATGCTCAAAAATCGTTTCTTCACTTAGCTTCTTCCATTTTTTGATGGGCATAGTGAATAGTGTAGCAGAGTTTTATTTCGAACTCCCCGCGATTCGTTACCGCAATTGAGATTCAAACATATGGTAGAACTTGCCCTTTAAGGCAATCAGCTCGTCATGAGTCCCTGATTCAACAATTGCTCCATCTTCAAGCATGTAAATCTTGTCAGCTTTTTTAATAGTTGATAAACGATGGCTTATGGTAATGACCGTCCGTTTACGGTTGTCGAATAACCGCTTAAAGATACGCGATTCTGCCAGCGCATCGATTGCCGAGGTGGGCTCATCAAGGATTATAACTGGGGCATTCCGATAAAAGTTCCTGGCAAGAGCGAGTCGCTGCCATTGCCCGCCAGATAATTCCACTCCCTTAGTTCTTTCTTCATCTTCCATCCAATTGTTGACAAACGAATCGAGGCCTTTTGGAAGTTTACGAATGAAATCACTCGCCTCAGCTTCCTGCAAGGCTGCATCGATTCGCTGTTCATCCGACTTGGATTCGATATCTCCAAACCGGACGTTGTCACGAGCGGTGGCGAATCCGTACGCAATAAAATCTTGCTGCAGCACGCCCAACTGCCGATGCCAGGTGCTCAGGTCAATTTCTTGTAACGGTACATTGTCCAGCAAAATCTCGCCACTCGTGGGCGAATACAAACCGGTCAACAATTTCACCAGAGTAGATTTGCCGGCACCGTTTTCTCCTACAAAGGCCACATGCTGGTTGCGCTTGATGTCTAAGCTAATCTCACGAAGCACCTCGGGAGAGTCCTTGCCAGGATATCGAAAACTCACATCCTTTACCACTATTTCTTCCGGTATGCTTGCGAGTTTATGGCTGCCGTTATGGTGCAAAGGTAGTTTCATAAACTGCTCGTAATCAAAGAGATTGGCGATATCTTCGTCAATACTGCTGATGGTAGCAACCAAACCTGCAGCGCTCGTCATTGCCCGGTTCGTTATCTGTTGGATAAAAAGAAATTGTCCAAGCGGCTGGTGATGATTAATAATCTTCAAGCTTACCCATATGAGTGCAACCACCTCCGCGCCAGTTTCAATTAAATTTGAGAGTAAGGTCAATGGGAGAACCTGACGCTCAACGTCAATTCGCTGTTTTTCGTCTTTATCATGCAGATCGGTGCGAAGCCGCAGCAAATGTTTGACCATGCCGTAGAGTCGTAGCTCGCCAATTAAGCGGGGTTGTAGCAAATCCCATTCGATAAGGTTTAGCGACCGGCGCACCTCCACGTTTTCATTCCAGATCTTTGCTTGTCGGCGCGATAACTTAAACTGGACATATATACCTGGAATAACAGAGATCAACACAAACAGCGCAAGCATCCAATTAACGGATAGCAGCGCTGCCACTGCGCTGACGATGGCAATAACTTGCGAGACAATCATGGCGATGCGGTCAAATACCCAGGCGTAGAAGGCAGAGAACTTTTTGGCTCTGTCGTAAAGGTCAGCGGTTTGCTTATCATCATAGCGCCAAAAATCGAGTGACAAAAAGTGCTCAAACATTCGATTGCTGATTCGCGCGCCCACGATGTACCGCATCTTGGCCTGAATGTACGTGTCAAAGCTGCTCCAAATGATCATCACCAAACCCAGAGCAGCGGTGAGCAACACATACGTGATTACTTGAGATTTTGCGCCAGGATTATTGCCGTAGGCACTGGCAAGCGCAGTGGTAGTGCGCGCCGCAAAGTAAGTGGTAGCGATTGGCAGAAGAGCGGTCACAACCGAGCCAAGCAATTTGAAGGCCACCGCACTTGGCGCAATTCTAAAGCTCATTACGGCAACAGCGGCAATCGCGCGGAGTTGTTGCTTGGTGGTTAGCGTTTTATTGTTTGACACGCACCAATCATACCAATGAATAGCTCTTTATAACAAAAGCAAATACAAAAACTCCTCATAAATGAGGAGTTTAGCGTAACAATATGGAGGGCCCACTGGGACTCGAACCCAGGACACCCTGCTTAAAAGGCAGGTGCTCTAACCGGCTGAGCTATGGGCCCATATGTACTAAAGTACCTGTAAAGTAAAGCACAATTACAGAGAAAAATCAATCGGTCGCGGCTATTTTCTGCGACCGCGTTCTCGGCCTTTGATGGCCTTGGATAGGTACAGATCAATCAAGGCAAAGGCAAGCCCAACTGCCAAAATGGACATTTTGTACCTTACCACTTGGCTGACATGCGCTTGGGTCACCAGACTCTCAGCAAAGATGCCCTTCATGTATCCTGCAATCAGCGCCACAACAACGCTCGCAAAAACCACTGCGCCAATGAGCCGTCGAATCCTGGCGTGGCTTTTTGGCCCAGCAAACCACACCAGAAGCGCAGGCAAAAGAGTAATGGCGATTCCCACTGCGGCCTCTGGCTGGACTCGCTGAATATGCACGCCGTGCGCGTCCAGTTGTTGCGCGGCAGTCGCAGCGGCCAAGCTTGCCATCAAACCGCCGGCCATTGCAGCCAAGATCAGCGTTCCGGCCGAACGTTTAAACAAATATGATCCAGCCACCAACACCGCGGCGGTTGCAAGAAGGACGATGTCCACAAACATAAGCTTAGTATATCACTGTTGAAAGGAGAACTGCGCGGAACTCCCTTCGCGGAGCTGATGGGCGTCCGCAAACCCGCTTGGCACCTCAAGCACATACAGCGCGGGCATGGGGGAAGAAAAATTCTCCGGATAAGTTTGCGGCGACAGATTGCGCTCAATATGCACCACTTTCCTATCATGATCCAGCCACAGTATATCCAGCGGATATTTCATATCCTTCATCCACATCGGTAGCGAGCCCGGCTGATCAAAAATAAATAACATGCCGGTTTGCGGTTTGAGCGAGGTTGTCCCAGACAGGCCGTGTTCGCGCGTATCCGGCGTATCGACAATCTGGGCCGCTATATGGGTCTCGCCAAAGTTGATATCGGCGGTGCGCTGGTGGTGAAATACTCGCCAGCAGACAAACATGCCGCTCAGCAACACCCCAACCACAACGCCACCCGCAACTCCTGCCATAATCTTGGTATCCAGAAGTTGCCGCACCCATTTCTCCTTATGCGCCGATGCGATCTTTACGTTGTTTGCGTTTGGCGTTGAGTTCAATGTATTCGATAATTTTTTCGCTGACATTGCGGTTGGTGATTTTTTCAATCTCCAAACCTGGCGCCGAGTTGACCTCAAGCACAAGCGGCCCTCGGTCTGATCGCAGAATATCCACACCACACACCGGCAGGCCTGTCGCCTTGGCTGCCCGGACCGCAATCTTGCGTTCTTCTTCGGTGAGTTTGACCGAGACCGCGCTCCCACCAAGGTGAATGTTTGAACGGAATTCACTCTCGAGTCCTTGCCGCTGCATTGAAGCAACAACCTTACTGCCAACCACAAATGCCCGAATGTCTGAGCCATTCGATTCCTTGATATATTCTTGCAGAATAAAATTGGCCCGAAGCGCCGCAAAGGCTTGAATGACCGACTGCGCCGCCTTTTCGGTTTCGGCCAAGACCACCCCTGAACCTTGGCTCCCTTCAACCAGCTTAATGATCAACGGCACGCCGCCCACCAGCTGGATGAGGTCTTTGCTTGCCTTGGGCTGCCAAGCAAAAACTGTTTTGGGAGTCTCAATTCCTTTGCGCGCCATCAGCTGCATGGTCCGTAGCTTGTCGCTTACGCGGTTAATCGCCAGAGAGGAAGTCACCGTGTAAACGCCAGCCACCTCGAATTGGCGGACTACTGCCGCTCCGTATGAGGTTGCCGACTGCGTAAAGCGCGGAATGATGGCATCGAAGCCTTTCAGAATCTCGCCGTTATAATGCACCTTGTGGCCAGAGCCAGCCACTTCGACATAGCATCGCCGGGCTTCGAGCGCGTAGGCCTCATGCCCACGGGCTTTTGCCACTGCAACCAGGCGCTGGGAAGCGTCGCTATTCGGCCAGTTTGTTAAGACACCTATCTTCATATCTACTCCTATTCTAACAGATGTGCCTGGGCATACGCCACGGCTTCCTGATGCAAGGTTCTATTCGGATCAAAATGGCCGTACAGCAAAGCTGGCCAGGTCATCTCTTTGCGCGATAATGTGGCCATGACGCTGATCATACTGGGAAGATAGACTGCGGGTCTTCCAAAGTATATCCCTTGGGTGTTATGGCCCATTCCTCTCAGTAACGACGCCATCATGACTGCGGTTTGTTGACGGGCAATCAAGGCGTTTTGGTCAGCGTCGGAGCGCTTCGGACTCATACTGAGCCATGCCAAAAAAAGCGACTCCAGATGCGCAGTGGTTACTTGCGTATCTTTATAAGCCGCTCCGCCTTGCCCCGCGATGAGCCCAGAAATGTAATATCGGAGCACCAACGCAAACACCCGCCGACTGGCCAACGCTGAGTTTAAATGAGAGTGTACCATTAGCTCGGCAGTCACCCCCAGCCCTTCTTCGCCTCGCTCAAAAAGATCGAGTCCACTCTGCAAAAGAAGAATCGGGCTCTTTTCGGCTGTCACTCGCCGAAGGACATGGATGCCAATTTCGTGATGGCACAGCAAGCCTTTCACCCGCAGAGATTTCAGCTTGGCAGAAGCTGGGCCAAGAATTATCACCAGGCGGCGGTTGTGAGCCACCCGCATCCGAAAGACAGCCGCATCGCGCCACACCACCTTGTACCCAAGCGGTGCGACCAGCTCTCGGCACATCACCACAATCTCCGCCACCGTATGGAGTCCGTGAGGTATAGCACCGTCAAGTCGCGCAACTTCTGGCAGTCGCAGATACTCTTGGCGTAGCTCCTTAAAAACTTCTTGCGAAGGAAGCCTTTCAACGAGCGGCACAGGATGTGCTAAGCCTACCAAATTAGTAAAATGCTGATGCAGCTCATCGCTCTGCGACGTTTCTTTTTGCAAACTGTCGGAGCACAGGCGGTCATCAAGATAGCTCACGCAGGTACGCCACAGATCCGCATTGATCGTGCCGTAGAGCTTCTGATTCGCCTGCCGAAACCGTTCGCCCTCACCCTGTAATGCGGCCTGCAACAGCTCTGTCTTGATGAGCTGCTCGCGAATAACCGCCGCATAAATCTGTTGGAGCAAGCGGTTATTTTCTTCAGCTGCCAGGCGTTCCTCTAAGGCGTGGAGTTGCGTGGCGACTGTCTCAAGACGCTCCAGAGACCACGAGGTCTGCCGATACCTATCAACGCGAGGGAGCAACGCTTGCACAGGCCGCGGACCGTGAATCTGCCGTAGTGCCTCGAACCACTTAGTGTCCAGCGCTGCCATCATCCACCTTTTGAAGCGATTTTAGGTATGCAGCTAGTGCCGCAATCTTTTGGTCCACCTGTGCGCCATTGCTAAGCTGCGGTGTCCGATTTACTTCCAAAATCGCATATGCCCCAGTTTCTTGGTGAAAGAGCACGTCAACTCCTGCAATATCTCGGCCAAGCAGCTTTGCCGCACGCTCAAGGTCTGGACGTACCGTCGCCAAAGGAGAATCATCCAGCGAGACCACTGTGCCCATTGCACCCTGGCTGGTGTTATTCAGGTGCGTCTCGTTGTTCATCCGCTGACGATACATCGCCCATCGCGCTTCCCCGCCGAGCACCAACACCCGGTAATCGCCCTGGTTGGGAATGGCCTCTTGGACGATAAAAAAGCCAGAGGGTTTCTTTTGCAACACTTCCTGCAGCTCAGCTTCGCTCTGTACCAGATAATTATCGCGCCCTCGGCTGGCTACGTTCCCTTTAACGATAAGTGGAAACTGCAGCGTGCGGTCGGCCAACAAGCGGTCCAGGTGTTGCTTCTTGCCGTGGAATGTTGCGGGTATGGCAATAGCGTGTTGTGCAAGCAGATACATCTGCTGTAATTTACTAAAGCTCTGCGAAGCAGCAGCCTCGCTATCGACAAAAGGAACGTCATGCTCCTTGAGATAGAGCGCACAAAGCGCTGCTACACTCCGAGCGCTGCCCGAGAGACTTCGAAAATAGACCGCTTGATATTCTCGCAAGTCTTTTGTCCCTATCCAGATGCGCCGTTCCTTCATGCTCACAAATGCACTTATATCGTCATAGCAACCGATCTCAATCTCTACTCCCTCGGCAGCTAGCAAAGAAATAAAGACCGTACTTTCGTCGGGTGTCGCCAGTTGCTTGCGGGTCATAAGAAAAAGAATCATTACTTACCACCTTCCATGGAGAATGCTCCTAAGGCACTTAGGATTGCGAGGTGCCGTGGGTTAGCAATATTGTACTTGGTCTCGTCCATATGATCGAGTAGCCGCGGATCACGTCGCACCGCAGCCCACCAAGCAATCTCCCCTTCGGCATATACCATATCTTTACGATAACAGGTGGCGCCCTGGCTGGCCATATCGGCATCCGTTCCCTTCAGGAGACGACGCAATAATGCTCGGGTTCTTTTGCGAGCTTGCGTCTCCAATATGGAAAAATCTTTACTGCGCGTGGTATCAGCACTGCGCTGTTGCAGGATTTCGATGTGGTGTATCGTGTGATAGATATCATCAAAAGAAGCTTTGCTGCCGTAGGCACCAGTGGCCAGCGACACTACAAAATGACGCTTCAAAATATCCATCTGGCGTCGTAACTGAGTAAAGGCTTCGGGCTGATCATAGGGCAACCGCTCGATCGCCACTCCTTTGCCTTCGGTGCCTGGTTCGTAACGATCCAATCCCAGCACAAAAAGTCCATAGCGGCTGGACTGCGCATTAATGTACTCCAGCATGTGCTTAGCCTCGTGGCCCGTCAGACCTTTAAAGCGCTCCACGCTGTAGGTTGGTTTCGCAGGTACCTCAAATTCGGCACGAGCATTCACCACCCCCATCGCTGCTGTGTCTGAAGGCACTAGTCGATGTGGGGCATTGATATTTTGGAGCACCTGCCGTAAAGCTTGCCAGACAAAGTCGCCTGCAACCTTGCCCTCACTCGGCAAATCCACTCCGGCAAAAAGTTGCTCAAAGTAAGGCGCCTGGTGAGCTTGGACCGTTTGGAAAGTGTCGGCATCGGGAGTAAGTTCCGCAGCAACGTGCGAGGTCTGCAGCTGGTCTAATCGTGAACCCAAGTGTTCAGCCACCGCACGGACTTTCGGTTCATGATCATCCAGAAACTTCTCCGCAAAGTCAGATATAAAGGCCACGTCGAGCGCAGCAATAGCAGGGTCAACATCGCCATACACAAAATAGTTATATCGCTCAAATCGAACGGCGTCACCAACCAGCGCAGCATTGGCAATCGCCGCATTGCCAAGAAGCTCGTTAATGCGCCATCGCCACGCCCAGGCTAGTACTTCATCTGATTCACCTTGAATAATCGCTTCCTTGGCTTGCTGCAAAGAAGCAACCTGATCTGGAAGAGTGTCAGGCAGGCTGGTTGGCCGCAGATTAGGTCGGTCGATCTCCCCTGCTTCAAACTGGTCAAACGCTTCGTCACTCTCTTCTTTTGGTGGGGTGAGCAATTTATAGCCATTGTCCAGACCTGCCGCAGGACGGGCGAGGTCGTACCATGTTTGATCAACAAATGGCTCTCGAAGAATGGCAGCTGTCTCTCCCATAGTAGACATATTTTACAATAATACGGTTAACTGGTCAATTTCAATCTTTCCCTGAGGTATTTCTGTAGCGCTGCTGCTTTTTCGGGCACAGCCGCACCAGAGAGAAGTTGCGGGCTGCTATTTACCTCCAAGATGTAGTGCTGGCCGGTTGCTCGATCTATTATGACGTCCACCCCTGCAGTATCTCGCTGCAACAAAGTGACCGCCTTTTGCACATCTGCCAAGCAAGCTGCGCTGAACCTGGTCTGCCAATCAGTAATGAGGGTCCCGGTTGCACCTTGGCTGGTGTTATTCAGGTGCGAATCGTTGCTACCCAAGCGGTGAATCACCACCGCGATCTCCCCGCCGAGCACCACAAAGCGATAGTCACCTTCGGCGGGAATATACTGCTGCAGCACAAATTCTTGTCCAGAATCGGTCTCGACGAGATGCCGAGCGTCGGCCCAAGTTGACACGAGATGATTGTCCCGACCTTTATTCCCGCGCGTATCTTTGACAATGCAAGGAAGCGAGAACTGCCCTTCAGTAGCAGCGTTGACAAACTCCGCCTGGCCACGCGGCAAAAAAATCGTCAATGGGACAGGAATTTCAGCCAAAGCGAGGTAGGCAGTCTCGGTAAATTTGGACGAGACCACTTGCTGCTCGCTCGCATCTACCCTGGCAATGTGCGGATACATCGTCTTCAGCAGTACGCTGAGCACCCGCACAATCTCAATCTGCGCAGCGCGATTTTTAAAATAGACCATTGCAAACCGACCGACATCGAATGGTTGCCCCTGATAGAGCACTTCTATCTTGCCCGGGCGCATCCGAAAGCCCATCTTCTCCATCGCAAAGCCTTCCACTATACAGTGGTCGTCTACCAAGAGATCGGTCGCCTTGGCAATAAATCGCCCGTAACCTTTCTCAGTCACATCTGATTCCTGACAATAAAAAATAGCTACGGTGCGTTCCATGAATTCCTATTATACCCCCGAGCGAGGTATACTATAAAGAATGAACCATCTGGAGCTCGTTGAGATCCTGCCCACTGGGCAGAAAGTACTTTTTAGGTATCGTTTTAAAGACGAGATTTTTATCGCGGCTTTAACCTTCTCGAGTGCTGTCTCCCAAACAGACCCTCGGGTTGCCAAACTGCTACAGTACGCCGGCTTGGTCTCCTGTTATCATCTTTTTGATTTGGCTTACTTTGACGAAATACGCGTGCCTTTTTCGCTGACCGAAGCTGAAGTTCACTTCTTTGAAAAACTGTACTTCAATGGTCTGGCCGAGTTCCGTCTGCGAAACAAGGTGGATATCGTCCGGGCAACACACGTTGTTCCGTCGGCGATAGCTCCCGCGCCAATTGCCACGCCGCTCGTTCCACCTCAGAATATTAGGCCTCTCTTGCTCAACGGTGGTGGCAAGGATGGTGCCGTAGGAGCCGAGATGTTGACCAGTTTGGGAATCGACTTTGAATGGTTTACCTATCAGCCGCTCCCCGCCCGCCAGCGCATCATTCAAGCATCGGGAAATTCCGCAGCGACGTGGGTCAAAAAAACTAATAACCCTGAGGCCAAAAGCTTTCACACCTATCATGGCCACAAACCGCTCAGCGGACAGTTGGCGATCTACGCCATGCTGGCCGCCGTGCTTGAAGGGCGCAACAGTGTGATTGCGGCCAATGAATTCTCTGCCAACTTTGACAATTTGATCCATGATGGCGTGGTGGTAAATCACCAGTACACCAAATCTTTTGCATTCGAGCAGGACGTGCATGCGCTCTTTCGGCAGCATGTTGATCCAGAGTTGTACTACTTTAGCATTGGGCGGCCGTTTTATGACCTGCAAATTATCGATATGTTTACCGAATTTCCCAAATATCATGCTGCGTTCCTGAGTTGCAACCGGAGTATTCGCGATGACGCATGGTGTCTTGACTGTCCAAAGTGTGCGTTCGTTATTTTGGGAGTCAGCGCCACTGCGCCAGAGGTTGCGAAAACAATTTGGGGAACCCAGAATCCACTTAGTTCGCCCAAGCTCTTCACCCAACTTCTTGATCTCATCAACGAGACCCCCAAACCGTTCGACTGCGTGGGCACCAAAGACGAGGCAAAGTTAGCACTGTTACAACTCAGCCGTGGAGTGCTCAACGACATCTTTAGCACTGCCCAAAAAACAGCGCTAGCTCCATACCTGACGGATTTGGATTACACCGCACTTCGCAACGAAATATATACGTTAGAAGGCAGAGCGCACCTTATCTCGCCCGAATTATGGGAGACGCTCAGCGCGCTCCCATGGGTTCAGAAGGTCGCTCGCTAGTTATTCCCAAAAACGCTTCTTGCCACCATCGCTGGCAAACTCTTGCAGCAGTTCTTTCTGCTTCTTGCTCAGTTTGGTAGGAATGTCCACATGCACAGTTACAATCTGGGCACCGCGACTTTTGCTGTTGAGATGTGGTACGCCGTGGCCGCTGAGCTTAAAGTCGGTGCCGCTTTGGGTGCCAGCTGGAATTTTCATGGTGATCGGGCCATCAAGCGTTTCAACCTCGATGTCTGCCCCGAGCGTCGCTTCTACCATGGCAATGTGCTCGTCACTTAAGATGAGGTCGCCTTCGCGAGTGAACTTTTTGTGTGGCTTTACCCGAATGCCTACGTACAGATCACCTTTTTCACCGTGGGCAATGGCTTCGCCTTTGCCGCGCAGGCGAATCACTGCGCCATCATCAATGCCAGCCGGTATTTTGAGGGTTATCGTCTGCTCGCGACGTTCCACGCCCTTGCCTTTACACACCGTGCAGGCTTTTTCGGGGACTTTGCCTAATCCTTCGCAAGTCGGACAAATAACCGCTTGCTGAATCTGACCCAGAATGGTGTTGATTACCCGATTGGTTTGGCCTGAACCTTGGCAGGTTTCGCATGTTTTGAGCTCATAGCCTGGTTCGGCAGTGGTGCCTTTACAGTGCGAACAAGTATCGTTAATAGTCAGGCTAATTTCTTTCTCTACCCCAAAGACCGATTCCTCAAAGGTCAAGGTAATCCGCGCTTCAACGTCATTACCACGAGCTTGCTGGCTACGTCGCCCATCACCGCCCATATTGCCGCCAAAGAAGCTACTAAAGATATCACCCAGCCCCAGGTCGCCAAAGTCAAAATGAACGTTTTGGCCTTGTCCGCCAAACCCACCGCCAAATGGATTGCCACCATCACTGGCCGCGCTACTGCCCACGCCGGCGTGACCAAATTGGTCGTACCGTTGGCGCTTGGAAGGATCTTTGAGCACTTCGTACGCTTCGTTAATCTCTTTGAACTTAGCCTCGTCACCCCCAGCTTTGTCAGGGTGATGTTGCACGGCCAGCTTTCGAAAAGCTTTTTTAATCTCGTCGGCTGAGGCTGATTTGGAGATTCCTAGTACTTCGTAATAATCGCGTTTAGACATAGTGCTCTTTTATTGTAACTTATAATTCATCTGACGATTCAGGTGGCGGTGCAGGTGCGCCAGCCATTTGGGCAAGCGCATAAGTAAGCTGGGTCACACGGCCTGTATACGCAATGTTCGCTTCAAGCGCTGCACTGCGCTGTGGCGATGTATCACGATGGAATGGAGGCACCTCCACAGGTGCGAATGTCACTTCCCCGTCATCATCAGAGTACGTAAGCTTTCCGCTCACAAGATCAAGACTACGAACTACATCGCCAATTTCCACCTCAACCCGGCAAAGCTCTTTACCAAGATAATGCGCTCGCAAACCATGCTCCATTGTCCCTAGTGAAGTTTGTACCTCAACCGTACGTTCCACTACATGACCGCCCTTTTGTCGGGGCCAGACCATCATGCCAACGAAGGTACCTACTTCGGGAAATGCCACTTATTTTTTCTCGTCGTCAACGACTTCGCCTTCAATTGGCTCGTCTTTAGCTTTGCTGTCGCTTGCAGTATCGTCGGATTTTTTGTCGTCATCAGTTTTGGCTGCGTCGGCTTTGGCAGCCTCTTCATACATCTTGGTGCTGATTGGTTGGAGTTTATCCAACAAGGCATCGCCAGCTTTTTGCAATTCTTCTTTGTCGTCGCTGGATTCTTTTTCTTTGGCAGCTTTTACGGCTTCTTCAATGGTTTTCTTGTCCTCGTCAGAAAGTTTTTCTGCGCTGTCGCGAACCATTTTTTCAGCTCCGTAGATCGCTTGCGAAAGCAGGTTTTTAGCTTCGGCGATTTCGCGCTTCTTCTTGTCTTCTTCGGCGTGAGCTTCAGCTTCCTTAGCAGCCTTTTCGACCTCTTCTTTGTCGAGGTTGCCGCTGCCTTGAATAGTAATGCTTTGCTCTTTGCCGCTGGCTTTGTCTTTGGCGCTCACGTTCAAAATACCGTTGGCATCGATATTAAAGGTCACTTCAATCTGAGGGACACCGCGCGGTGCAGGAGGAATGCCGTCGAGGACAAAGCTGCCCAGCACCTTATTGTCGCCCATCATTTCGCGTTCACCCTGACCAACTTTGATTTCCACCTGAGGTTGATTATCAGCAGCGGTACTAAAAGTTTCGCTCTTGCTGGTAGGAACGGTGGTGTTGCGGTCAATGAGCTTGGTCATCACGCCACCAAGCGTTTCGATACCCAGGCTCAACGGAGTAACATCCAGCAGCAGCACGTCTTTGACATCACCAGCCAACACGCCACCTTGAATCGCAGCACCAATAGCAACAACTTCGTCTGGGTTGACGCCCTTCAGCGGATCTTTGCCAAAAATCTTTTTGACCTTTTCGACAACTGCCGGCATGCGGGTCATACCACCGACCAACACGATTTCGTCAATGTCTTTGGCCTCAAGCTTGGCGTCTTTGAGCGCTTTGCGGCATGGCGCTTCGGTTTTGTCGATCAGCTCAGCCACCAACTCTTCAAGTTTGGCACGAGTCAACTTGTACTCAAAGTGCTTTGGCCCATCTGCGTCAGCAGTTAAGAAAGGCAGGTTCACATCTGTTTCAGTGGTGGTCGAAAGTTCCTTCTTGGCTTTTTCGGCTTCATCCTTTAAGCGCTGCATCGCAGCATTGTCGCCTTTAAGGCTAATGCCATGCTCTTTCTTAAATTCGTCTAAGAAGAAGTTGACCAAGCGATTATCAAAATCTTCACCACCAAGGTGCGTATCGCCGTTGGTACTCTTCACTTCAAAGACGCCGTCACCGAGTTCCAAAACAGACACGTCAAAGGTACCACCGCCAAGGTCAAAGACAATAATCTTTTCATCAGTGGCTTTTTTGTCCAAACCATACGCCAAGGCGGCTGCAGTTGGCTCGTTGATAATACGCTTCACTTCCAGACCGGCAATTTTGCCCGCATCTTTGGTGGCTTGGCGCTGTGAATCGTCAAAGTAAGCTGGCACGGTGATGACCGCTTCGCTAATTGATTCGCCTAGGAAAGCTTCAGCATCAGCCTTTAACTTACCGAGAATCATGGCGCTTACTTCTTCGGAGCTGTACTCTTTGTCGCCCATTTTGACCTTAACGCCGCCGTTAGCCTTGACGATCTGATACGGCATGATGTCGAGGTCTTTTTGAACCTCTTTGTCTTCAAACTTACGACCGATCAGCCGCTTCACGCCGTAAATAGTGTTGCTGGCGTTGGTGACTCGTTGGCGCTGCGCCACTTGGCCTACCAAACGTTCGCCATTTTTGCTAATGGCCACCACGCTTGGGGTGGTGCGATTACCTTCAGCATTGGCGATTACTTCCGGTTTGCCTGCAACCATGTAGGCCATGGCGCTGTTGGTTGTTCCTAAATCGATTCCAATTATCTTTCCCATACTTACTCCTTTACTCAATCTTCTGGTATTTCTTTATCGTCTGGTTCGCCTTTTTTCTGCTCGTGGAGGACATGCTCAACTTGTTCAGGTGGCGCAGCTTCTTCTTTGCGGCCCACTTTGACCATACTTGGGCGGAGGATATTAGTGCCCATGTGGTAACCTTTTTGGAGTTCTTCCACCACCACTTCTTCGCCCGCGCCATCTTCTTCGTAGCTAATGGCCTGATGTAGCTTTGGATCAAACGGCTTGCCAAGCGCCTCGATTGGTTCAACCTTTAGACTCTTCAGAGCGGTATCGCACTGCTTGGCGAGTTGAGCAACCCCTTTCGCCCATTGATTGTTGGCAAGGTCGGCAGGCATATGACCAAGCGCTCGCTCAATGTTGTCAATCAGTGGTAGCAGCTGCGTCACTGCGGTAGCTTTGGCGACATCCATGAGCTGCGTTCGTTCGTCATCGTTACGACGACGGTAGTTGACGAAATCAGCATGGACTCGCTGTAAGTCGGCAGTCAATTCGTCGATCTGACTTCGAAGTTCGTCAGTCTGCGTGTCGTCTTTCTTGGCCACGAGTTTCCTCCTCTTGGGTATTTAGGCGATAGGCTTGATGTCTTTTATTCTAGCACTCAACTTACGCGAATGCTGATATTTCTAGCATAAAAAATTAGCACTCGTACGTCAAGAGTGCTAATTTTTTATAAAGCCGCCTCTAGCGACTGGGCAGCATGCTGTACCACATTCATGGTGTGACGATAACTTTGGCGGGTAGGCCCAAGAATGCCAATATAGCTACGGTCCGAATACGGCGATCGGAAACGACTAATAATAAGGGTGCATCCGCTACTGCGTCCGATCGGATTTTCTTCACCAATGTAGACGTTCAGCGGAGCGAGAGGGGCGGCTTCGCGCAGCCATGGTTCGAGGTTGTCCAAAAGAGTCGCAACTTCGTAGACAGCTTGCGCTTGCACAAATTCCGGCTGGCGAAAAAGATGCGACAGGCCACTCATATAGAGCTGCCCGCCAATGGTTGCAATGCCCAGGTTGTGAGTGATCTCCACCAAAGAATCCACGGCTGACCGAATCGCTTGCGCAGGTTCACCCGCCCCGGCCACTCGAGTGTCAATCGCTCTCGCACTGCGATCGACAAGTCGTGGTACTTCGGTCTGGCTGGTCAGCCGATTCACGTAAAAGCGGTAGCCTTTATCGGTAGGGATCCGGCCAGCACTGGTGTGCGGCTGGGTGATGTAACCCTTTTCTTCCAAGCGCGCCATTTCGGCTCGAATAGTCGCCGGCGACACCGCAAACAACTTGGCCAAGGTTACAGAACCAACAGGTGCGGCAACTTCGGCATATTGTTCAACAATAGAGGCAAGGATGAGGGCTTGGCGGTCAGTCATGACATCTTTATGGTAGCGTTTTTAGCACTCAGACGTCAAGAGTGCTAGAGGGTTTCTAGATACGCCTTGGTCTCTTCACGAAGACGCGCTGCTAGTTCCCGACCGAACCGTTCATGCTGCGGCTGATGCGTCCCATGCGCCAACGCGTCCGCTTCTTTGACCGCCTCGGCAAGCTCATCGTTAATCATAAAAACAAAGCAATCATGCTCTAAAGCCAGCGTAAATTCTTTGATAGCCCCGGTGAGCCGGCGCTGCAGTTCCTGTTTGGAAGGTGCGCCTCGGTTACTAATTCGGTCGATCCAGGCCGTAAAACTCGGCGGTAAAACAAAAATCGCCAAAGCATCTGGCTTAAGCTGCGTAATATCGATCGCTCCCACCGGATCTGTATCGGTAATAGCGATTTTTTTGAGCGCGAGGGCTTTTTGAAATTCCTGAATGCTGATTCCCGACACCTGTTGTTCATGAATAATCGCCGGCCCAACCAAACGACCCGCGCGCGTTTCCTCCAACATATGTGCTTCGGTTTGAAAATGATATTCCACGCCGTCTTGTTCCAGAAGTCCGTTGTTAACTCGTGGTGGGCGCGTGGTACTGGTGACAATATCGTAATAAGCGCCCGTCTTGACCAGCTCGCTAATGATCGTGTCTCGACCAACCGAAGTTGGACCGACCATGAGTGTCAGCGGAGTTTGCGCAAGAATCTGCAAGGCCTCTGAACTCAGTTGGTAGTTTTGGAGTGCACGAGCAAAATCGTCGTAATGATCAAGGTGTGGAATTGCTGGCATAACTTAGCCAAGAGTGTACTATACTATTCGCCTATCGAATAGAGCGGGTTTTGGCGGCACCACCATAAGCCATACTGCCATAGGCGCCATTGGCCATACTGTGCGATGAGCCGTGTTTTTGGTGGCTGCCGGTCTGATTAAAGGTTTTGATCAACGAGGCCGCACCGGTCATCATGACCACGCTCAACGCCACATTTTTTAAGAAGTTTTTGCGATCCATCTTCTGCTGCAAAAGTTCATCTATTTGCTTATTCATTGTGTCACCCTTTTTATTTTGAGTTTTTCTCTAATACAATAATGCCGCTTACGTTTACTCGTGTCAAGCTATTTAGGAGCGGGCAATGATGCCGTCAATCGATGGGAAAGGTCGAGGGCGTTCCAAGCGGACTTGGCGTTCTGGAATCAAGGCTCGTGACAGAGGCTGCGGCGCTCGTGTTGTAGGCTTGGGCTGACTCGGCGATACGCGCGGTCCAAAGTCGCTGATAAGTCGCTTCTGGGGACGAACTGCTGGTGGCGCAATTGGCAATGCCTGAGCAGCAGCACGTTGGGGAGCCGGAACAGGATGTACAACAGGGGTTTCCATAGGCTTGGTAAGCGGTTGAGTTTCAGCGGCGACTTCGACTGCTGCCAGTGCTTGGCGCTTGCGTCGTCCGCGTCCCTGCAACCATACCGCGATCAGACCGATTTGATACATGGCGATAATCGGCACTGCGAATAAGAACTGATTAAACATATCAGGCGTGGGGGAGATCACTGCCGCAATAATAAAGCTTGCCAAGATAACGTGTCGCTGATATTTCATCATGCCACTCGGCTTTAGCGGCTTAATGTTGTCGATTATCAGCATCACCAAAGGAATCTGAAACAACAAAGCCGACCCAAGTAAATAGGTCGTCACAAATGTCAGATAGGCGTCCACCGTCAGCATGGCCGAAATATGGTTAATATTAAAGCCCGTTAAAAAGTGCAGGGCTTCAGGCAGACTCAGAAAGTACGAAAAAGTCACCCCGCCCACCGCAAGGACAAATGAAAAGACAATGTAGCGCGCAATAGGCTGACGTCGTCCACCCATGATTGGTTGTATGTAGCGGTACAAATGATAAATAATCAATGGTACCGACACCAAAATCCCAAAATAAAGGCACAACTTAATAATAAAGCTGAGACCTCCGATTGGCGTCAGGTAATACAACTGTTGATTGCCCAGTGGGCGCATCAGCACTTTAAGAATTTGATCCTTAATGCTGTAGCCCAATGTCGAGGTAATCAAAAGGCTGCCGACAACCCAGAACAAGCGAGCACGAAATTCCTGAATGTGCTCCAAAACGGTCAGTTCGGCAGGGGCGCTCACTGTCTCTTTAGCTGGTTGTAGTTTTGGCGTCTGACGACTTTGCCTTTTGAACGGCATCAGCGTCATCCTCGTTTAGCCCTTTGCGTAACTCTCTGGCTGAGGTACCGAGGCTTTTTGCCAACTCTGGTAGCTTCTTGCTTCCAAACAGCAAGAGTACGATCGCCAGGACTACAATGAGTTCGGGCGCGCCGATCCCCAAAAGTTCTGCGAATTCTTTCATTCTCTCCCCCTAGTTTTATATGTAACTTAAGCTTATACTTTGGACAGCGAAATAGCAAGTAAAAGCTTATGGTATACTGCATACAATGAATCTGTTAAGTGACATCAGCGAGCTTCCCCTCACCTACGTGGCTCAGGCTTATGGCTGTAGCACGTATGGCGCAAGTTCGTACGATCAATGTCCTAGCGAGAATACTTCAAACAGCAGCTCGTCCTCCTCATCGTCCTCCACAAAACACAGTAGCAGTGGAACAACCACCCCTTCTGGAGATTCCAGTGCCGATACGACCGCTCCATCAACCACTTCGCCTAGTTCTAGTTCAGCCGATCAAAGCACTACGCAACCAACCAACCCTGTTGCTGCAGCTGCCAAACATGTTGCCACAACTCATTGGAATGTCTTGCTGCCAATTATTTTCGGCCTCGCCATCTTGTTTGCGTTCCTGATACTCCTTTGGAAGCGGCGGCATCGTAAAGATGAACCATCGCCACCAAGCGACTTCTCTGGCGGCGGATTCACTCCACCAGCTGTTTAACGAGTTCCCCACGCGGTGCGCCGTGCAAAAAGCGTAATCAACGAGTAAATACGCAGTGGTATCAAGACCGTGACATGCAGCAGACCATACACCGTAAAGAATAAAAAGTTCCGGTCTTTGGTGCGCCACACCCCATATATCGAGCGCAGCAAACCCATTCCCAAAGCCGTCAGCCCATACCAAAACGCCACACCTTCGTGACCGTGCAAGGCTGCAATCGCAGTAATGCACAGTCCTGCCAGCAGCATAAATGGCAGAAGTGCCTGCATGGCCAAATCATAGGCCATGTAAGGATGATGGTTTCGCAAATAGGTCACATTCCAGAGCATCTCTCGGTAAAATGACATGTTCCAGCGCCACTGCTGTTTCACATAGTCGGGGAAAAGCCGCTCGGGCACATGCGTTCGGGCAGAAGCCATCGGCTCGAAGATGGCCTGAAAGCCTTCTCGCAAAATCAGGTTGGTAAGGTGCCGATCATCACCAAAGGTGCACGGCCGACCCAAAAAAGTTTGCCCAATATATTTGTCCCAAACCTTTTGCAGCGCGGCGCCTCGATACATGCTTAGCGGACCAGAGCAACACGTGACCGAGTTAAAGTAACTCTGCGCTGCCCGCTCGACATGAAATGCCGACCAGTAGCGAACCTTAATAAGACGCGTCAGCCAACTGTGCCGCCAATTATCCGCTGTGACATCAGCAGTTACCGCGCCGATGCGGGAGTCGGCAAAGCGTGCCGCCATCACCGCCACCGCGTCCGAGGCCAGCACTGTGTCCGAATCCACCGTGAGATACAACGTCGCATCTGGATGATTTAAGTAGCCACGATGTTGCGCCTCACGTTTGCCTGCGTTTTTGGCAAGCAGCTCAATACTCACATTGCTGAACTTGCCAAATTCCTCATACACCCATTGCAGTTGCTTACGGTTTTTGGAGCCATCATCAATCGCCACAATATGCAGATTACGATGGGTTTGGCGGCGCAGCGAGGTTAAGCACCGGCGCAGTCGCCACGGCGATTCATTATAAATTGGCACCAGCACCACCACTCGAGTAGTGAAGTCATAGCTTTTGGCCTTATGACGTTCGGCATGCCGATGCGCAAAAAAATACTGCACGCAGAGATGGCTCATACTCAGTACGCCGTAAATGATCAGAAACAATTGCAGTTCAAATGACATAAAATTCCTTCCGCTTGCGGTTATTACATTTAGGAAAGTGCTGCCCAATAGGAGGTCGAGAGCGCCGCGCTACTTGCGAGTGTCAGCGAAGCGGGCGGACTACTCACGCCGCTCCCAAGAGTGGCAAAACGATAGGTGCCAGGGTTGGTATTTTGGTTAATAGCTCCCAGATTTCCGGCACGGTTCAAAGCTGGCATGGTGGTTGCGGTGCTGACAAAATAGACATAGTAAAAAGTACCAGCCGTCACTGCCACCCCTGCTGTCAGGGCCAGCGCTTTGGCGCCAGTACTTGCAAGCGACGCGGCAATGTCAGCAGTCAGACCGAGGCGATTACCGTTCATGTCATACAGCGCCGCATAAGACGCATTGGCAGTGAATCCAGCGCCAAGAGTGTTGACGTTCAGGTTGATAGCCGTAACCGTTCCACTCTGAGCTGCTTTTACCTTAATGAGCACCGGCGTGCCAGAAGTTGGCTGCGTGCTGTTGGCTGCGGCGATCGGATCGTAATTCCAGCCGAGATAGCTTTGCTCCCCTGGGGTAGCATCGGGGCTGAGCGAGGCACTCACCGTGCCATTACCCAGGTCATGCACATTGCCGCTTGGGTCGCGCCACTTCAGCGAGCCTTGGTCGGCATAGACAATCACTCCACCGGCTGCTGGATTAGTGGTAGGCACCGTAATCGCTTGCTTAAGGCCTAGCACTCCTGATCCGCCGCCAACATCAGAGGTAGTGGAGCCAACTTGAATATTATTGGCGCTATACAAACTGCCATTTGGTCCCATAATGAACTTGTCTATGCCAGCATTGCGCATTTTCATCAAGTTGCCGGTTGTGCCACCATCTTCAGCATCAAAAAAGATACCTTGCGCGGCTGTGCCTGCCCCATTCGCGCGCAGCGAAAGTGCCGAAGCATTTGCGTCGCTACTTCCCGGATAAGTGTGAACAATCTTCACCGTCCCTTTGCTGCTCTCTGAGCCGTTCACGCCCATCGCGGTGCTATTTGGGTTGGTTGAGGTCACGCTGACTGCATTGCTGGTACTGCTGGTGCTGGTGCTCACTACCTCAAAACCATTAACCGTCCCTGCGTAGTCCACGTGCAAACCAGCTTGGTCAAAGGCACTGTTGAGCACAGCCACATTCATCAATCGGCCCAAAGCGCCACTTCCTGCATTGGTAAAAGTATTGAACGCCGAACCAGGATTTGTCCCTTGGTTAATAAAAAGCGTCCCGCCAGTGGAAGGCGATCCAGAGGTCACGCCAGTGGGCGCCAAAGTCAGGGTTGGCGTAGCCGGACTTGCCGTCGTGCCTGCACTTGAGCCAATCTTCAACCCGCCGCCTGTCTCGCGGACCACTGTGGTGTCCTGCGCTCCCGAACCGGCTGACCATAACAATTTGCCATCGGTATTAATCTGAAACCGACGTGTTGTGTCGCCCGAAACCGTCACTCCAAGCGCCGCAATACCGAGCGTGGCACGCACCACAAAAAAAGCGCTCGAGGTTTGCAGCTGCCCAGAACCTGAGCGAAAGAGATTGGTGTCGCCGCCGATTGTCATTCCCGTAGAGCCGGTAGTGCTCGGGAGTAACAGCGTACTGGTACCGGCCCCAGATTCATCAATGGTAAGGCGTTGCGTAAAGGTGGGCGCGCCCAAATCACTGGCCGTCACCGTAACATTGGCGCCAGCTTTGCCATTCACCGTTTGCACTGCACTATCAGCACTGCCCAGTGAGGTTTGTACCGACTGGCCTAAGTCGCTTTTTGGAATCCCGGTGCTGGGCTTGCTATATTTGGCAGCCACCGCAGTAGCCGCGTCGGTCGCTGTCTGAGCTGCCGCGGTCATTGCGTCTTTGCACTTTAGAGTGCCGTCGTCATTATGTTCTTCCAGCAAAAACTCATTGAGGATTGCTCCCCAATTCCCTACATCACTTCCAGGGCGAGGCAAACGAGCCATAGACCCTCCTTTTTCTTCTTTTGGGTACACAAAAAAATCCTCTGCAAAGCAGGAGATTTCTCATACCTACATACCAATGGTGTATGTTACCGTATCGTTACCATAAGCACAAGCACTTTATGACGCTGGCTGGCGAGTTATTGCCTCTGAAGGAGACTGTGGAATCGGTTTCCAAAACGATTCCAGCCGAACGCTGAGCTAGCCTTCTGGGAGAAGGTTAGCTCAAGAGTGTGCTCCAAAGAGGCGATAACTCGCCAGCCAGCGCTATCTCTAGTCTCGCTTAATTAGCACCGTAAAAGCCTCAGCCGGAATATCCACCTTGCCGAACTTCTTCATGCGCGCCTTACCCGCTTTTTGCTTTGCCCACAACTTCTTTTTGCGCGAGACATCACCGCCATACAAATGGCCGGTCACGTTTTTCTTCATGGCTTGCACATCCTCACGAGCAATAATTTTGCCACCAATCGCTGCTTGCAAACTAACTTTAAAAAGTTGCTTGGGAATGATTTCCTTGAGTCGCCCGACAATCTCTCGGCCCAACCGAGTTGCTTCGGTGCGGTGCACGATCAAACTCAAACTATCAACCCGCTCGCTGGCCACCAAAAAGTCGAGGCGCACCAGATCTTCAGCTCGATAGCCGGTGATGTCGTAATTGAATGACCCATAGCCACTGGTGAGGCTTTTGAGCTGGTCATAAAAATCGGTCAACATATTAGCCAGCGGTGCTTCAAAAGTAATCAGCGCCAGATGGTCGTCAATGTAGTCGATGTGTTTTTGCAACCCGCGCTGCGTCACAATTAACTGGATAACACCGCCCACATACGCACGCGGGCAGGCGATCTCACCCTTAATCCAAGGTTCGCGAATCTCGGCCACCTGCATCACATCTGGCAAGTCAGCGGCGTTTTTAATCACAATCGTTTCGCCAGTTTCCATCTGTACTTCATAGTCGGTCGAGGGGTTGGTGATGATCAGTTCCAGATTATATTCGCGTTCAAGCCGTTCGCGCACAATGTCCATGTGCAGTAACCCCAAAAATCCAACACGCATGCCATGGCCCAGCACCTGACTGCTTTCGGGCGAGTACTGCAAGGCTGCATCATTGAGGGCAAGTTTTTCCAATGCGTCTTTTAGCGCCGGGTATTCATCGTTGCTGCTCGGGAAGATGCCGGCATACACAAAAGGCTTGGCCACCTGGTAACCGGGCAGGGCTTGGTGTGCGGGCTGCGAGACCAAGGTGACGGTGTCGCCCACGCGAGCCTGGGCCACGGTTTTGAAGTTGGTGACAATATAGCCAATTTGCCCCGTGCTCAGCAAAGCATCTGGTTGCATATTCGGCGTAAGGTGGCCCACTTCAAGCGCCAGCCCATCGGCTTGCGCGGCCATCATATGAATTGGCGCGTTTTTCGGCAGCGCTCCGTCCATAATGCGCACATAGAGCACCACTCCGCGATAATCATCATAGATTGAATCAAACACCAAGGCTCGCAGTGGCGCAGCACTTTCTCCTTTTGGTGAGCGGCCAACTTCGATAATTCGCTGCAGTACTTGGTCGACGTTCTTGCCTGTTTTGGCTGACACTTCCAGGATCTCTTCGCGCTTTACACCCAGCAAAGTGATGATTTCGTTTGCCACGCGCTCAGTGTCGGCCGCTGGCAGATCTATTTTGTTGAGCACCGGAATGATGGTCAGATCAGCCCCTAGCGCCAGGTAGACATTGGCGAGCGTCTGCGCCTGAATCCCCTGCGTGGCATCCACCACCAACAGCGCGGTTTCGCAGGCTTCCAAGCTACGCGACACTTCGTAACTAAAGTCGACATGGCCTGGCGTATCAATCAAGTTCAGCTCATAGCCTTGATAGTTCATGCGCACCGGCTGCAGCTTGATGGTAATCCCCTTTTCGCGCTCCAAATCCATGCGGTCCAGCAATTGCTCTTTCATTTCGCGCGCCGCAACAGTGCCGGTTACTTCAAGCAACCGATCAGCCAGCGTGGACTTGCCATGATCGATATGAGCGATAATACAGAAGTTACGTGTTTTCTCCATTGGCGCTATTATACTGTATTTACAGAGGTAGCGCTAGCAAGGACCAAGGCTCAAGCTACTCTTGATTATCATTCTTGGGTGATTTAGGCATATCTTTGTTGCGCCATAGCTTTATTAAATACCGTAAAACAATGTAGGTGCCCCAGCCGAGAGGGATGCAAGCAAGCGCAGCTAGTTGGATACCAAACTTAGTCGGACTAAAGTATCTAAGAGTATAAAAGTGTCCAATATCATACAAACGATAAGTAAGCCATGAAGCTGGGCTATAATTAAAATTATAGCCGTACCAGTATGGTTCAAGTCCCTCTCCCTGGCTACAAGTTCGGCGCAAATCTGCCGGGGAACAGAGTAACGCTCCCAAAATGTAAGGCGCGAGCCAGAAAAACATCCAAGCGATACTAAAAACTGCGACAAGGATATATTTTTTAGAATTTACCTTCACGAAGTACTCCCTATAGCTATCTTTACAATTTGACTAGTATCCACACGAAGCAACTCTGCACGAATATGAGGATACTTCTGCTGCAACCATTCGCCTTTGCCCTGCGACCACGTCCATCCTCTTTCGATATAAGGCGTTGGCTCTGTACCACCAGCCGTGCTCCACTCTGTTACCTCTGGATAATCTCCGGACACTTTATCGACTATCATACTCAAATGGTCAATCTCGCCGTCTCCATTCCAATCATACGCGATTACATCGCCATCTTTCGCATCTGGCACCGCATTCTGCGAAAAATCCAGCTCTCGCTCGGTGGTCTTAGGATATTCGGTCAACAAAAATTGCACAAGCGCCGTAGTTCGCCACGCCGGCGCAGTCCCAGGACGGCCAGCAAAGGTAATAGTTTGGTCATTAAATTCTCCATCATTCCAATCTAGCGTCTGACGGACACCGGCCGCCCACATTGCACGACTCACCAGCTGCGTGCACGAGGCTGGGTAGGGCGGCGTATCTTCGGCATGCGTTTTTGCATAGCTCGCTGCCGCCTCACCGTCATATATGTTTACGGTTCGCTCTTCGGTTTGAGGGATGCCTCCAGAATTACATTGCGGAATGCCACGCGCCGTTAAATCCGCGCCGCTTGGATAGTCGCCAGTATCAAGAAAGAGGTCACTCACAAAACCTTCCACACCATTTTGGGTGGTTTTCTCCCACAGCGTATTACCTTCAATTGGCTCACCTTCAACCCAGCATTCAGCGTCAAGTTCGCTACCTTCGGGAATTGTACCAAGCTGGGCGCTTTGCGTGGTAGGCTCTTGACGAACGGTCACACCCAATCCAGAGGTACCTTCAACATGCTGCATACTGTCTGCCCTTGCTGGGCTACCCACGCCCATAACTATGCCAGTGACGCACGTCGCGGCGAGCGTTATTCTAGCTGCAAACCGTGTCAGTGGCGAATGACGCTCTGTAAATCTTGGCCGAGTCACTACTTCGCTCATGCACCAAGCCTACCCGCCAGCAACCAGGCCGTCAATAAACAGCTAGGCGCGGAATTGTCTAAACAACATTTTGAGCACCCGCTCGATCACCGGCTGCACCTCGGTCAGGCGAAAGATCGCGCTAAATCCAAAGTAGCTCAGCATGCTAATGCCCGCGATCAATCCGAATTTTGGCACCAAAACCATGAATCCCGAATCTGCCGCTCGTAGTGGGAAGATGAACGATACTAATACATAGGTCACGATACCCGTAAGCCCCGAGGCCGAGATCATCCGGATCACAATGTTCATAAAGAAAAGATCCAGCACCCCTGGGAACCGACGGACCAAAATAATAAACAGCACGGTCACCTCAAAGACAGCCACCAGCGACTGGGCAATAGCGAGTCCATAAATGCCAAAGTTTTCTGGCTGCGCAAGCAGCACCGCAAGCAACACGTTCAAGCCAATCGCGGCAATCGAAATATATAGCGGCGTTCGCGTATCTTGTTGCGCATAAAAAGCACGCGAGGCAATGTGATAAATAGAGCGGAACAAAATCGCCACCACCAAGAATCCCAGCAATGCCGCAATGGTACTGTTCCCGTTGGCTACCAATAGTCGCACTAAATATCCTCGACAAAAAAAGGTAATCACCGCTGTAGGCAAAGCCAGCCAAATGATCACTCTCAGCACTCCTTGAAGTTCTTTGCGGAAAAGATCGGGCCGTCCTTGCGCCAGACGCTCGGTCATTCTGGGAAAGGCAGCTGTGGAAATGGCCACCCCAATTAAGGTAATTGGCACCAAGTGCAGCGTGGTTGCATACTGATACGAAGCGATTGCGCCAGCCCGCAATCGCGATGCCAGGTTGGTTTCGACCAATGTGTTAAAGTAATCGATTCCTTGGTCAAGCGAGCGCGGTGGCAGTAAACTGAGTACCTTCCGAAAGCCCAAGTTTCGCCAAAAAATCTTCGAGCGATAATCAAATCCCATCCCCCACATTCCTAAACTGGCGGCGAGCAGCTGCAGCACCGATCCAATCACCACTCCGTACGCAACGCCCATAATTCCAACATGCGGCGCAATATATTGCACGCCAATAATAATTCCCAAGCTATACAGCGACGGCGCCAGCGCAAAAAAGAAGAACCGCCCAAAGGCCTGCTGCATACTGGTCAGCACGCTCGAAATCGCAAACAAAAATGGGTTTACCGCAATCACGCGCATCATCGAAACAGCCAAGAAAGTAGTTTGCTCGTCCAAGCCTGGCGCAACAACATACTTCACCAGTGGCTCAGCAAAAATGATGATCAGGATGCTGGCAATCATAGTCAGCATGGCCATAAAGTTAATTAAGCTCGACGATAATTCCCAAGCAGATTTTTTGTTGCCTTTACTAAGACGCTCGTTAAAGACAGGAATAAAGGTGACACTCAGCGCACCAGAAACAAGAATAAAAAACATGAAGTCTGGAATGGTAAATGCGACTCGATACGCGTCAACCGCTGAGCCAATATCGAAGTTGGCGATAATCAACCGTTCGCGCAAAAGTCCCAGTAATTGCGCGATCAAAGATGAGCCTGCCAAGAGACTGGCGGCCAAGACAACAGATACGCTGCGATTTGCCCGAGCTAACAAACGATTCATCTGTCTCAATTATAAACAACCACGGGTCAAAAGCGAAACCCGTGGTTGTTGTAATGCAGCTGATTTTTAAACTTTAGGCTGCTTTGGCAGTATTCTCGCTGGTTGCAACTGGCGAGATATGCTCGGGGTGCCTCTTTTCGTCGTACAGCGTAGCTTCTTTTGGTAACTTGGCGTGAGCCATTACCTTTTTGGCTTCATCAGCGTCAATGGTTTCTTTCTTCAGAAGATCATCCTTGAGCGCTTCCAAAGTATCGAGGTTGGCACGAATCACTACTTCTGCACGATGCGTTGCTTCTTTGATGAGCGTCTCAACTTCTTGGTCAATCTCTTGAGCCGTTTCTTCAGAATATGGTCGAGCGTGCGTCACGCGGTCGAAGATCATATTGCCGCCGTCGTCGTGGAAGACTTGGTCGCGCAACTTCTTGCCCATACCTTGTTCCAGCACCATCTCGCGAGCCAAGTCGGTTGCTTTGCGAAGGTCATCGCCTGCACCAGTGGTCACGAACTCAGCACCGTACTTCACTTTTTCGGCCACACGACCACCAACCATTCGGGCTAGCACGTCTTTGTATTCAACAATGCTGTGGTAGCTCTTGTCTTCTGGCGGAATGAACCAGGTAACGCCGCCTGCACCACCACGTGGAATGATGCTGATCTTGTGCACCACATCGCTGTCTGGCAATACATGACCGACAATGGCGTGACCGGCTTCGTGATAGGCGGTCAATTCTTTTTCTTTGTCGTTCATCACCTTGGTCTTGCGCTGCGGGCCAATGGCGACACGCTCAAAGGCTTCGGTGACATCGTTATTGGTAATGAACTTGCGATTGTGCCGAGCCGCGATGATCGCCGATTCGTTGGCAATGTTTTCAAGGTCAGCACCTGAGCTACCAGCTGTTTTGGCGGCAAGTGAGTCCAGGTCAACCGAACCATCAATTGGCTTGTTCTTAAAGTGCACCTTCAGAATTGCTTCGCGATCTTTACGATCAGGCAGTGGAATATTCACGCGGCGATCAAAACGACCAGGGCGCAGCAGCGCTGGGTCAAGCACATCGGCGCGGTTGGTGGCGGCCAAGACAATGACATTGTCGCCTTTTTCGAAGCCATCCATCTCAACCAAAATCTGGTTTAGGGTCTGCTCACGCTCATCGTGACCACCGCCCATGCCAGAACCACGACGTCGGCCCACGGCATCAATTTCGTCAACAAAGATAATACATGGTGCGTTCTTTTTGGCTTTGGCGAATAAATCTCGCACGCGGCTGGCACCCACACCTACAAACATTTCCACAAACTCTGAACCCGAAATACTAAAGAATGGCACATTGGCTTCGCCCGCAACTGCCCGAGCAAGCAAGGTTTTACCTGTACCGGGTGAGCCAACCAGAAGCACGCCTTTTGGAATCTTGGCGCCTACAGCCTGGAACTTCTTGGGGTATTTCAAAAATTCAACTACTTCTTCCAGATCTTCTTTGGCCTCGTTATTTCCAGCAACTTGATCAAAGTTTACTTTTTCTTTTTCATTGCCATACAGGCGAGCACGAGATTTCCCAAACCCTAACGCTTGGTTGCTCTGACCCTGGGCTTGGCGCATAAGGAAGTAAAAGATCAGGAAGATAAAGACTCCTGGAATCAAGATCTGCAAAACCAGTACAGTATAGTCGCCGGTTTTGGAGGGTTCCTTGACCGTTAATTTGGTCTTGGAAAGGTCGAGACCTTGCTCTTTCAAACTGCTCTCTGGGCTCTTCTCAGATTTGAGCGTCTCCCCATCCTTCAGTTTTACATCAAGGTTGTTTCCTTTTTGAACAATCTCTTCGACATCACCATTATTTGCGCGCTGAATCACAGTCGAAACAGGAGTATCCTTACCTCGGTCGACAGGTTTGTACACGGCGAACATCACCAGTGCAGAGACAATAATAAGCGCCCAAAAAATGACAGTTCGATTGCGATTGCCATTCGTCGGTTTTAAAGATTTTTTAGGCATTGGCATAATAACAAATAGACTCTCCTTCTCTAATAGATTATCAGAAGCGACGTCCCCGGACAACTACTGTTCTCTTTTCGATATAGAGCTCGATATTATTAGTAACTTGCAGCGTCTTATAGAGTCTGGCGGTGCGAGCAAACCAAAGCATTCGAGCCAGCATTTTTTGCTCTACTCGTCGGCCGGTCAGTTGTTGAGCTGCGGTAAGCAGCAGCTCTTTAGCAACGTGATTTGGCAAGGAGGTAAAACGAAGACGGTCGAGGGAGATGAAAGAATCTGATGTTGCGAGCGATAGTTGGTTCAACAATATATGATTCAGCTGCTCAATCTCTTGGCGCATCTCGGTTTGCCGCGCGATCAAAGCCAGCAACTCCTGGCGAAAAGATTCATCAGTTTTGGGTAACAGTTCGTGACGCACGCGGTTACGAAGAAAACGCCTGTCACCATTGGTACTATCCTCGTGCCAAAGCAAATGGTGACGCTCGGCATAGGCAATGAGCTCGCGTTTGGAAACTGCCAGCAATGGCCGGCGCACCTCGGCGGTGTCACGCAGACTGCATAGTCCGCGCCACCCGGTGCCTCGCAACATATTAATGAGCGCCGTCTCCAGTACGTCGTCTTGGTGGTGGGCGGTAATGATCGCATGAGCACGCTCGTCCCGTTGGACTTTACGTAAAAAGGTGTAGCGAGCTTTGCGCGCAGACTCCTCGCTTGCCTGGGGGCCCAGCTCGGCCCGCTCGGTCACCACTTGCAGGCCGTATCGCTGGGCCAGTTGCGACACTAACGCAGCATCGGCCGAAGAATCTTCGCGAATGCCGTGGTCAAAGTGCGCCACAATCAGTTCCAGGTGCGGTTGGCCAGCAAGCAGGTCAAGCAAGACGACCGAATCGACGCCACCTGATACTGCCACAACATAGCGGCCTTGAGGAAGACTTGCAATATTCACTTTGTTATTGTACAGCTATAGTAACTCAGTGCAAAGCGCTAGCGGGTGCGGCTGCTTTTGGCAAGTTGTTCCCACGGAAATTCTGCACGGCCAAAGTGCCCATAGGCTGCAGTTTGTTTGTAGATTGGGCGCCGTAGGTCAAGGCCTTTAATGATGCCTCGGACAGAGGTATCGAGTAACCCATCCATAAAGTCTTTGATTACTTTGTGGCTCGATTTTTCAGTGCCAAAGGTGTCGACCTCTTGCATGACCGGTTTTTTGGCACCAATGTAATAGGCCAGCTGCACTTCAACTTTGTCGGCCAGCCCTGCGGCCACAATATTTTTGGCCAAGTAACGGGCAGCGTATGCTGCCGAGCGATCAACCTTGGTGCAGTCTTTACCGCTAAACGCCCCACCACCCACTCGCGCGTAGCCGCCGTAACCATCAACGACGATCTTGCGCCCTGTCAGCCCGGCATCCGCCGCTGGCCCTGAAAAGTGCCACACGCCGGTGCCGTTAACCACCAAGTCTTTTTTGGGATCAATCTTATAGCCGTAGTCATACAGCAAAGGTTCGATTGCGCCGATATAAATGTCATCTCGGACCTGCTGCAAATCAACCGTTCGGTTGTGCGGCACGGCCACAGTGACATGGCGTACCGCGAGCGGCTTGCCATCTTTGTATTCCACACTCACCTGCGCTTTGCCATCAGGCCGAAGGTAGCTCAAAACGCCAGTTTCGCGCAGCTCATCAATTCGCTTGGTCAGACGATGGGCAAGCTCAATCGGCAACGGCATCAACTCCGGCGTTTCATTACAGGCAAAGCCAAACATCATGCCTTGGTCGCCAGCGCCCTCTCCTTCGCTACTGGCGTCGACTCCCACCGCAATCTCCGATGACTGCTCACGAATATAGTCATCAATGTGCGACTGCGGGGTAAACTGCAAGGCTGGATTCACATATCCCAGGCGTTCGATCTCTTGGCGCGCAATTGCGGTAACATCGAGTTTGGCAGTGGTATTGATTTCACCAAATAGAATCACCCGATTTGCAGTCACCGCAGTTTCGACCGCGGCGCGACCATGAGGATCCTGTCGCATGATTTCATCAAGAACTGCATCGCTGATTTGGTCGGCTATTTTATCTGGATGGCCTGCGCAAACAGACTCAGAGGTAAAGACACGGTAGTTGGACATATAAAAACCCTTTCTATGTGCCAGGGGCGAGAAAGGGTTCGGGATTCAAGAATGATTCCGCAATATCTTCCCCGCACATGGCGGGCTCGATGAAGCACCTTCTTTGTCTCTGTAAAGAGCAAAGGGTTGCTGGCAGGTTAACGGGCGAGGTCCCTGACTGCACTCTGTATATTGGTTAATTTGTAAGGTACACGGTAAGTATACCACTACTTGCGAGAGCTGGTATAATAAAAATATATGGACCATCATAGACGGTGGCCGAGTTAGCACCATGAGCTGGCTCGGCCTAGCACTATTCGCAGCATTCCTCCTCGCGACTACCAACTTCATTGAGACACTCCTGCTTACCAAGCTCACGCACGACCAAAGTGCCGTGACGCTCACTATTTTGGGAGGAATTGCCAGTATTCCTTTTGTGTTGGTGTTTGCTTTGATCGCCAGGGACCAGCTGTGGCATTTTGGGCTGTGCCATGCCGCGGCGGCGCTTTTTGCCGGACTTTTGCTGATCATGGCCTATTATCTTTATTTTCGCTCGCTTGCGCTTGCCGATATGTCGCTGGTGAGTGCGCTTTTTCAGCTGGTGATTGTGTTTAACTTTGCGTTTGGGCTGCTGTGGTTGCACGAACATTTGAACTGGCAACAACTCGCTGGCGTGGGCATTATTATCGTTGGCGCGGTCACGCTGAACCTCGAAATGGAAGGTGCGCGTATTACCTTTAAACGTCAGGTATTCTTCTTGATGTGCGCAGCCTCAATCTTGATCGCCCTCAGCAATGTCATTTTTAAAACTGTCGCCAAAGAGACCAGTTACCTGCCGACACAATTTTTTGAATACGCAGCTGCAGCACTCGCCAGTCTTTTTTTGTTGGCCGTACATCGGCGCGGCCGGGCCGGTTTTATGAGTATTCTGCGCGGCCGTGGCCATCTCGCTTTTGGCCTGAGTGCCTTCAACGAGGTGGTCACGCTCGGCGCGGTGATGGCCATGAGTTATGCCTTTTTGCTCGCGCCAATCGCCATTGTGCAAGCAGCGATGAGTACGCAGGCGGTGTACCTGGTGGTGTTTGGATTCATCTGTACACGGTGGTTTCCGCAGCTGCTGCAAGAGAACATCAGCCGAAATCATTTGCTCTACAAATTCGCCTCAATTGCGATTATTGTGGCGGGCACCATAGTGCTGGCGATATAAAACCTACAGCGTAAAGCTGAGTAATGCCACGCCTATCAGGAGGATGATGACAATCGCCACCATCAACCATCCGCGACGCGACTGCTGTGGGTGTAGCGAAGCTGGATCGCGCCAGGCATTTGGCAATTGTGCATACGGTGTCGAGGGGAGGTGCGACTGCGTAGGTGTGGTCGGTGCCACAACCTCTTGCTGTTGCTCATCCTGAGATCCGGCGGGAGTAACCAAACCGCGACGACCAGGGTCGCGCTCCACTCGGTCGGTGAGTTCTTGCTCGGTGGGACCTTCTTTGGAAAATCGTTGACTATCCGGCGTAAGCTCTGCGGTAGGCTGGCGCAAAGGCGCGCGTTCACTGCGCAGCTGCGACAAGTTATATTGCTCAGCTGTACTAAGTGGGGCTGGCGCGTGGACTTCGGGATTTGTAGCTACAGGACGTTCGCCAGTGCTAATACTCACCGGGAGCGGGACATGTTCAATCCGTGGCGGTGCAGGTTGTCGCTCTCTTGTCGCTAGTGTTGGTCGGCGAAGGGCATTTGCGGTTTGGTAGGTAAGCTCCGTTTGGGCTGCCGCAACTTCGACCACTTCTTTGACCCGTTGGCTTCGCTCCGTGACGCTATGCATATTTACACGCTCGCGTTCCAACCGGGCAATTTCATCGGCATTGCGACGAAGCTGTTCCTGGCGAGCAGCCGCCAATGTGGCCAGTTCTTGACTCTTCTTTTGCTGAGACTGCGCTTCGTGCTTCCAACGACGACGACTGCGCAGTGCAAGGCCTGTGGTAATAGCCAGCACGGTCACCGCTGTACCGAGTCGTGCTCCGCGTCGACGCTCTAATCGTTCTTTGTAACTCATCGTCTCTGCACCGCGGCGAGCCACGGCCGTCGCCACAGTTTCGGCGAGCGGCGTCATGACCAAACGAGCGGTTGGATTTTCAACGTAATCAGCGTCTTGCTGCTCCGGCTCTGCCGTTGGCGGTTGCGCCTCGTTTCGCGCAGGAAACGGGAGTATCTTGGCTTCTTGCGCCGGGCTATGCTGAGTCGACGTAATTTCGGTATGTAGGCGATCGGCCGCGTTTGCCAGGCGCGCACGGGCGGCAGAAAGTTCTATCACATTTCCGTCAGGCGCTTTAGTCTGCGGCGCCTGCAATTGATCGGCAGTTGCGGCGCGCACGCGTCCTTCTTCGCGACCCATAAACGACAGAAGGTGCCGCGAAGCACGGAGCACCAGGCTTGGCTGCTCGATCTTCTTGGCAATTTCGGGATGCAGTGTGGTAACCTCAGCCGAAGAAGCTGGCTGAGCCCGCGGCCGGGGTTCGCTAATCCCCATAAATTTCAGCGCGGCGCGGCGCAAACGTTTCTTGCGGCGTTCGGGTGGTGGCGTACTTTCAGGAGATGCAGAGGTGGTCGTCGCGTTTTCTGCAGACACACCACTACGCGAAGCTTTACGCTCCTCACGCCAACGTCGCAATTTGCCCAAAAAACGCTCGCGTTCTTGGCGACGGCGGCGACGGCGTTCTTCGCTATCGCCAAATTGGAATGATTCGTGCGATTGTGGTTCCATTTTTGCGCCCGCATTCAATAAAGGCACTGTTAAGTATCCTCTATGGGGAGCGTTTTTACAAGAGGTGGAAGGCGGTCGGGAACCTACTCTCGCCCGATCAACTCCCCAAAGGCCTCTACTAATCTGCGGGTCACCGGCCCAACTTTGCCATCGCCAATTGTTGTTTCGTCAAATTGCACAATCGGCATTACTTCTTTGGTGGTGCCGGTAATAAACATTTCTTGAAAATGTTGCAGCTCTTTGGCATAGAGATTTTCTTCGCGCGAAGGAATATCTAGCTTTTTACACAAATCCAGCACGACATTACGTGTCATACCAATCAACACGTCATCGCGCGGAGTGATGACTACGCCATCTTGGACCACGAATAAGTTAGCAATCGTCCCTTCATATATCCGTCCCGAGTGTGCGTCCATGTACACTGCTTCAACTGCCCCAACCTTTTTGGCTTCGCGATGCGCGAGCACTGCCACCAAATAATTAAGCGACTTAGCCTGGGGTATATGACGAACATGCGGAGTGGTAATTACTTTGCCGCCGGTTTTGTACAGCCGAGGTTCAGGCGAGACGATTGGGCCAAAGCTCACAATCAATGATGGCTTACCGGGTGTGATAGCGTACGCGTCAGAGGCGACACCGCCAGTAAGCGTCAGTCGAACGCCAGTTTCAGGGAGACTGTTCCGCGTAATCCCCTCGTTCACAATGGTAGTGAGCTCGTGCTTATCCAGCGGAATCGGCAATTCCAAGTACCCAGCTGACCGATAAAAGCGGTCAATATGCGCCTCGAGTTCGAAAGGCTTTCCCTGATACGTACGCAAGAAATCAAACACTCCAAAGCCTCGAACGACGCTCAAGTCGCGTGCTGAGATAAGAAGTTTTTCCTCTGGAACCCATTCCCCATTAAAATAATGTTGCAACGCCATTATGAGTCCCTCGATTAAAGATATATGTATAAGGTTCCATCATAGCACGTGGCAACAAAGTCTAAATCTTACGGAAAACCTGCGTCAAATACTCATGATGCTTGGGATTATTCGGCGGGTCGTAGGTTTCGCTGTATTCCAGAGTAAAGCCCTCGCTTGTCACTAACTTTTCAAGCTCATCAGCGCTGTAGTATTTAAAGTAGCGCTTGGCGCCAGGCATACTCTTGCGTTCGTTTATCGCCTCGCCGTCGCCAATAATTACGCCGATTGCCAAGACACCTTGGGGTTGCAGATAGCGATGCACTTTCTTTAGCGCGGCGGTCACTTGCTCTGAGGCCACATGGATCAGCGAGGTGTACGCCCATACGCCATCAAAGGCACCATCGGTAAAATCCATGGTTTCAAAGTCAGCATGGATTGACTCGAAGCCTAGCTTGTGAGTCATCTTGACCATTTCGATCGAAGCATCCACGCAAGTCGCCTCAAGGCCAAGATCACGCAGCAGCAACGCATCACGACCACTGCCGCTACCCAGGTCCAATACCTTAGGGCCTGCCAACCTGGAACGAAATGCCTCTAGTGTAGTTTTGGGAAACATTTCCCAAAATTCGATAACCTCTTGATCATACAGCTGAGCATAGTGGTCGTAGGCATCGATAGTAGCGCTGGTCATAAAAATCATTCTACACCTACTTGCCGCCAAGCAAAACGTATGCAATTGTAAAAGCATGACACAGGCTCCTTACCCATCCATCCAGAGGTTGGGAACAATTTTAAGTATATGGGCGCACCCTGATGACGAGAGCTGGGCAGCGGCCGCGATTATGATGGCAGCTCGCGCTAACGGCCAACAGGTCGCTTGCGTTACCGCCACGCGAGGCGAACAAGGCAGCCAAGACGAAACTCGGTGGCCGTTGGAACACTTGGGTTTAATTCGCCAAAAAGAGCTCGAAGCCAGCCTAAAGATCATGGACATTACCGAGCACTCCTGGCTCGATTATTCTGACGGCCAGTGCGCCCGGGTCCACGCCGATGCCGCTGCGGCCAAGCTGGTAAGCCTCATCCGGCGCGTACAGCCAGACACCATCCTTACTTTTGGTCCAGATGGCATGACCGGGCACGCCGATCATCGCACCGTTTCGCACTGGACCGACATCGCCCTGCAGCAACTAGACACCGCCACTCCCCCGCAGGTGTATCACGTTGTTGAATCAAAGGAATGGTACGAGGAACTTGGCAAAAAATGGGATGAGCAGTTTGACGTCTTCTTTAATATCGATCAACCGCGACTAGTGCCAGAAGCCGAAATCGATCTGTGCTTTAAAGTCCCGCCAGCACTTCTGGACCGCAAACTGGAAGCTTTGCGCGCCCAAACCAGCCAAACCGAAAGCATGTTTACCTCCATGCCGCTCGAAGAACTTCGCGAGATCGCCAGCTGCGAATGCTTCATGCGCGCGTAACCAATCGCCCCATGCTACACTTGTGATGCTATGAAACAGAGTCTGGCCCTCGAAATTATGCTTAGCGGCGAAAGCGTCCTGCTTACCGGCCAAGCCGGCGCGGGCAAAACATATGTGCTGAACGAATTTATTCGCGCTGCCAAACGCGAAGGTAAAGTGGTGGCCGTGACTGCCACTACCGGGCTGGCAGCCACGCACCTCAGCGGCAATACCATTCACGCCTGGAGCGGGATTGGCGTGCACGACGAACTGCCTCGCAACTTCTTTAGGCAGCTGTCGCAAGGTCGCCAAGACACAATCCGCAAGACCGACATTTTGGTGATTGATGAGATTTCGATGCTTCATGATTATCGACTGGATATGGTGGATGATATTGCCCGCAAGGTTCGCGAAAGCGACCAACCTTTTGGCGGGATTCAGGTGATTTTGTGTGGTGATTTTTTTCAGCTGCCGCCAGTGAATCGTGATGGCACGCGGAGTGGACGGTTTGTGGTGCATTCACGGGCCTGGCAGGAGCTCGACCCAGTAATCTGCTATCTCAGCGAGCAGCACCGCCAAGATGATGATAATTTTTTGGATATTCTGACCGCCATTCGTGCTGGTGATGTGCGCCGCCGGCATGCCGAGGCGCTTTTGGCGCGCATCGATGCCGCAGTGCCTGGTGATCAAGAGGTCACCCAATTGCACACCACCAATATCGATGTGGATAGCATCAATGCCCATGCCCTCGACGAACTTCCGGGTGATGAGTTTAGCTACACCATGATCACCACTGGCTCGGATAATTACGTCCAGACGCTCAAGCGTTCGTGCTTGGCGCTCGAAGAACTGGTGCTCAAACAAGGGGCCTTAGTAATGTGCATCAAAAACTCGCCTGACAAAAAGTTCGTGAACGGCAGCCTGGGCGTGGTGCTCGATTTTGAAGACGACACCTATTATCCAATCGTCCAGCTGCGCAATGGACACAAGCTGACTATCCGCCCTGACACCTGGGAACTACGCGATGGCACCAAAAAACGAGCCAGCCTGACGCAGATTCCGCTGCGCCTTGCGTGGGCCATTACGATTCACAAAAGTCAGGGCATGACTCTCGACGCAGCGCGCATTGACCTCCGCCGCGCTTTTGTGGAAGGCATGGGCTATGTGGCACTTTCTCGAGTCAAGCGGCTCGACGCGCTCAGCCTGGCAGGCATCAACAAGATGGCAATTCAGGTCAGTCCCGACGCGCTGGCCATCGATGCACACTTGCAAGAAAAATCAGCCGAGGATCATCAAAAGTTCGCACACCTTGAGGCTCAAGCCGCAAAGCGCAAAAAAGAAAAGCCAGCCAAAAAAACGACTGGCAAAACCCCGTGGTCGGAGCGCATTGCCACTATGCGCGAGACATATCCCAAAGCTTTTACGCCGTGGGCGAAAGCCGATAACGAACAATTGCTGGCGCTGTTTAAAGATGGGGCGGACGTGAAAACAATCTCCGCAACCTTGGGACGACAACCTGGCGGGATTCGGGCCCGGCTCAAAAAACATCTCGGCGAGGATGCACTGGGCAGTTAATGCTACACTAGAAAGTACGTGGCGCACATCTATGATCACTACCGGCATCCTCTTTCCCGGCGAGCCAGGCGACGCCGTATGCGATTCGCACTAGCTGCCATAGCCGTTTTTTCTATCGGCATTTTTACCTTGATTTCACACCGTTCGCGTCCAGCTGGACCAATTCTTTCGCAGCCCGCTGTCGCGTTGGCGCCCGTTCAAGCGCCGGCGCCTTTTCGTGTCTCGCCGACATGGCCGGGACATGTGGCGAGTGCGGCCGTCGGGGCCTCGGGTTACGGTGTGCTAGCCACCACTGGTCAAACAAGTCCCCGACCAACCGCCAGCCTTGCTAAGGTCATTACGTGCCTGGCGATTCTCCAAAAACGCCCGCTCAAATTGGGCGAGCAAGGCCCTTCCATCCCCATCACCGCCAAAGACGAAGAACGCTATCATTACTACGTTGACCAAAATGGTTCGGTTGCCAATGTCCAAGCTGGCACCTCAATCACCGAGCGCCAAGCACTCGAAGCTATGCTACTTCCTTCGGCCAATAACATCGCGGATACTTCGGCCGTGTGGGCGTTTGGTTCACTGGATAATTATCGCACCTACGCGAGCACCATGCTGCAGCAGATGAAACTCACCGACACCAAGGTCGGCAAAGACGCCAGTGGCTTGGACCCGAGTACCACCAGCACGGCGCACGATTTGGTGCTGCTTGGTGAAATTGCCCTCAAAAACCCGGTCATTGCCGAGATTGCGGCCAGCAAAGAAACTTCCGACATCCCAGTCGCAGGCGTAATGCCCAACTATAATCGGCTGGTCACCCAACATGGGTATACTGGGCTCAAACTTGGCGATAGCGATGAAGCCGGCATCACTCTGATGATTTCAACAGACTACACCTTCAAAGGCAAACCCGTCACCTTGGTGGGCGCGGTAATGGGCGCCGATCGCGCCTTCGGGCCGCAAGACAGCACGTATGATTTTATGGAATCGGTAAAAACGAGTATGCGCTAGCTTGCCCGGCTGTAGGCAAGCGCGCCTGCGTACATCTGTTGCGATATGGCGCACATTTCATCTCTGGAAGTCCGAGTAGTATCAAGAACAATTTGCACCCCGTGCGCAGCAGCTGCCACACCGATGGTAAAGTTGTTGAATCCTTCTTCTTCAACCTTTTGATGGAACCGCCATGCGTCATCTTCAGGGGCAACCGTATTTATCTCGCGTCCATGGTCTTCAGCGTACCGCTTTTGAAGCGCGGTGAAAATATCATCCCACTGCGGCGTGTCGGGCTGTACTTTTTTACGCAATCGTTCGCGTCTTGCAGCTTCCTCGACAGTACATTCAAAATACGCGTTTAGCGCTACTTCCGCCCCGGCGGCAATGGCAACATGAGCAAGCTGCCGGCCAACCGCAATAATATGCGGCTCGCCGCGTTCAATCAACCGCCGAATAGTGTTCCCCACCTCTTGGTCAGTGACCTTTTGAGCTACCTCGGTATTGGCAACATAGCCAACCATGCTGTTGATGTCAGATTCATACAATCGTCCCAATCCATGCTGAGCGATAAAGGCGTCTATCCCTCCCAATACCTCAAAGAGTTCTTCAGACTCAATCTCTCCCGCATGCGATGAAATCTCTTCCTTAGGAAGTTCTAGGCTGATTGTTCTCGCTTGGTACAACTGGTGAAATGTATTCAGCCGGTACAAACGCCCCGCTTCCACCAAGGGATGGCCGAATCGATCAACCAGAGCATCAGCGGCCGTGTCTTTGCCGCCACGGGCGTCGCCAGTAATAATGCCTGCTGTGGTTGCGCGTTCACTCATAAACTTCTGTAAAGCATAGAATAAAAGATTAGATAGCGCAAGTCGATGAAATAAAAGGGCTTTACCGCAGAACACACAACAGCATAAAGGCTAACGCGCTTATACAGTTTGAATCAGCGGCCCCAGGGTAGTACGCACTCTTGCAGCACGCTGATCTATTTGAGAGGCAAGATCCAGCTCGAGTTGTGCCATATACCGCTTAACCTGCGTATCATCGAGCTGCCTGACAGCATCTTGAATGCGCAGGGTCGTTTGGCGTTGTTCCACGCATTGCCGAATTTTCGTTGCTGCTACGTTAATGGGGTGAGGAGGCTTGGCTGCTCGACGAGCAATCCGTCCAATAAGACGCTGGGGATGCAAAGTACCTCTATGTTGTTCTGCAGATTGTCTATCCGCTTCGGCTTCCTCTTTTTCAACAGAAGCAAGGTGCGTTACATAACGGATTATTAAATCACGATCAAGATGCACTTTCACCTCCTGTTCATTACTCTCACGTATGGCGTCGCGCGCCCTGCGAGCAGGGGATTTGGCAGCTGTAATTTTATCTGCATTTGCCAGGGATACTATGGGGTCAACAGGTGTAAAATAAGCTTCAGTCACGAGCGCAGCCTGGTCAGGACTCAGGACAAATGCCACTTTGTCCGTACCATGATGAAGATCTCTCTGGACAGTAGCATTTACAAGGAGCTTAAATAATTGCTCTTCCAACAAAACTTCAGTCGCCCGATCACGTTCAGCTCGCTGCGTAAGACTCCGCCTATTCGCCTCGCGTGCCTCATCAAGCGGCGCGAAGCTCGTTACAGCCTCTTGAACGGCTGAGTCAGCCTCTCGTTCCGCAGCTACATCATAATCTCGCAGGTCTTCTTTCATCTTCTGGAGGTGTTCCCATCCCTCAGCTATGACGTGGGGTTTAAAATCTTCCTGAGTTGGACCAATAAATTCAACTAATGTATTGGTTTGCCTCAAGCAGTATGTAATTGCTGCGACTGGATTATCATCCTCAATAGCTGCCTCAGCAAGTATGGGGCGTAGCTGAGATTGAGAAGGGTGAGGACCTTGCCAGGCATAACCCGGACCTTGGGTTGCGGTTGAGTACGCAAGATAGCACTTCTTCCTCTCGGCTGCGTCTGTAAACGAATCCTCCACCAAGACTACATGCCCACAACCTTCTAACGCATCGGCAATCTTGACAGCGCTTTCTACGCTTGGATCACATACCACCGCTCGTACTTCAATTTTTCTCCATTCAGGTCCGTCGTATCTTGTGTCGACAATCACCTCCTGTACTGGATTGATATCGTTTTCAGCCCATGTTATGCGCAGCGCCATTTCTGCACTTGTTGGCTTTCCGTCGTCCACTGGTCCCTTTGGCGAATTTTCTGCCCAAATTAAACGGTCACAATCATCAATCTTATCTGCAAGACCGCTATGCTTGCTTGGCACCTCTTCAGGTTCTTCCTCCCCATCCTCACGCGCAGTAGGTGGCTCGCCTGATCCTTCCCCTCCGCCGCTACCTACCCGTGGCTCTGGAGAAGTTCTTGGGGTAGAAGCCACACGCTCTACGGCCACTTGAGTAATAGGTTGAAGCTGAGGTTCAGCCTTACTAGCCTTATGAGGATCGGCCTCAAGTGCTGGTGGGGCTTCAGCTCCGAGAATTGCCTCGGGAGGAACTCCTTGACCAAGAATTTCTTCGATACTGAGTCCTGGGGGCTGGACAACATGAGTATCCGACTTTTCTACAGGCTGTACAGGTTTTGCAGTTTCTAGATTAGCAGTATCGGTAGGATTGAGATATTCATAAGTGGACATGGTATGTAGAATCTGTCTTATCATCACACAGTTTACCATACAAAAAAGATGGCTCTTCACCATCCTAAATTGACTATTGGTAGCGGCGAGAGGGCTTGAACCTCTGACCTCGGGCTTATGAGTCCCGCGCTCTAACCAGCTGAGCTACGCCGCCATGCTTTTTAACAGGGCTATTGTACCAGATTACAGAGGGTATGACTAGGTTTCGGTATCTTTGGTGAAACGATCGAGCGCCGGGTTGATGGCCTTCATTATCACCACCAGGCCAACAGATAAAATAGCGATTGTCACCCAGCTTTCCCAATCGACGCGCACGAGTTTAAAGACATCGGCAAGCCGCTGGACGTAGAGCACTAGCAGCGTGGCACCCAGCGAGCCAATCACGCTCAGCGTTAACCAAAGATTCGAGAACCACGGCAGCCGATACTCCATGCGAATATCCACAAGCCTGGCAAACGTGTAGACAATGATCGCCGTAAAGGCCACCGCGCTGCCACGCATCAGGCTGTGCTGGCTGATAACATGGCTGTACTGCAACAGAATCACGCCACTCATCAATAGGCCAAAAGCCACAATTTCGATCCACACTCGCCGGGTGATAATTGCGCGCTGAAATTCTGCTGGCTGACGGCGCATGACATTTTTAGCAATACTGTCCGAGCCAAGGGCAATCGCCGGCAGCCCATCGGTGACAATGTTCACAAACAGCATCTGTGAGGCGGTCAACACCAAATTACCATGCAGCAAGATACCGCCCAAAACCACACCGACCTCCGCAATGTTGGTACTCAGCAGAAAGTTCACAAACTTGCGCATGTTATCAAAAATGCCGCGGCCTTCTTCAATCGCCGCAATGATCGTTTTGAATTGATCGTCCAGCAGGATAAGATCGCTCGCCTCTTTGGCCGCATCGGTGCCGGTAATGCCCATCGCAATGCCGATGTTCGCGGCCTTCAGCGCCGGGGCATCATTCACACCATCGCCAGTCATTGCCACTTGATGGCCGCCAAGTTGCAGCGCTTTGACAATGCGCAGTTTGTGCTCGGGATTAACCCGCGCGTACACGCCGATGCGTTCGGCTCGCTGGCCCAAAGCGCCATCGCTCATTGTATCGATATCCACGCCGTGGATCGCCTCGCCAGTAATGCCCAGCTCTTTGGCGATGGCTTGAGCGGTCTCCAGGTTGTCACCGGTGATCATCACCACCCGCATGCCAGCCTCTTGTTGCACGCGTTGAATCACCTCTTTTACTTCCATTCGCGGCGGATCCATAATGCCGATCAACCCTACAAATACCAGGTGCTCCTCTAGTTTTTCGTGATGCGGCTTGGCCATTTCCTGGCGCGAAGCCACGGCCAGAACCCGCAGCGCTTGGCTGGTCATGGTGCTGGTTGCGGCTAAGATTTCGTGATGCATGTCTTCGGTCAGAGGCTGCACTTTGCCATGCACCAAAATTCGATCACAGTGCGCCAGTAACGTTTCCGGCGCACCTTTTGAGGCAATCAAAAAGCCTTTTTCGTGGCTATGCAAGGTACTCATCATCTTGCGTTCCGAACTAAATGGCATTTCGTGCAGGCGCGGACGACTTTCGGCAAGAGCCGCACGGTCAATGCCCAGTTTTTCGGCAGCCACCAGTAAGCTGAGTTCGGTTGGGTCGCCGAGCAATTCATCCCTCGCCGTAAATGTAGCGTTGTTACTCAGGACACCCAACTGCAACAGGTGTTGCATGTCTTCAGTAGCCGAAGTTACCTGGCCTTTTACTCGCAATTCACCTTGCGGTTCGTAACCTTCACCGGTGACTTCGTGCAGTTGGCCACCCTGCCACAAGGCACGGACGGTCATTTCTCCGCGGGTTAATGTGCCTGTTTTGTCAGTGCAAATAACATCGGTCGAGCCAAGCGATTCCACTGCCGCCAAGCGCCGCACCAAAGCGTGCCGGCTGGCCATTCGCCGCGCGCCCATAGCTAAAGAAATACGCACCACAAAAGCCAGACCTTCGGGAATGGCCGCCACTGCCAGCGCCACGGCCGCGGTGAAGGCAAAAATAATCCGATGCACTGTGTCGCCTTCAATAGTCCGGTCGTGCAGCAAAATGGCAATAAAGGCCACGGCACAAATCGCCACCACCACCTGACCAATGCGTTTGCCCAGTTCATCCAACTTTTCTTGCATGGGGGTTTGTTGATCCCCAATTTCGCTCACCAAGGTAGCGATGCGGCCAATCTCAGCCTGAGCGCCAGTCGCCACCACAATCGCCCGGCCGGTACCACTTGCCACCACAGTGCCAGAAAAAATCATGTTCCGTTGATCGCCGAGTGCTTGATCGCTGCCAGCCAGCGTAGTAATGGTTTTGGGCTGCGGCGCTGATTCGCCGGTCAGACTCGCTTCGTTGAGGCGCAGCATATTGGCATTTATGAGGCGAGCATCAGCCGGTACTTTTTGACCTTCCTCCAGCAAGAGCACATCGCCAGGAACGAGCTCGCGCGTTGCCACCTTCACTTCCCGGCCACCACGAAGCACGCGGGCGTCATAACTGACCAACTTTCGCAGCGCTTGCACAGTGCGTTCAGCTTTGAACTCGTTCAAAAAACCGATCAGTGCAATCGCGATCACAATCGCATAAATCAGCAGCGCTTCCACCGGCGTTTGATGCGTTTGGGTCACTGCAATCCCAAGCGAAACCGTGGCCGCCAGTAGCAACACAATAATAAGCACGTCGCTGAACTGATTAAGGAGCAGACGGAGAGGATTGTTCCGAGAAGCGGTGTGCAGTTCGTTTGGACCATATGCCGCCTGACGCTCACGCACCTGTCCAGGCTGCAGGCCAATATGCAGGTCAACTTCTTGCACCCGCGCGACCTCTTTAGCTGAGAGACTATACCACTTTTTGTGCATCTGTTTCATAAGTGCTATATTTATGGTAAGCGTTTAAGCTTAAAACACAAAATAATACGACAAAAAACCACCACAATGACTTTCAGTTCAGAAGCTGGTATGACTTTGCCCGTCATCACGCTGGTGCTTAGCGCTGCGCTGGTGAATGGACTGCATCCCGTGCTGACATCGACCCTGCCGTTGGTATATGGGTCACTGCTTGGCAATGAAGTACGCCCAGCCCGAGCCAGGCGTGCCCTGGTTTTGTATGGTTGTTGTCTGGGTATGGCTTGGGCGATATGTGGGCTTGGGCTGAATGCCTTGATCGCTTATGGCTTGCTGCGTTTTAATGCTTTACCTTTAATGATTGGAGGTCTTTTGGCGCTGGTTGGGTTGCTAGAGCTCAAGACCGCACGCGCACCACGCGGGCTAGCCATGTCAGTCTCGCCCTCTACGTGGCGGCGACTTCGTAAACATGCGTACCGACTGGCGCATCCCAGCCAGGTGGTGAGTTTTTTGGCATATGCGCTCCCTTATTTACTCATCTTTACCGCAGCTCCGTATCTGGGGGCGATTACTCTCACCAATGCTCATCTGGATTCCGGAAGCGCTTTGCTTGCGGTTGTGTACGGGTTACTTGTGATGATTCCCTTTGCGCTTCTTGCTGTATTGTCTTTCAAAAAGGTCAAGCTAAGCGTGCTGCACCATTGGCTGAGCACCCACCAGGCATTGTTCCATGTGCTACAGGGCATAATGCTTTTAGCGCTAGGCCTCGTGCTGGGTGCTGGCAATTACGGGAGCATAAAATGGTAGATGTGGTCAAACGCGCCAATGGCCAAAGCCAACCCTTTGACCCCGAAAAGCTGTACCGGAGCGTCTATGCCGCCTGCCTCAGCGTTCAAACGCCTTCGGGCGAAGCCCAACTCACCGCTCGCCGCGTGTTTCACGATATGCAACCCTGGCTCGAATCCAAAGAAGAGATAACCACAGCCGATGTCCGTCGCTTGGCCGCGCATCACCTGAGCACCTACAATCCACACGCCGCGCATTTATTCGCCAGCCAGCCACACCTTTTGCAGCACGATCCGCACTTTATGACCGACACGCCGCAGCGCAGCACCTTCCCTAATTACTCTCACCCGACCTGGCTGGATATTGGCAAAAAAGGACACTGGGACAGTTAACTCACTCGGAAGTGATAAAATAGGAGCAGACATGAGCAGATACGACTATGACTTGATTGTAATTGGCACCGGTGCGGGCGGGAGCGTGGCTGCGCATATTGCTGCTGACAGTGGTAAAAAAGTAGCGATTGTTGAAGCTGGCGAATTTGGTGGCGAATGCCCCAACTGGGGCGATGTACCCACCAAAGCACTCCTGCACGCCGCCAAGCTATACAATGACGCCAAGCAAGCGGGTCGCTTTGGCATCCGCACCACCACCATTGGCTACAACTATCCCACCATTCGCGCTTGGAAAGATTTGGCGGTCAAACGAACAGGTACCGCTCGAGGTAAAACCGCCTTTGAAAGCGAAGGGATCAATGTTATTCGCGGCGAAGGCCGATTTATCTCCAGTAACGAAATCACTGTGGGTCGCCGCCACTACAGCGCAGCACAATTCTTGATTGCCACTGGCTCCGCCGAAGCCGTTCCCTCGATCGAAGGCCTGGACAAAACGCCCTACCTCACCCGTCACCAAGCCACCACTCTGACTCGTCCGCCCAAATCACTGTTTATCATTGGTGGTGGGGCGACGGGAATTGAATTTGCCCAACTTTTTAGCGTCTTTGGAAGCAAGATAACCATTGCCGACCTCGCGCCGCGCCTGCTACCGCGCGAAGATCAAGAGCTTGGCGTACTGCTTAAAGAGCAATTTATAGAACGTGGCGTTACAGTTCTGACCAGCACCAAAGTGCTCAAGATCGAAAAAGACGGCATTATGAAGCGCGTCCATTTTCAGCAAGGCGCCGACACGCTGTCGGTGAAAGTCGATGAAGTGCTGCTGGCAACCGGCAAAGTGCCAGCGATCGATATCGGACTCGAAAACGCAGCCGTTAACTACACTCCGCAAGGCATTACCGTTGATGAGTTTATGCAAACCTCGGCCAAGCACATCTTTGCCGCCGGCGATGTGGTGGGCAAATACATGTTTACGCACACTGCAATTTATCAAAGCCGCGTGGCCGCGCATAACATGCTCTACCGCCAAAAAGTCGCTGTCGATTACAAAGCTATTCCGCGCGTTATCTTTGCTGATCCAGAGCTCGCTGCGGTTGGTATTACCGAAGACGAAGCAATTAAATTCGCCATGAAGTACCGCACAGCCATGGCACCGCTCTCTATTGTGGGCCGGGCGAACGTGAACGACTTGCACGACGGTTTTGTGAAAGTAATCGTCGATCCAGCTGGCAAATTATTAGGCGCTGCCATCGCTTCCCCGCACGCCGGCGAGATGATTCACGAGCTTACCCTGGCGATCCAAATGGGCCTCCGCGCCACCGATGTCGCCAACACCGTACATGCCTTCCCGACCTGGAGTGAAGCGGTGCGGATTGCGTGCAGTAAAGTAACCTGAGGAGATGTTTATGAAGGCATATTTTACCAAAGCCACATGTATTACGGCCGGAGTTGGACTCTTGGTTGGCGCACTGCTGATTCTTGGCATTCGGTTTGCCACCTACCATCCGGAGAAAATCCACTACCACGCCAACTTTGGCGTGTACATTAATGGTCAGCGCGAAGGGTTCAAGAGTCCGTTGTATTATCAAGAGGAAGCCACCTGCGACGCAGAGCATATCATGACCCCTAAAGAACGGGTACATATGCACGACAACGTGTACGACGCCATTCACATTCATGATCACGCCGTGACTTGGGGAAACTTTTTTCAGAATATTGGGTGGGACATCGGTCCAAACTTTGTCAAAACCAGCGACAAGCTGCTACCCGCTGCCGATAGCAATTCGGTCACCTTCATTTTGAATGGCAAAACAGTCTACGACGTGACCAATCGAGTAATTGGCGACAAAGATCGCTTGCTGGTCAGCTACGGCAATACCACGCAAGATGATTTGCAAAAACAGTACAACTCCATCTCCACCAGCGCAGCCAAATATGATACAGACAAAGACCCCGCGAGCTGTGGCGGCAGCGCCGGTCCCACCGCCAAGGACAGATTTAAACATCTCTTTTAGTTTCCGAAACGTTGTCAAGAACGCTACTCGCGAGTATAGTTACCCGATATGACTGAATTTTCTTCTGATAGACGAGCTGTTCTCGCTGGTGGTGTCTCCGCTGCCGGTCTTGTGCTGCTGAGTGGCTGCAGCGAAAGTGGTGGCTCTCCAGGTGGCCACCCACGAAACGCCTCAGAAGCAGCAGTACCAGACGATCAAATTGCCGCTTATGTGCAATCATGGGACAGCGCCAAAGAATTACGCCAACAACATGCCGACCTTGTACAGGCCCACCCTGGACTTGCCAAGTTGTATTTTGCTTTTGGCGAGCCAGACCAGCAGGGCAATATTCACATGCCAGAGATGGACCCAGACGCCGCGGCTGCCTTTACGGATTTGGTAAAAGATCTCGGTAATCTGCCAGTTGCTCTCAGCGTCGGCGGCTATGGTGACGAAACGAGCCACCAGAAATTACTCGGCGGCTGGGCGGTTGCTTTGGATCACCCCGAGGCTTTTGCTCAAGAAACCACCAAAGCACGCGCCAAGTTGGCAGGTATGTTAGGCCGGAGTGTGACTGAAATTGGCTTGGACATCGACTTTGAATATCCAACTGTTGCCCAAAGAGAAAAATTCACCAGCCTGATGAATCGCCTGCGTGGCACATTGGGCACCACGGCGCTCACTTTGGCCATGCCAGCGCATGACAATCAAGAAGGCTACGACATCTCTCAGTTAGAAAAGATCGTCGACGGGATCAACCTGATGACCTACGCCTACGATAACGGCAGTGGCACACCAAAAATGGTTGTCGACGATGTCGCAGCGTTTGCCGCCAAACTCAAAGATCCAAGTAAGCTAATCGTGGGCTATTCCACAGACGCTCAAAATGATCCGCTTATTTCGAGCCCGGCTGCAATGGGGAAGATCCATCAGGCTATTGGCGGTCGGGGCATTCGGACCGGCGGCTCATTTGTTTGGCGCAGCAATGGGCTGAGTTCGGAGGCGCTGCGACAGCTGCACTTGGGGGTTGCGGCGGGATAAGGACCAAACCACCTCTCTATTACCAAAGAAAAAGACCCACCTGAGTGAGTCTTTTTCTTTGGTAGCGGGAGTAGGATTCGAACCTACGACCTCGTGGTTATGAGCCACGCGAGCTGCCGCTGCTCCATCCCGCGATAACACATTACAGGAAATGCTTTACCAAGTATAGCAACTGCCTGCAGGCTCGTCAACTCTGTGCCGGATGCTTGCCAAAGAGGAAAAACAGCCATTGCTGGAAGTTGCTGCGAGCTGGCGCTGCCGAGGGCGGAATCGTGGCCAGCGTTGAAGTACTGTCTTGCTCATACGGACTTGGCGGCACCACCAACACTTTCTCGTCCGGAGCTGCAAGGTTGAGGTTAGCACGCGCAGCCAGCTCAGCAAATTCTTGGGTTTTGTAATACGCGATGCGATACTCCTGGGTTTTGTTCTCCAGATCGGTTAAAGCATTCTGTTGGCGCAGTTCATCAACCTGTTGTTGAAACTGGAAGTTCGTCTGCATCACCCCTACCGTGCTCCATGCCCACGACAGCGCAATCACTACCGCGAGCAACGGCAGCGCAGTATCAAGCGTGAGGTAAGAACGAATTTTGCGGTACATGTGTGTGTTTTAGTGGTTTATGGTTTTATTATACACCACCAGTGGTCAACAGAGCAGCTTTCGGCTATACTTGCACTATTCCATCCAGGAAATTTGGGGCCATAGCTCAGTGGTCAGAGCAGGCGGCTCATAACCGCTTGGTCGCTGGTTCAAATCCAGCTGGCCCCACCAAAATTATTTGTGGTACCATTAGATACATAAGCGTGAAAGAGAATTCTGTATGATGCAAATCACAGACGTCCATTTTGAAGGCGGTAATCAGCATCAAAATATTACCGAACTCAAGTGGCTCAACACCGACACTGGAGTAACTGGCACGTCGCCAATTGAAGAAATGATCGCCTATGTGCGGCAATATCCAGGCTCAGTATTTGTGGAAGGGCCAATGCGGTCATGGCTCGGAGTTGTCACTGCACAACCTGAGTATCTGCAAACATACACCGATGGCGCCTGGACGAATGACCTTTTGACGCTGCCCCAATACTAGTCGTCTATAACTTTTGAACTAGCCTTCCGACTCCTTATCTTCGCTGAGCAAAGCCATCAAAACCCCGTTGGTCCACCCGAATCCGTCCTGCAGTTCGTACTCACCGCCACCGCCATATTCGTTCGGGGCGACCACGTTATATTTTTCAACCAGCTTACCTTCTTTTTTAAAGACCTCAACGTTGGTGGTGATCCACCGCTTTTTGATTTCATCAGCGAGCTCAGCATGACCGTAATTGCGTAACCCTTTAATAACTACCCAATGCAACGGCGCCCAACCATTTGGCGAATCCCACTGCTCACCAGTAGCGGCAAGAGTCGCCACCAAGCCGCCGGGCTTAAGGAACTTTTCTTTGATCATCTTGGCCACCGCATCGGCCTGCGCTTGCGTGGCAATGCCCACGTACAAGGGGAATGCAGCGGCCAGCGAATAACACGCCGTGTGCTCGCCCGCAATAAAGTCATAGTCAAAAAAGAACTGCTTTTCTTCGCTCCAAAAATACTTTTGGATGGCTTCAATTCGTCGTTGGGCACGTTTTTGCCAGATCTTGGCCAGCTTGCCTTGCTTTAACATGGTACAAATTTCGGCAATGGTTTGGGCTTCATGCACCAACAGGCAGTTGAGGTCGACCTGCAGAATGTCGGTAGTGTGAATGGTCTTCAGATTTTTGCCATCTTTGAACCAGCGAGAGCTAAAGTCCCAGCCTGATTCTGCAGCAGCCCGCAGATCCACATACACTTTACTCGGAACTCGGTCGCTGGCTTTGAGCGCGGTATCAACATCTTCTTTGTACGATTCTGGACGCGGCGTCCGCTTGTTGTCGTAATACCGACTGAGAATCGTTCCATCGGACAGCCGCACCGTGCGACGATACGCAGGCTTGTCTTCAGAAAGCTCTGAAGCTTTTCTGGTCCAAAAACGATACTCGCTGATCAGATATGGCAAGTACCGTACATACACCGCCTTGCCTTCTTTGCGAGCCAACAATTTGAGCATGTGCGAAAAAAACGGTGGCTGCGAACGACCCACATAGTATGTACGGTTGGCTTGGATAATATAGCCATACTTGCGAATCATAAAGGCGTAATTCTTGAGCATCCCCTCAATCAAATCGTAGCGATTAGAGGCCGCCAGCCCCAGCATGGTAAAGTAACTATCCCAATACCACTGAGCACCAAAGCGTCCCCCGGGCACAACATAGGGGTACGGTAAGGCTGTGAGCGAACCCTTGTTGGTGTACGCTTGGCGAGTAAGCACGTTCCATAGCTCATTAATGTGCTGCTCCACGGTGTGCTTTGGGTTAGTTTTGTACACTCCCGAGGTATGCTCAAGGTAGTCTTTAAAATATTGACTGACGAATTTATGCAGGTCAAAATCGGGCCGCTGTCGCTGTTGCTCATAGGCCAAAAGAACTTTACGCAAGCGATTCGCTGGCACCATGTCGACAAAAGTCATGCCGTCTGGAAAGACACGGCGTAATTGGACGTCCTGAAAAAGCTCGCCCAACAGTTCGTCGGGAGAAGACTTAGGCGGTGGAACTACTCCTGTTCCAATAAAAGCGGAGCGGATTCTGCTGAATATCGACATATGACCTTTTCTTATTTTTTGCGCACGGCGACTATCATTGCTTATACAATACACTAGCCATCAGGCAGTTGACAACAGATACCAGCTGTGACATAAATACGGGGTACCTATTGCATGGATCCGTAGCTCAGTTGGCTAGAGCGCCGCCTTCACACGGCGGAGGTCACAGGTTCGAGTCCTGTCGGATCCACCAACGTAACATTCGTTTTTTCAGACCTCAAGGACACTTAAATTCGCCGGCATCCGCTTATTTCCGATTGGCTCTCGATTGAGCAAGGGTGGGCGCTACCAACTCCAGAGGGTAGATACGCTCTCCATCAATGGTGGCAAAGGTCTGGCTTAAAGCAAAGCGCAGGTCAGGTCCGCCGATTCGTGGATGAGGAGTCTCCTGATTTTCGTAATCGTTCCAGTTTCCATAGTTGTGTTCGTATTTTACTTCGCCATAGGCCGTCTGAAAGATGGTTGGTGATCGACGATCTTCCTGAGGTGTCATTTGGGCCTCGGTTACTGAAAAAACTTCAGCATCTGCGCCCTCTTCCAGTCCAACCACTCTTCCTAGGAACATCATCGAATCTGGAGCTCCCTCATCTTCGGGCATTGTGCCATCGATAGTTACCAAGTGGCCGTCTTCGGTTACTCCTTCAATTGCCGACGCATACAGCCAAGGTAAATGACTGCCATCTGCAACTTTTTCCCGATACACCTCGTCAATCGCTTCACGCGACTGCGTCACCACTTCTTCAAGATGAGCAAATTCTGGACCCTCTGGTGAAAATCTTTCTTTCAAGGCCTCTACTTGTTGAGTGATGAGTGCTGCCTCAGCATTTCGTTGTTCTTCAGGATTTGTTGGTTCATTTGGATTCATGGCTCAACTATACAAGTAAGCATCTATGCTCGCAATCTCGACAGTGTATACTACGAATATGATAGGGAATGCCGAAGCTAGAGATCCACTCCTTCACATTCCTGGTATCGGCAAAAGCCTTGCGGCCGATTTGCAATTGCTTGGTGTGGACACTGTGGAGGATCTAAAAGATAAAAACCCTCAAGAATTGTATCAGCGCCTCTGCGAGCTTACCCACAGTCAGCAAGATCCTTGTGTATTGTACGCATTCCGCTGTGCAGTTTATTTTGCGTCAGGTGCACGGGACCCACAAAAATTACAGTGGTGGTATTGGAAGCACGATCGCATTAACGAAGGTTAAAACAAGCTGGTCTGAGCGCGCTTGGCGCGTCGCTTCCCAAGCTGACGTGCCTGCTGCGTCATTTCTGGGTCGCTGTATCGCGGCAAAATTGTCTCAGGAATCGCAGCTGCGAATTGCAAAAGAGCGCTCGGCCTTCCAGCGCGAGTTTTGGTGTGCATAATATCTAGCTTCTCCTTTGCACGAGTGACCGCCACATAGAAGAGTCGTTTTTCTTCGTTAAGAGACGAGCGTGAGGGCAACTGGGTTTCTTCGGCCCCGATTATAAAGACGTGCCGGAATTCCAAACCTTTGGCAGCATGAATGGTCAGCAACGTGACTGCATTGGCCTGGGGATCATAAAAGCCTTGTTCGGCAATCGCTTCGACATGTTCCAAAAATGCGGCAGCACCTAATGCATCAAAACGAAGTAAACTGTTCATGAATTGGCGCAGGTCTTGGGTGATTGGCAATCCAGCAGCCGTGGCAATAGCTGCCGCGAGCTTACTTAACGGAAGAGTTGCGCTGGATTGTAACACTTCGAGCTGCGTTTGCCACTGGGCCTGCGAAAACCCTTTAGGCGGTTCAGGTGGCGCGTCTTGTAGCAGCGAGCGCAGAGCGGCGACAATCGCTGCTACCTCTGGTTGGTCATAGGGCGACCCCTCGCCTACCACCTGATACGGCAGCCCGCTTTGGGCAAAGGCTCGCTGCACTGTTTTTGCTCCATAATGCGTCCGGTAGAGCACGGCAAAATCTTGGAATTGACAATGCAGGTCACTCTGCCCTACATTATGGCTGCGCAAGAAGTCGGTACCTCCCAGTTGCTGTTCGATCTGAGTGATGATCCACTGGGCTTCACTATATTCGTTCAGCACCTGAACCGTTCGGACGGTACCGGCTTGGCGCGCAGCAGCCTGCAGGTTTGGCTCATTGGTAAAAAGTGCGTTCGACAAAGCCACCACTTCTGGTACCGAACGGTAGTTTGTGGTGAGTGCAATCTGTTGATGCGCCGGAAAGTCAGTTTTAAAGCGCTCAAAAATATCACTACTCGCGCCCCGAAAGCCGTAGATTGATTGCAGCGGATCGCCAATCACGCATACGTTATCGTTGGTTCTGAGCAGTTGCAACAGTTGATACTGCAATACGTTAGTATCTTGAAACTCATCGACCAAAATATAACGATACGGTAAAGCATGACCTTTACTAAGTTTGGCGTGTGCGTGACGAAGCAAGTCGTCAAAATCCGATACTCCTTGTTCATTAAGGGCATGGTTGTAAGTTGTTACCAACTTAGCAATCGCCTCGTCGGCAATCATCTCCCCGATCGGCAAGTTCTTGGCACGCGAGATGTGCAGGCCAAGCTCGCGAGTGGTGAGCGCTTTGAGATCTGCCGTTTTGCGGAGACGAGCAATAAGTGCAATGCGCTGCGGCTCTGTAATGAAGGTCACAGAGTGCGACGCCTGCCTGTTCTGCCCCTCAGTCCTATGGTTACTCCCGCCCTTGACCATATGGAGGGTAGAGTTCAGAGGGGCAGAATCGGCAGGCCCGTAAAGTAGTTCATAGCAGAGCGCATGAAAAGTAGTAATATGGGGAGTCCTGCGCATCTCTTTCTTCACTCGGATCCGCATTTCTTCGGCTGTTTTCTTGGTAAATGTGAGCGCTAAAATTGCTTCAGGAGGGATCCCTTTTTCGCAGAGATATGTCATTCTGGCGATGAGCGTTTTGGTTTTGCCCGTGCCTGGGCCAGCCACAATTAGCAGCGGCCCTGTTATTGTTTGTGCCGCACGCCGTTGGTCGGCATTAAGAGAATCCAAACTCATACTCTTCACTATAGCAAGGCTGCAGAGTATAGTAGTGACGATGAACTCTTCAAAACCAATGATTTTATTTGTTGCAGGCTATGCAGGCTCTGGGAAAACCATGGTGGGCAAGATCATTGCCAGCAAATTGCACGCCTCTTACATCGACAAAGATACTTTATACCGACGCATCATCGAAAAATCGCTCGAACTGACTACTGGAAATCCTTACAACTACACGAGTGATTTCTATAACCAAAACTTTAAGCGTCTTGAGTATGAAGGAATGCTTGATACTGCTATCGAAAATGCCAAGCTCAATCCACGAGTGGTAGTTACTGGCCCGTTTACTCATTCGCCAGGATCAGCCTCTTTTAGAGATTCCGAATGGACGAACGAGATAAGTCAAAAATGTAAAAAGATTGGTGCCGACTGGCATGCGGTCTGGGTATTTTCATCTAACGATGCGATCAGAAAGATGTTGGAGCTACGCAAAGCGCCGCGCGATGATTGGAAACTCGCTCATTGGGAAGAATACACAACTAAGTACCGTATGAACAAGGACGACCTGACACTACCTTTCCCCAACCATACCATCATCCGCAATGATGGTCGTAACCTTCGGGAGATTGAAGCCGACGTCAACGCCATGCTTGCCAAGTTAGGACTTACAATAGCGCAAGCTGATTAAGTGTCTGCAGACGTTCGTCGCCATCTTTAAAGACTTTGATCGTTCCAAAAACACCATCAAAACCCGGATCACGGTAGACTTCGCCGGCTCGCATTCGCTCAATAGCTAGCGCGGTTGATTGAGAATGTGTCCGGATCTGCTCAATAGGCAGTTTTCGTAAAAGATCAAACTCGCTTCCCAGCGCCGCAATCAACCGTTCGTACTCGGCAAGCACTGCTTTACCCGTGGTCGATTTTACCCCGCGCAGTTCAGCAAGTATTTCAATCAGCGGCACGATGTACTCAACCTGCTTGGAGGGTTGCTGTCCAGGAGGAAGATCAGCCAATTCATCAACCCGATAGTTAACGCCAACCACTAATGGCTTGCCACATTTAGGACATATACCCGCATATGCTTTGGTTTCTTCCGGCGTACAGCGAACATCGCAGGTGCGGTGACCGTCAGCATGGTACTTCCCTTCTTCAGGAAAAAATTCGATCGTGCCCACCAAACGCTCATCGTTTGTTTTAATTGCCCCAATAATACTCTCGTAACTAAGGTCTGCCTGCACCACTGTCGCTTCGCGGCCAAGTTTTTGAGGCGAATGGGCATCGGAATGACTGGTGATAGTGATATTCTGCAATTGTGTGAGTCGTCGATTCATCTGCGGATCGCTCGAAAGGCCGGTCTCGATCGCGTAAATGTGTGGGGCGAGCTCTTCAAAAGCCTCGGCAATCGAATCGAAACCAGACTTGCTGCCAAACATCCCAAACCACGGCGTCCAAATATGCGCCAGAATAAACAGCGCTCGCGACTCAACCTCCAATGCAATGCGCAGCAATTCTTTACTGTCGATGCCCAAAATTGGTCGGCCGTCTGCCTTTAGGTTGCCGATTCGCTCTAAACGAGCGTTCATTTCACTGACCGCCGCAAAGCTTGGCATGATAATCAGTTGGTGGAGCTTTCGAACCCTGCCACCTTTGCTATAAATGGCGCTAATCTCCACGCTGGGTATAAACCGCAATAAGTTCTGGCTGACGGCGCCAGGCAATGTGGCATCAATCGAGGCAGCAATTGCGTCCTTTAGCTTAAAGAGGCCTTCTTCGGCAGGTTCTAATTTTTCTTGCAACTCTGCGAACCACTCAGGGTGAGTAAAATCGCCAGTGCCAATAATATTGATACCTTTTATTTTTCCCCATCGGTATAAGCCTTCGATATCGCTATTCTTACTTGTCGCCCGCGAGTAGTGAGAGTGGATGTGAAGATCAACAATCAGCTCCATCAAGACTACTACTCCCAGCGGAAGACGCGGAAGGCGATGATGTAAATGATAATCATCCAGACGCCCATGACCGCCAGTTGCGAGCCAATGTCGAACAGGCCTTTACCCTCGGTGGCGATCAATCGGGCGCCATCAATCACCGGCGTAAGCGGCATGAATGAAGTAATACTCTGCAACCAATGCGGCATGGCGTAGCGTGGGAAGAAAGTTCCAGAGAGAAACATCATCGGAAACACAATAATGTTCGCAAGCGGTGCCACTTGCCGCTCGTTCTTTGCCCAGCCGCCAAGCGCGAGCCCAATACCTAAGATCATCACAATGCCAAACACCAGAAAAGCCGCAAGCTCAAAGTAATTTCCCACCACTTTGAGATGAAAAACTTCAATGGCCACAATAAACATCACGCCAAGCGACATCAACCCAACAACGGCATTGCCCAGCATGGTTGAAAGGAAGTACTGCCACACACGCAGTGGCGTGGTGTGCAATCGTCGCAAAATACCCATCTTTTTGAGCTCGGGAAAGACGTTCATTGGACCAAAAATGCCCGCGCCCAAGATTGCAAAGCCCAGCAATCCCGTAAAAGTGTAGTCAAATTGCGAAAGGCTACGAGTATTGGTCTGTGCTGTGGTAATTGTAAAAGGCGTGTCAGTCTTTACCAGCTTGGTGTTGATCTCGCTAAATTCGGCCTGCAGCACCGAGGCTAATGTTTGCGCAGCTTGCTGATTGTTCTGAGTGTAGTGCACAATCGCTTGGCCAGATGGATACATCTTGTCTTTTTGAACCTGACCAAAATCTTGCGGTAACTCAATCGTGGCATCTAGCTCACCTCGCCCCATTTTTTCGTCAGCCTGAGAAAAGGTGGTGATCTCTTTATTGACCTTAAAAGCTTTTTGATCGTCCATCTGCTTTACAAAATCTTGCGAAAATTGCGAATGTGACTCATTAATCACGGCCACATGAAACGACACGCCGCTGTTTTTGCCAAAGATTCCGCCAAAAACAAACAAGAAGATCAGCGGGAACATAAAGGTAAAAAAGAGCGCGGTACGATCTCGGAAGAGGCGCCGCATGTTAATCGTAAAGAACGCCCAAATGGTATAGAATTTGCGCTGCCATGGTTTTAGTGGCTTCCTATGCTGCGCTGACGACTCTGCAGGCTTGTGTGTCTGGCGATATTTTCGCCAACCAATCCGCGCGAGTACAATTACCACTAGCAGAATAATCAGCACGATATTCTGTCTCATTTTCGGAGCTCCTTGCCGGTTAGATCGATGAAGACATCTTCGAGGTTGGCTTGCTGAACGTGCTGCTTCTTTTTGAAGCCGCGGCCAAGCAGGTCCTTGATTAATTTCTTCGGGGTGTCTAAGGAAATAATTTTGCCATTGTCCATAATGGCGATACGATCACACAGAATTTCGGCCTCGTCCATGTAGTGGGTGGTAAGGATCACGCTGATGCCACGGTCCCGCACTTCTTCGATAAGTTCCCACAAATTACGGCGAGCTTGCGGATCAAGCCCAGTGGTTGGTTCATCCAAAAAGAATACTTTGGGGTTATGGACCAGCGCTGCCACAATGCTAAACCGCTGCTTTTGGCCACCAGAAAGATTCTCCACAAAGCTGTTGGCTTTGTCACCAAGATTCACTTCTTCGAGGAACTTTTTGGGGTTTACTCGTTCGCCGTAGGCCGCGGCAAACAGAGTGATGAGCTCTGTCAGTTTGGTCTTGTCCTGAAAGCCAGGCGATTGCGGCTGAACGCCGATCATGGCCCGAATGTCATAAGGGTGCTTGGCCACGTCCACGCCATCGATGGTTGCCGTTCCACCATCAATTGGCCGCAATGCCTCAATCATTTCGAGCGTCGTGGTCTTGCCGGCGCCGTTCGGGCCGAGGATGCCAAAGATTTCGCCCTTCTTTACTTTAAAAGAAATGCCATCAACTACGTTTTTGTTATCGTAAGTCTTCGTCAGTCCTTGGACCTCGAGAATATATTTTTCTAACATACCATATACACTATACCAAAGTATCTTAGCAAGTAAACAAAAAGCTCGGACAATCCGAGCTTTTTGCGAAATCTAGCCGAAACTATTTTTTCTTGAGGGTCAAGAAACCATTGCGTGGGTTCTCTTGTACCATGCGGTCGTCTGGAAGTTCGTCAACTGCTTCGTTAGGACGAACGTCTTTCGCAAAGTAGTAAATGCGCTGTACTTTACCGCCGCGCAAAGTGACTTCTTTTGAGTGCAGGTAGTAGGTGACACCTTTAGAGTTTGTGTGAGAGTAAGCCATTATCGTGATACTCCTCCTTTTAATTGCCTTACGTGATTTTACCTTACGCCGGGCGGTAAACTGTTGTCAACTATTTCGTTACTGATGACGACGCAAGATAAGCCTGACAATTTGGGCGGCAATTATCCGGACGATCAAGAGTAACAGAGTAAGAAACAATGCCAAGACCGCAAAGCCAGCCAGGTCAGGCGACCATGTTGGAGAATAAAACTGATAGCTAAAAAGTTCAGTGGGCGGCGGCTTGATCTGGGTAATAGGGTCGCTACCTGGTGCTACCTGAGAGGTCTTGTCGATGACACACTGTGCATACGTGACCGTGTTGCTGGCACGGCACTCATCCTGAGCTCGCTGGTAGGCCGAAGCGTCTGTGGTGCTACCGCTTTTGGCGGCATCGGCAACCTGCTTTTGCACGGCGCGTTCGTAGCTGTACTTAAGCTGGATTGGCTGGCTCATGCGCGTGTTCATGTGCTGCATCATAAAGCTTCGCAGATTCTTGAGCGCTGTATCCACGTCGCCATTTTGCTGATCTGTAGCCAACACCGCTTGGCGGCGAGAAACCATGCCTAAATTATTCTGACGCAAAAGGTAGGCACTCGAGAGTGCAAACAAAATACCAGCCACGATCAACAACCACAACTTAATGCGCTTCAGGAGACGCCAGTAGTGATGAAGTTTGCCTTTGTCGATTGCCACCGCTTATCCTTTCGCTCTAGTATAGCAAGCTGCCGGCCTGTTACCTACGACGAGGTCGAGCTTTCTGCCAATTGCGTCAGCACCTGGGGGAGTAAGCTGATGCCTTCCAGCACTGCTCCGCCTGCGGTTGCTGCCGAAAGAGCCTGAAAGCCTATTTGCGAAAGGCGCTGCTCCTCGATCGGAATTTCCTCACCCCAGTGAAGCCTAAACATTCTCTCCCGCGTACCTGAGGCAACGCGAGAAGCGCGAAGCCTTCGCCAGACCACTCTCTGCGCATAGAGTTGGGCATCATACGCCACGCTTCCTTCAGGAGTTTCGAGGTTTGAAGGAAGGTTCGCAATGGTTACCACAGCCATATCGCTCTCTTTATGGAGCCCTTCAAAAAGAGAAAGTGCCATGTTTGTACCCATCCTTGCGCCCACAATTGCGAGCCCGCCCAATGCCGATCGGCTTCGACACTGCTCCACATAGTCCCAATAAAGACGGTTAAATTCAAAGGGCTTCGAATTATTCCAGCTCGGTCTGACTAAAAAGACACCATACCCTTGCTCTACAAGTTCTGATAAGGCATCTTCCTCTTGATCCGTTGCTACTTCTGAGGTATTGCCGCTGCAATAAAATATTTGTGAATAGGTTCGCTCGCTCAAGAATACATCTCCTCTTTGTATTATATGCTATCGTAAAAGTATGCATATTTACTTCTCTGGACTTGGAGGCGTAGCAATTGGCCCACTCGCATTAATCGCTCGCGATAGTGGCTACGAAGTTTCGGGGTCTGATATGGCCACCTCGCGTTGGACGCAGCTAATGGAAGCCGAAGGAATTCATGTCAACATTGGCCAGGACGGTAGTCAAATCGCGGCAGCACACAAGTATAGACCCATTGATTGGCTGGTCATCTCCTCTGCCGTACCCGCAGAGCATCCTGAAGTGCAGTTCGCCAGAGACCACCATATCCCCGTTACCAAGCGCGCCAATATGCTCAAAAAGATCTTAGCAGACAAGCATCTAAAATTAATAGCCATCAGTGGCACGCATGGCAAAACCACCACCACTGCCATGATGGTATGGCTCTTTACGCGATTCCAGCTGCCGGTGAGCTACTCCATTGGTAGTCATGTCAGTTTTGGTCCAAGCGGCGCGTATCAAGCAAACAGCGAGTACTTTGTGTATGAGTGCGACGAATACGACCGCAACATGTTGGAGTTTCACCCGTTTATGAGTCTCATCACAAGTGTCGATTACGACCATGCCGATATCTACCCGACCCGGCAGGTGTATGATCAGGCTTTTTTGCAGTTTGCTACCCAAAGCCAGTCGGTGCTTTTTTGGCAATCAGATGCCACGCGGCTCAAGCCGTCGCACTCACGGATAACCATCTTGGATGATGACGATGCGCATCTTCAGCACATCCACCTTGCTGGCCGCCACAACCGGCAGAATGCCTGGCAAGCAGCGAGCGCTTTTGCGCAGCTCTTTCCGCAATATGCGCTCGAGGATGTCCTCGCTAAGCTGAGTGACTTTCCAGGATCAGACCGACGGTTTGAAAAACTAGCCGATAACATCTATACCAGCTATGACCACCATCCGACTGAGATTCGGGCAGCTTTGCAACTGGCTAGCGAACTCAACGACCATGTGATCGCCGTGTATCAACCGCACCAAAATAGTCGGCAGCATGAATTTGCCAATGAGTATGCCGACTGTTTCATCCAGGCCGAGCATCTCTATTGGCTACCCACCTATTTGAGCCGCGAAGATCCAAACCTGCCTGTTCTGTCGCCGCAAGAGCTGATTGCCCACCTTAGCAATCCTGACATTGCCGAACCAGCCGAAATGACTGACGAACTCGCCGCAATCCTGCAACAAGCTGCCGCAGACGGAAAGCTCGTACTTTGTATGGGCGCAGGAGATATCGATGCTTGGGCACGGAGCCACTTCGCTCAGGCTACAGGTGCAAAGAACCCTGACGAATAATCTCCAAATTATGGTCGGCATGCACTTTGACAATCGTTGAAGGTTCACCTTGTAACTTGCCGCCATCGATATATACATCAACACTATCGCCAAACGCCGCCTGCGCTTCCTTAATTGTAGCCACTGGAGTCTCCCCTTCTTGATTGGCGCTAGGGGCAATAATTGGACCACTGCGTGCCAAAAAATCGCGGAGGTCTGCGCGGTCAGGCACTCGGAAAGGAGGTACGCCCAAGCTGCGACGGAGATACGCAAACCGAGGATCAATCGTGCTAAAAATAACGCTCAAGGCTCCTGGCCAATATTGGCGCACCATCGCAAGTTCAGTAGCCGGGACGCCAAACTCAAGCGCTCGCTCTGGTCGATCGATCAGGATGATACACGGTTTGGACGAGGCTCGCCCTTTAAGCTCATAGACACGCTGCACCGCTTGCGGTTGCAACGCCGAAGCCACCATACCATACAAGGTGTCGGTCGGTATTATTCCCACTCCGCCAGCGGCAATCTGCGCGGCTGTTTGGGGGTTATCAAAAGTAAGTAAGCGATTCACAACAGTTGCCTACTTTACCATATTTATAGCGATATTGGTAGATCTGTTATACTTGGCGTATGTACATTTCAACTTTTGGTATTGCGCATTTTGCAGGCAAAATTGCGGATTGGTTTGGCACGACTGGACTTCGCTTGGTGGTTATTTTGGTGGGAGCCTGGCTGCTGCGAAGAATCCTGGTGAAGGTGGTCAGTTCGCTGCTCAAACGCGCCATGCACATTGAGCAAACCTTTATCACCGACCTGGACCGTGAAAAGCGCATGGACACCTTTATCGCCCTCATTAATGCGGTGCTCAGCGTGTTGGTCTGGATTATCGCCGGCATGTTGGTATTGCAAGAATTCGGCATCAAACCAGGACCGCTCATGACCGGCGCAGGCGTGCTGGGTGTGGGGTTGGCGTTCGGTACGCAGGCTTTGGTAAAAGACTTTGTGTCTGGACTTTTTATTGTGCTGGAAAATCAATATCGGGTTGGCGACGATGTGGAGCTCGATGCCACCAAGGGAATTGTCGAGCATGTGGGCATTCGGACCACCGTGTTGCGCGACGAAGATGGCAACATCCATTTTATCCCCAATGGCCTGATTCAACGCACGACCAACAAGAGTTTAGGATTTTCACCCCTTGCGTTTAGTTTGACCGTGAGCTCCGAGGTGGATGATGAATTGGTTAAACAAATGATCAATCGCACTGGCGAAAAAATGCGCACCGAAAAGAAGTGGATTCCTCATTTTATTCAGCCGCTCAGCTACATTGGGACCGGCGAAACTACTGACAAAAAAGTAGAGTATCTGGTTCAGGGAAAAGTCAAAACAGCCTATCGCTCACAGATCGCTGCCGAATTTCGTAAGCGACTCTTAGACAAGCTCGAGCACAAGAATATCAAGAGTGTGAAGCTCAAAGAAACGCTGTTAGAAAAAGAGACTACAGACGACAAAGGTAAAAAATAGTATACTGCGAGTGATAACTATTTTGGCGCAAAATGAAAAAAGGCTTAATTCAAAAAACCGCTGAAGCACCGGCTGAGATGCTTGAAAAGACTATCGAGATAGGAGAGCATCTCAACGCCAATCTTCCTGCGGCCAATGGGGCATTCAAAAAAAGCAAGGCCTACTGGCACATGCTTGGTCCAGGGTTGACCACTGGTGCAGCCGACGATGACCCGGCTGGCACGGTTACTTATTCCCAAACTGGCGCAAAGTATGGCTTCCAACTTTTGTGGCTCTCTGTCCTCACCTTTCCCATTATGTCGATTGTCCAAGAGATGTGCGCGCGAGTTGGCCTGGTCACAGGGCGTGGACTGGCGGGGAACATTCGGGTGCACTTTTCGCGCAAAATACTGTACCTTTCGGCCTGGCTGCTCTTTGGGGCAAACGCCTTTAACATCGGTGCCGACCTGGGAGCAATGGCTAAAACGTCGCAGTTGATACTGCCTCATGCCAACTTTGTGCTACTGCTTGTGGGGCTCACGCTGACCTGTCTCTTCTTGCAGATTTTTACTCCATATGCGCGATACGCCCGTTACCTCAAGTGGCTTGCCATGGTGCTGTTTGCCTACGTCGCTTCGGCCTTGATGGCTCACATTCAATGGCACGAGGTGTTTCGTCATGCGGTGGTGCCTTCGCTCACCTTCAGCAAGGATCAGATTTTACTAGTCTGCGCCATCTTAGGAACCACGATTTCGCCCTACCTTTTCTTTTGGCAAACCTCTCAAGAAATCGAGGAACAGATTCTGATGGGCCGTACCAACATCAAACTGCGGCAGCGCTCCTCGCGTGAGGAGATGAAGAGTATGCGAATTGACGTGTGGTCTGGTATGTTGCTTTCCAACATCGTGATGTTCTTTATTATTGCAGCCTGTGGCGCGGTGTTGTTTTCCCATGGCATTACCGAGATTACCAGTGCCTCGCAAGCTGCTGAAGCCCTGCGGCCCTTTGCCGGTAACTCCACATACTTCTTGTTTACCATCGGCATTTTGGGTACAGGTTTGCTGGCCATTCCAGTTTTGGCAGGCTCAAGCTCGTACGCGCTTGCCGAGAGTTTTAAATGGCAAGAAGGCTTGTATCGTAACCTCAAGCAAGCTCACGCCTTTTACGGCATCATCATTTTGTCATTGCTGGTTGGGCTAGGCATTAACTTTATTGGGATCGATCCAATCAAGGCCTTGATCTACTCAGCGGTTGCAAACGGTATTATCGCACCAGTTATCTTGGCATTGATTGTATTGCTGAGCAGCAACAAAAAGATTATGGGTGAATGGGTCAACAAGCCTTCGACCACTTTTATTGGGTGGATAATTACTGGGCTCATGGCACTATCGGGAATCGCTGCGATTATCGCAATGTTTTAGCTGAGTTCTACTGCCCGGGGTTACTACTTCCCCCAAATAGGGAATCTTGCATGCCGTTAATCTCGTTGTCGCCAAAGTCGCCATAGCGATCCAGGTCTTGCTGACGGCTCGACATGCTCTTTTGCTCGTTATCAAGCGCTTGCTTGGTAATTGGGCTGGTGGAATCATAGCTACGGCTGCTATCGACCTGCACCAGGTCGGTCTTCTTGATATCTTTGAGTCCGGGACGAGTGATGTCGAGTTTGTATTCACTGCTGGTGATATATAACAAGTGCCCAACCACCACCAACACCGTGGCTGCCAAAAGCGATATGCCTAAGAAAGCGGCCAGGCTCAGGTGCGGGTCGCGAAGATATGCGCGAACCTTGGGGATGACCGTCTTCATCACTGCGCCGCTCCTGGGAATAATTGATCGCGCAGTTTGCCGAGCTCGGTGATATATTGCTCGATCTCCTGTTTAATTGTCGAAACATCTTTGCCCACGGTCTTCCGTTGGTCAGCAGCTTGCACCAGCGCGGCATAGAACTCTTGTGGCTTCGCTTCGCAGTCAATGGTCACCGTGGTGTTAAGACTGTCGCCATAGTGATCATAATCAGCGATAAAATGCTGGTACTCAGCACGGATATTACTGTCGAGCTGCTTAATGGTAGGGTCCTCCACCTTATTGGCATCAAGGCGGGACACAAAAGCGCCGGTCTGCCGTAAGGTCATGTCATAGAGCCGCCCTCGGTTAATGCGAAGGACGGTGTCGCGTTTTTGAAGGCTACGCAAACTTACCTGGACCTGTCGGCAACCCTGTTTAATCTGATTGAGCTGGTCACTGCTCAACTCGCTGGGTGAAGGTTGGGCCGCCACTTGTAAGGCAGGGATCAGTGCAACCAGTAGAGCTAGGGTAAATCGAATAGTGTGACGCATATTACTCTGCTAATTGTACACGATCCTGAGCGGTCAGGATGAGCTTTTCGTGCGATAACTGAGCCAGCACCTGGGTCAACCGCTCGTCATTAACCAAATTCTCCAGTTCGTGCGTGGTCCGCGGCGTCGTGGCAAGCAAGGCAATCACCTTGCCGCGCACCTGTCGAAGCGAGCCCTTAAAGGTCGACTGACGACGATACGACGCCGCCCGAGAGATGTTATTGCCATGCTGTTTTTTAAGATACGATCCGTAATCCATCAAAGCCCAGTACCATTCTCGGGGATTTGAGGTATCTAAAGTTTGGGTCACAACTTCGCGAATCAGTTCATCACTCACCTTTTCTTGGTTGGCAAAAAAGTAATGCAACACTACCGAACGAACATTGGTCTCAATGAATACCACCGGCACGTTGTACGCATAGGCCATAATCGCCCCGGCAGTGTTTGGGCCAATGCCCGGCAAGGTCGTCAGTTCTTTGAGGTTGCGCGGCAGCTGGCCGTTATATCGTTCCATTACCTCTTTGGCCGTACCATGCAGAAACTTCGCTCGGCGATTGTAGCCCAAACCGATCCACAGACCCAACACTTCGCTCAGCGGCGCGGCAGCCAAACTGGCAAAACTCGGAAAACGAGCAATAAAGACTGCAAACTTGGGCCGCACTCGGTCAACTTGCGTTTGCTGCAGCATAATTTCAGACACCACCACCCAATATGGCTCGGGGTGTTCGCGCCATGGCATGGCTCGCCGATTATGAGCAAAATGCTCCAGGACCAACTGCCGAAACTCGTTGATATCTGCGTGCGACAAGTTCATTTTTAACCGAGGCGGGCGTCGATCTCTGCGGCCAAAGCAAAATCCGCTTCTGTAATTCCGGCAACCGTATGCGTACTAATTCGCACTTCCACTTGCGTATAGGTCAGCGAGAGATCAGGATGATGATTGCATTCATTAGCAATGTCCGCGATCTGGTTAATCAACGCAACACCAGCATTAAAGTCAGTAGTCTGAAAACTGCGCACCAGATAGTCATTACCGATGGCCGTCCACGCAACATTGAGGCGCGACAGTCGGTGTTCGATTGCATCGTCAGAAAGAATGGTATCCATATTGGTATCGTACCACAATCTGGAGTGTTAGTTGTAGGCGCCTTGGTTGACCCCGCCTGAAGCAAACACATCGCTGATCTTGTGCGGCTGGCCGCCATCAAGGCTTACAATGTAGTCAGCGGTCTCGGTGTCATTCTTCACTCTAAAGATGATCAGATCGTCGCCAATCCAGCGAATCGGCAACCCGATACCGTTAGCTTGGAAAAGCACTTTGTCAGCTGTATCGCCATTAGTAGCTCGCACCAACAGCACGTCTTTGCCGTCACGCTTATCAACCCAGGCCACGCGTTGTCCATTGGTGCTTTGGGCAAAAATCATCACGCGAACGTTAGCTGGAGCGCCAGCGAGGTCTTTCTTGGTGGATGCCTCAAGGTTAAATTCATGCCACTTTTGATCTTGCGTCTCGAAGGTCAGGGTCGAGAAATCGGTGCGGACGAGCTGCCAAGTAAGCTGCGGCTCAATGGTCACCTTTTGCTTTTCGTCTGGGGTGATGCTCAGCAAAGCTTGATCGCTGTTTTTAAAACCCTGCGCCTTGGTTGGGTCATTGTTGCCTGGCGCAAAGAAGATCTTGCCTTGCCCGGCCACGATACCACCAAAGTAGGCAGCTTGCGAAAGCGTCCGTTTGTCCTTTAGGGTCACGCCGTAACTCATAATTTCGCGATGGTCATATTGGTTGGAGTCTTGATCAACGACATCCCGAGTATAGGTCACATACCCGTCCAGCCAGGCCACGATCGTCAAGTAGGTTGATTCATCCACCTTGGTGAGCGTACCATGCTCCAGGTCCACAATGTATAGCTCTTCCAAAAGCGAACCCTTGGCATTGCGCACGCCATCACGGGTACTCACCAAGGCTGCTGTTTTATTGTCAGGGCTTACTTCAAAAGCCATTCGATCCTCAGCTTCTTTGCCAGTACCGGCCACGACCAACTGAGGATTGCTGCCATCCAAGTTACTACTATAAATGCCGAGCGTGCCTGTGCGCTTGGAGATAAAATAGTGCTTTGGCGAAGCGACCATGGCGACATCTTGCGATCCACCACCAAGCGCTATCTTGCGTGTTTGAGTGATGAATCCATCTGCGCTCACCTGCACCGTCACCTCTTTGGTATCAGTGGGCGGAATGTTAAGCGTTGCTGTGCCAGCATCATCACTGGCAGCCACTACGTCCCCAATCTCAACCTTTACACCTTTGAGCGGCTTTTGAGACAACCACTGGATGGTGCGAATGCTTACAGGCAAACCAGTTGGCGTCATGCGCAGGGCAGTAGGCGGCGTTTGGATATTTGTACGACGCGCCAAGGCAGAAATGGTGATCTGTTGAGAGAGATCGGCATAGCCTGCCTTGTGCACAGTGAGTTGCTGGGAGCCAAACCGCGCATCGGTAATCACCACTACGGCTTTTTTGCCATTGTCCGTCTTTTGGCTTTGATAATGTTTACCGCCTAGAGTTATGTCAGCACCATTCACTGCTGCGCCACCTTTGGCATCGGAGATAGAGAGTACAATGCCACCATGAACGCCAGCCGTATTGAGCACCCAAAAGCGAGCTGGGTGTGCCAACCACACCGCCGCGCCTGCCGCGATACTTAACAGAATCACCACAAGCCAAAATGTTTTGGTGCGCAAAAAGTGCCACCGTGAGTGAAACCGTTTTTTGCGGCTTTTTTCCTCAAACCCTAGCTGATGCACCTCGTGCGGATGAGGACTAGCTGGTACTTGCTCAGCCTCCTCAAGCGAGAATGATCGCGACTTCTCCACCCTTTTCTCCCTACTTGCTTATGGTAAGTATAGCATGCTCCAAGGCACGGTTTAAACTGCTGGCGGCCGGAGAGTGACATAGTTGATTGGTATACCTTCGGCAATAAAGCGGCGCTCGTACGCCGTGGTAATCTTGTATGCCTCGGGCAATGCGCTGTCATGTAAATCAAAGGTGAGTTCTGCCAATTGCCAGCCTTCGGCCACAAGCTGCTCCAAGCTCCACAAAAAGAGGTCGCGGTTGTCGGTCTTAAAGCGGAGCACTCCGTCGCCACGAAGCACCTTGGCGTATTGTTGCAAAAACTGCGGATGAGTCAGTCGATGCTTCGCCTGTTTTTTGCGGGGAAAAGGATCAGGAAAGGTCAGCCAAAGTTCGCTAATACCCCCTGGCAGAAAAATTTCGGTCAGGTGGCTCATATGCGCCCGCACAAAAGTGATGTTATGCAGGTGATGCTCCAAGGCAAATTTTGCACCGGTGTATAAACGGTCAGATTTAATATCAACGGCCACAAAATGCGCCTCGGGCCGCTGAGCCGCCAAGCCAACACTCAAATCAGCTGTGCCGGCTGCGATTTCCACCACCAGCGGCTGCTGCCACTGCGATGGCTGCACTTGGTCGAGCGTGACGCAGTTTGGCCATTCATCAAAGTGCGCAAACTTCCACTTTTTGCGTTTGCGGGTAATAAAGAGGTTATCGGTATTCATCCGCCCTATTATACCTCAAGGAGTTACAGAAGCTTCAGATGGTCAAGCGCCAACATGGCTGCAGCTGCATCGGTCATCTGACCGCTTCTGGCAAGCTGGATAAAGTCGGGAATGTCCCACAACACCACCTCGGCAAATTCGTTTGGCTCCAGCTTCTGCTCTGCCACCTTGCGACAATCTGTAACCACGCACCAATGACGCTTGCGCGCAGTGTACGCATCTTCAAAATAAGAGCCGCCGTAGGTTACCTTGCCTTCATAACCCGATTCCTCGAGAAGCTCCGCGGTCGCCGCCACTTCGGGCGATTTGCCACCTTCAACCATGCCGCCAGGCAGCTCATAGAATATTTCGAGTGGGCCAGGACGGAATTGCTTTACTGTGATAACTTTCTGGTCTGTGGTTATCGCGAGTACACAGGCACCATCAGGGCTTTTGCGGATGTAAAAATCTTCTTCGCGGCCATCGGGGAGTAAAAAGTCCCACCGTTCCACACGCAGAGAATATTTATGAAACACTTCTTCGGTCTTCAGTCGCTTCCAGGGGGTAATCATTTCAGACTCTCCTTAATGTGCTGCGAGCATACCTCACAAGCAGCCTCCTGGCAAATTATGCGCTGGCATGAAGCAGTTCGGGAAGGCCCAGTGCGTCAGCAAGTTCGACTTTGGTGTACGTATTCTTAAGTCCGCGATGCTGATGCAAATACTCCAGCAATGCTGTACCCTCCAACCCATGTGCCTCGCGCAATCCTTCAGCAATGATCTCCAGATACGGCACCGCAGGACGAATTGGCGCAGGTTGCGGCACTTTGGCGGTAAAGGTCAGCATCGGATATCCTTCAAGATTGCCGCAATATAGTAAATGGTCATACATGCCCGAGATTTCTGGTTCGATTTGGTAGTGGCTTTCGGATGTTTTTCTAATCTTCACCGGTTCGGTCAGATAGCTCTCCTCGGCAACGATACTGCAAAACTGCTCGAACGTGATAAGGTACGCACGGGCGAGCGTGCGAGCGTCGCTGGGCTCGGGCGCGATAAAGGCCACTGAACCGGTCCAGGATTTGGATTGATCGCCAAAGTAAAGTTCGTACGGCAAAATATGCGAGCGGACTTTTAGCGGCGGCGAGGTATCTTTGCACCCACGATACAAATAACTGCTGCCCTGCAGACTGCCACCTTCAATGTAATAGCGCAATCGGCGGCTACTCAAATTAGAAGCATAGCTGACGTACCATATATGAGAAGGCAGTTCCATGGATTCTCTCTCGAACGTATTACGGCGCCAGGCGGTTGATATCGCGCGGGAAGAGTGATGCTTCTTTGACGTTTTTAAGGCCAATCATCTTTTGCACCAAACGCTCAAGACCCATGCCAAAGCCGCCGTGCGGTGGCATACCAGCCTGCATGGCCATTAGGAAGTATTTAAACCCTGGCGCTTCTGGGTCACCGCCAGCCATGTCTTTGAGCTGCTGCAAGACGACATCATAACGATTTTCGCGCATGCTACCCGTAACGATTTCGATACCGCGGAAGATCAGGTCAATACGGTCAGCAAATTCTGGGTGTTCGTCTTGAGCTTTGTGATAAAACTTCATTTCAGCTGCTGGCCAATCAGTTACGAAGACTGCTTCGGAGTCAAGATTTTCTTTTGCATATTCGCAAATCCAGCGTTCTTCATCAGGACGCAGGTCTTTTTCGCCTATAGTACTGGTACCGGTCGCGTCGGTGTATTTTTGGTGAATCTCAGCCATCGAAATAGCTGGAATTTTGGCTGGCAAGAGCGGCTTCTCCGCTTTCCAATGAGTCAGCTCTTTGGGACATTTCTCCCACAAGTCATCGGCGACTGCACGAAGCATGCCGCTCAGTAAGTCCATCAGATCGCTAAGGGTAACAAATCCAAACTCAGCATCAACAGAAACATATTCGGTCATATGGCGCGTGGTAGCGCTGGGCTCAGCGCGGTACACAGATCCCATTTCGTACACACGCTCAAACACGCCAACCATCATTTGCTTATAAAATTGCGGGCTCTGAGCCAAGGTGGCTTCTTTGCCAAAGTAGTCCATCTTAAAGACTTCTGCACCGCCTTCAGTCGCAGCGGCCAAAAGCTTGGGGGTGTGAACCTCGGTAAAATCATTACGACGGAAGTACTGGCGCAACGCCTCGATCACCTCAGCTTGGATTTTAAAGACCGCTTGTTCGCGGGGGTTACGCAGACCAACTGGACGATATTCAAATAACGTGTCCAGTGTTCCTGAATCATGATCAAGGGGTTTATCGATCTCAACCGGCGGCTGCTCCATCACGGGCACTTCAACACTCAGCTTGGCGTCGTGGATTTCCGCTCCGCCAGGTGCGCGGTCATCAGCTACCACCAGACCTTCAACCGAAAGCACGGTCCCGATCTGGTGTTCGCGCAGTTTTTCCACTTCATCTTTGTCTTTGACTAATACCTGCGCCAGGCCGCTCCGATCTCGGACAACAATAAATGTCAGGCCGCCCATCAGGCGTTTTTTGTGCAGCCAGCCCTGGACTGTTACTGTCTGGCCGATTTTTGAGGCAATTTCTTTAGTAAGTGTTCTCATATACTTTAAGCTTTACAGGGTTGATTCTGACCTTTCAAATAGGTCGCGCAAAATATCTTGCACATACAGCACGCCCACCGGCTGGTTTTCGCCATCAATAATAACAGATATGGGGCTGGATGTCTCGATAAAAGTTTGCAAAGCCTGCTGATACGTGGCATTGTGCGGCAGATAGACCACTCTTTCTTCCATCAACTCTGTTACTTTTGCGCTATGCGTGGCATGACTCACCGCCACACCTTGGTCAAGTACGCCAATGATTTTGGTACGGCGCTTGTCGTACACCACAAATGAGCCGTAGTCGCTACTATGCAGTTCGCTAAGCAACAATGGGCCGGTTACATCCTCGGCCTTGACCATCAAAGCCTGTTTGAGCGGCACTACCTTGGGTTGAATAGGCGTCGAATCAATACCGAGCAGCGTGGTCAGCTGTCGCTGTTGCATCTGACTCAGCACTTTGTGCGTGCGGTGATGTTGCTGTACAAGCTGTGTCAGCTCTTGGCGATCACGAAAAAACGGCCGCTCAGGCATCACCCATTTGCCCACCGGTTCCAACAGCCGCAAACTCGCTCCCACAAAGCCAAGATATTGGCCATAGGGCTGGGCAATCTTTAGCAACAGATTGAATATCTGATTCTGCACCATCTCTTGATGCGTAACTACTTCGCCAAGAATCGCCAGTACCACCGCCCATAGCAGTATTGGCAGGTGCTGCACGGCCGCGTAATGGGTGAGTTCTACAATCATGCCGACCGAGAATATCCAGTAGATCAAGCTCAATGCATGTCGTCGGTCTTGCAGCCCTCGCAATAACTGCACTCGCTGCCGGTTGGCGCTCATATGTTGCCATGGCCGATGACGTTGGAGCAACTGAAACAGCGCGGCCACACACAGCCAGATCACAGAAAGAATAATAAAGAGTGCAGTACTCATTACCCTTATTGTACAATAGTTTCAGAAGGAGACCCGTATGTCAAAAAGAGCATGGATTATCATCATTATTCTGATTGTCGGCGTATTTGGATTTTTTCTGATCAACGGAAAAGCAGACAACAATAACAATCCAAATACCGCCTCAAGCGCCAAAGGAGACCCAAAAAAGATCGTCAGTGACGATTACATCACTGGTTCCAAGGATCACAAAATCGTCCTAATGGAATATTTCGACTTCCAGTGCCCAGGCTGTAAAGCCCTCTTCCCGGTTATGCAGGAAGCTCGCGCCAAGTATGGCGACCAAGTGACGTTTGTCCAGCGGTACTTTCCGCTCACCAGCATCCACCAAAACGCTTTGATCGCCGCTCGCGCCGGAGAAGCTGCAGGCAAACAAGGCAAATTCTTTGACATGGAGCCGTTGCTTTTTAATAACCAATCAGCTTGGGAGACCATGTCCACCAGCCAAGCGCAAAAAACGTTTGAGGGCTACGCACAGCAGCTCAAGCTGAATCTGGCGCAGTTTGAAAGTGATATGGCCAGCGCTGCGACTCTGGACCACATTAATGCCGATCGCGATCGCGGCAACCAAATGGGCGTGAACAGCACACCAAGCGTGTTCCTCAATGGCGACCGAGTAGATATCAACTCAGCGTCAGATATTACTAACGCGCTTGATCAGGCGATCGGCCAAAACAAAACCGACCCGGTTAACTACATTAAGCCTAAACCGTAAGCACGATACTCATAAATGCGAAAGGCTTCGAGATTGCTCGAAGCCTTTTATTTATGAGGGGATGTATTCTTGCCAAAAGGCGGGTGCCACGCTGACCGTGACCCGCTTGCGCCGCGAGGGCACAATCTGTATGGGAACAATCATAATTGAAGTTTCCTTAAATGTGTTTGGTTTGGAAGTGTTTATTTTGACGCTTGCCTCGCCCTACAAAAGGGAGGGCAGTAGGTCGAGGCAAGCGAACGAAAACGAGTGTACCAAACCCTTACATGATCGCGCAAGTCTTTACAAAATGGCTAAAATACTTTATTCCGGCGGCCTGTCACTAGTACAATAAGCGTAATCATGAACGCCAAACCGGTTACGCCAAAGAAAGCCCAATTGGCATGTTGGAATGGCAGGATAACGTTCATTCCATAGAGGCCAAAGAACGTATTTGGCAGGGCAATCAGCAATGTCAGCGCGGTTAAAATCTTCATTGAGCGGTTCAAATTGTTTGACATAATCGTGGAATATGATTCGCGTATGTTAACAATTGACTTTACGTTGCTGCGACAGCTTTCAATCGATTGTTCGTTGTTGAGTAGCAAGTCCTCAACGATGTCCTGATCCTCGGGGAAAAGCGGAATATGTTTGCCAAGCATCAAGCGGCGTAAGATGGCCGTGGTTGGCGACATGGCGGACAAAAATTCGTTCAATTCATCTTCAATCTGCACAAAGTCGATAAAGTCTTGGTTGTTAATATCGTGAATCTTCAGCCGTTGCCGAATCATCTTAATCTGGCGACTAATATTGTTTACAAACACCTCATATTGATCCACGATCTGGTCAAAAATCTGCAGGACCAACTTGGTTCGCTGAGTGGTCGCAAAATCAAGCTTGCCGCCCAAAAAGCGCTGCAACCTGGGCAATGGGTGAAGCGAAATAGTCAGCAGTAAATCCGGGCCAACCACAAACAGCAGCGGCGCAGTGGTGATCTGTAATTCATCGTCAGTATATGCGTAGCGAATAAAGATGTAGGTTAGCTCGCCCTCACGCTCCAATCGAGGCATCTCATCTTCGTCAAGCGAGTCGGTGATGTGGCCGGGATCAAGCTTAAATCGCTCCACCAGCTGATTGACCTCTGCTTCGTTGGGGGCTTCGGCATATACCCAGCAACCCGGACGGTGGTCGGCAAGTTCTTCAAGTGTGGTGCCCCGTAAACTTTTAAAGAAATATTTGATCATACAGATGCTCCTACTTCCCCCATCATACAATGTTTACGCTTATCCTCGAAATACCCTATACTTTAGCTAATCATGCCACAAGATATATTTACGCAACTAAGCATCGTCCTGGCGTTGGCGGTGGTAATCTCGCTGATCATGCGTTTGTTACGTCAACCATTAATTATTGGCTACATTTTGACCGGTGTCGTGGTCGGGCCGAGTATTTTTCGTTTGATTGACGCGCCAGCCACTTTCCAAACCTTTTCTGATCTTGGCGTTGCCCTGCTGTTATTTATTACCGGCTTGGAGCTCAACGCCCGCATTGTCAAAGAAGTTGGCCGCGTCACCATCGCCACTGGCCTGGTGCAGCTGACCTGCGTGGGAGCGCTGGGATTTGCCGCGGCTCATTTGCTGGGATTTAATACCACCGAGTCGCTGTTTGTAGCCATGTCGCTATACTTTAGTAGCACGATTATCGTGGTCAAACTGCTGAATGACCGCCATGAGCAGACACGGTTGTTTGCCAAAATCGCCATTGGCTTGCTGCTGATCGAGGACATCATCGCCACGCTCGCTTTAATTGTGGTAGCTGCCGGTGGCCACCAAAACGCATCGTGGCTCACCACGCTGGCCCAGCTTGGCCTTAAGGGCGGGGCACTCATGCTTCTCCTTATTCTTTTTGCAACCAAAGTATTGCCGCGAGTCTCGCACTTTTTGGCCAGGTCGCAAGAATTTCTATACCTGTTTGCCCTGGCTTGGGGTTTTGGGATTGCCACGCTGTTCGAAAAAGCTGGGTTCTCAATTGAAGTTGGCGCGCTGTTTGCCGGAGTAAGCTTGGCGAGCATGCCCTATTCGCGCGAAATTGGCGCCAGGTTAAAACCCCTGCGCGACTTCTTTTTGGTGGTCTTCTTTATTGCGCTTGGTGAAGGGTTGCAGATTAGTAATGTAAAAAGTGCGCTGCTGCCGGCGTTAGCTCTTTCGGCGATTGTGATTATCTTTAAACCATTGGTCATTATGATGAGCATGGGGTTTTTGGGCTACACCAAAAAGACCAGCTTTCAGTCTGCCATTTTTCTGGATCAGATTAGCGAATTTTCACTGATCTTTGTGATCCTGGGTAATAAATCAGGGCTGGTCTCGTCGCATGTTGTGACAATCATCACGCTGGTCGCGCTCTTCACAATCATCACCTCCACCTATATGATCAAATATTCTGAGAGTATCTTTAACCTGCTCGAGCAACGGCTACACTTTTTTGAACGCCGCTTGGTGGAACGCCGCGAGGCAGCCATCTCCCATCACGTCATTCTCTTTGGCTATCGCAAAGGCGGGCACGAGTTTATCAAGACTTTTCAGCGCATGCGAGAATCTTTTGTGGTGGTCGACTACGATCCGGATGTGATCGAAACGCTGGAACGCCAAAAAGTAGACTATCTGTACGGCGATGCCACCGACCTGGAGCTGCTAAACGAGATGAGTATCACTAAAGCCAAGATGATTATCTCTACCATCACCAATCAGCACACCAACCTCTTTTTGGTACATCATATTCTGATGCTGAATCCGCACGCGACCATTATTTGTCACTGCGACACCGTCGAAGAAGCGGTGGAACTTTACGAAAGAGGCGCTGCCTATGTGATGATGCCGCATTATATTGGCAGCGAAAAGATCGGCACTTTTATCCGCAAAAATGGGCTAAGAAAAACCGAGTTTAAGCGCTACCGCGACAAACATTTGGCCGAACTCCAAAACCGCGACGATTAAAACTTGCCACGCCAGCTTATAATAGGACTATGAAACATGCGCGCCGGTGGACACGCATCGTAAAACGTGTGGGCAAAAAGGTCAAACAGGCCAGAAAGATTCATCTACATAAGTGGTGGCTTATAGGCAGCGCGCTAGGAATTGCCAGCCTCAGCACTGGAGCTGTGTTTGGGCTGCGCGCCACAGAAGCGGCCGTGACTACTCAGCTTGCAGGCAATCAGATCGTCTCAGTGAGCGCACCACTCACCTTTCATATCAGCCAAGATCTTCAGGTAGACGATGCGGAAGTGTTGCTCTCGCCGCACAGCGATGTCTCGTACCATTTTGCCAAGGGAGCTATCGGCCAGACCGATTTGATCGTCACTCCGCACAAGGTGCTCAAAAGCAATCAAGACTATTCGCTCGAAATTAAGAATATCCGCCACTTTGTCAGCCGCCGAAAAGTGCCAACTCAAACCGTGCACTTTCGCACTGAGCTGGCACCAGGTATTGCCTCGTTTACACCCGGCAATAGCCAAGTGACCAGAGATGTTGTCTTTACTATGGTAGCAACCGACCATCAGACGGCGCTGCGTGCGTACAATCTGACACTGGAGCCAAAAGCTGAAGTGCAAGCCTCGTTCGACGGTCATAATACTCTCCGTTGGAAACCGATCAAGCCATTGCAGCAAGGCACTACCTACAAAGTGAAGCTGACGGCCAACCAACTGCCGCTCCAAGAAACCACTCTGGCCATAGTAAGTGAACCCAAGATAACGGCCGCAACGGCCAAAGATCATTTTTACCCTGGCGAGAAAATTACAGTGACCTTTGATAAACCGATGCGCACCGACGAAAAAGAGATGCCATACTTCCCGCTGCCCGGCCATGGCGAGTGGCAAAATGACACGACCTATATTTTTACGCCAGACAAACTTGAACCCAACAAAAGCTATACATACCTTTTCCGCGCTGGCTTTACCAGCCAAGATGGCGGGATGGTTGAAGCCGATCGCAGCTTTACCGTTCAAACGCCGGGGCCAAGCACGGTGGTCAATGCATCGCCATGGGGCAGCAATCTGCGTCGAACTGTGCCCATTCAGTTTACGTTTGACCAACCGGTGGATCACGCCAGCGCGCAAAGCCACTTTCGGATAAGCCCAGCGGCCGAAGGCTCCTTCCGCTGGGAGAGCAACACGCTTATATACACGCCCACCGGACTTGAATATCAAACCACTTACACTGCCTCAATCGTTCCTGGGGTAGTGGCAACCTATGGTGTCCCAGGAACCGATACCTCAAGCGTCCGTTTTGCAACCGAAGTCCAAACCGTCAAGCTGAACGTGCCAGCTTTTAGCCAAACCTATAAACTCAGTTGCGAAGCAGCGTCGTTACGGATGGCGCTTGCTTTTTACGGCGTGGGGAGCTCCGATTTTGATCTTGTGCAGCGCATGGGCTATACTCCGCGCGCCCTGACTAATGGCGAATGGGACGATCCATACTCACAGTTCGTGGGCGATATCAATGGGCGCCAATGGGACACCTCTGGATATGGCGCGTACGCTCCGCCAGTGGCTGCTGCTGCCAGAAGTATGGGACGCGGAGCCTCGGCGTTCTTTGGCGTGAGTGCCGGATTTCTGGCGCAACAAATTCATGATGGTCATCCGGTAATTGTCTGGGGCTATCAACATTCGCCAACGCCTTTCTCGTGGCATACCAGCAACGGCCAGGTGATCGATGCCTGGCAAGGTGAACACACACGCACCGTTATTGGCGTGGTTGGTCGCGCCGATGCGCCTCTCGGCTTCTACGTCAACGATCCAGCGACTGGCGGATCAAGCTACTGGAGCGCTGGATCGCTCATGGCCCAATTAAACGTCCGTGGTAGTCTCAGCAATCAGGCAGTGGTAGTCTATTAATTATCTATGCCGCGTCCCAAAGCTCTATTTATCGGTCAAGCGCCGCCCTTCAAGCAAGTGGCCTTGCCGTTTGGCCGCACGCATCTGTACAAATGGTTAGCCAGTGTGGGAATTGATCAAGAAACCGCACTCAGCTCCTTTGCTTTTGCCGCACTCGCTCAGAAATTCCCCGGCCGGAATGGCCGCGCGGATGTGGTGCCGAGCCCAGCCATTCTGCAGCAAGATCGACCCATTCTGCTGGAACTCATCCAGCAATTGCAGCCACCGATTATCGTTCCGGTGGGAGCACTGTCTATCCGCGAAGTATTGCAGCAGCCCCAACTAGCTCTTAAAGACGCAGTTGGTCGCCAATTTATCCACAAGCCATTTGGCCTCGCGACCTTTCCAGAAACGATCATTATTCCCCTGCCTCACCCCTCTGGCGCGAGCACCTGGCAGTATTTGGGTGATAATAAAGTATTACTTCGCCAGGCGCTAGTGCTTCTCAAAAAAGCGGTTGATGATCTTGACACCGGTTAGGCAAGTGCTAAAGTTATACATGTATTACAAGTATAACTTTAGGGGAAGAAATGGGTATTACGCAAGGACCAAAATTCTTCGGCAGTGCGACAGTCGGCCCTAAAGGCCAGATCGTGATTCCAGGTGATGCGCGGAAAGCGCTGAATATTCAGACCGGCGACAAGGTGCTGATCATTAGTATTGGCTCCAAGGGCAACATGCTGACACTATGCCCTGCGTCTCAGGTTGAAGATATGCTTGGTCATCTCAACGATCACGTCAATACGCTGCGCCAAGCAGTTGATGCCGACAAAGAACAAGAAAAATCAAAGTAAAGGAGTATTTATGCTGCATCATATACCTTTGCGCCAAAAAATAGTGGTCATGCTGGCCGTGATGTGCGGACTCTTTTTGGCCGCACTTGACCAAACCATTGTAGCAACCGCATTGCCGCGCATTGTGCAAGAATTTAATGGCCTTTCGGAGCTCAGCTGGGTAGTCACTGCCTACCTGCTTACCTCCACGGTTGTTGTGCCCATCAGCGGCAAACTCTCGGATATGTACGGTCGTAAATTGCTCCTTCTGACGGGTATTGTGCTGTTCGTAGGTGCCTCACTGCTCTCTGGCGCGGCCCAAAATATGCCGCAGCTCATTATCTTCCGCGCGTTGCAAGGTGTGGGAGCGGGCGTGCTGATGTCTAACACCTTTGCCGTAGTGGGCGATCTTTTTTCGCCAGCCGAACGCGGTCGCTGGCAAGGCGTCATCGCCGCGAGCTTTGGACTTGCATCGGTAGTGGGACCGCTGTTAGGCGGCTTCCTTACCGACGCGCATCATGTGCTCGGCTTTACCACTGGCTGGCGATGGATCTTTTTTGTCAATGTGCCATTTGGCATCCTGGCTTTTGTGTTGATTAGTATATTTTTGCCACACATTCGCCAAGTTCGCGCCAAGATTGATTACTGGGGAGCACTCACCCTGGCTGGTACGCTCGCTAGCTTTACCTTGGTGAGTCTTTGGGGCGGCAATCAGTACGCCTGGGGTAGCTGGCAGATAGTGAGCCTGGCTGCAGCCTTTCTCATCTTCCTCGCCGGATTTGTTACTACAGAACGTCGCAGCCAGAACCCAATGCTTCCACTGCACTTCTTTAAAAACAGCGTGTTCCGCGTTGCGATCCCGATCGTCTTGCTAATCGGTGTTGCTATGTTTGGCTCCATCCTCTACATTCCGCTCTTTAAGCAACTGGTACAGGGCGCCAGTGCGACTAATTCTGGGCTGGTGCTATTCCCGATGATTCTTTCGATGGTAATCGTGAGCATCGCCTCTGGGAATATCATCACCAAGACCAAGCGCTACAAAGTGCTCACCGTAGCGGGCATGGGCGTGGTGGCACTCGGAATCTTTTTGCTCAGCCAGCTCACAGCAACCAGTACGAGTGGCCAATTAGTGGTTGCGATGGTGGTGACTGGGGCGGGCCTTGGTGTGGCAATGCCGGTCTTTAACATCGCAATCCAAAACGCGTTTCCGCAAAGCGAGCTCGGCATCGCTACCGCGTCCGTCCAGCTGGCGCGTGGCATCGGCGGCACGGCCGGCACAGCAATTCTTGGAAGCGTTCTTAATCACACGCTGACCAAAGAAATTGGCAACGTCCAGAATGACAAATTTGTGCAGATCGCCAGTCAGAGCGGCCATGGTCAGGATTTGCAGCATTTAAATGTGAACGCCATCCAAGGTATCCTCTCGCACGATGGCCAAGCCCAAATTTCTGCGCAGCTGGCTAAATTGCCGCCTGCTGCTCATGCTGAAGCAAGCCAGGCCTTTGCCGGATTCGCGCATAAGCTGCAAGAAGCACTCGCTACCTCTGTAACTCACGTCTTCTTTGTCGCCTCGATACTTGCATGTGGCGCCTTTCTGTTAAGCTTCCTACTTAAAGAAATCCCGTTACGCTCTTACGAAGGCGAAGCGCCTGTCGACAAGGGCGCGATCAACTCATAAGCCGCGGCGAATGCACCTGAATGCCCAAAAAACCATGTTGGGCAATAAGCTCTGGGTAACCTGGAAAAGTGTAATACACTCCCGCGCGCTGCAACTGCAGGAGTTCACTTTGCCCCTGGATCATGGGTTGAAAAGCGTCGCCATCAAAGCCCGGCAATTGATACACGCCGTGAACGGTGGGGGCAAAAAAGACATCTTGCACGGTGCAATACATCACGTCCTCAGCCTTGATGCCAAGCTGTCTGGCTTCTTCTGTAAATGTCTCCTCGCGATCGCTTAAGTAAAACTGAATCTGGTCATCAGCCCGAATGTCAGGGTAATTTTTGTCCGAATCTGGCTTATAGGCTCGGCCTTCAAAAGTCTTTGCCCCCCGTAAAATGGCGGCAAAATATATCGGGTCAAGCTCCATGCGGACCGTCCGAGACGAACGCCGAGTGGCTGTAGCACTCCGCCGTTTGCGCTCCCAATCAGCGCTCTTTGCTGCCCGCGATTCTTGCAACTCCGGAATGGTGGTAAGTGTCTCGGCCAAATCGATACAAGACTGAACCACGCGTTCGGAACTGAGCGCGCAATCTTTTGCCCAGCTTAAGTACGTATGCACTCGTTGCAGATAATCATCAAATGGCAGGCGCAGAGACTCCACTTGTGCCAGCAACTCAGTTACTGCCGATGATCGCTCGCGATTCCGATTAAACCGACGAAGATGCTCCATTACTGCAATGGCGTTTGTGAAGGCACTCCCGCCGCCATGGGTTTGTACGTTGCTTTTCCAAATCCCAAAATAAACAGCCCGATCCCTGGCAACAACCACAGCCAAAAGATGCTAAACGCTTTGCTCTTGCCGAACAATCGGCCCATGTCTAACGCCACCAGGAGCGTTGTCACAATATTAACTCCAGGAATAAACGAGAGGATCGTCCACCAGCCAGGTCGCTGCGCAATCTTAATGTATATGTACAAGCTATAGATAGGAACGAGTGACTTCCAGCCGGCGTACCCGGCTTTTTCAAAAAAACGCCAGGTGGCAACGAGGAGCGCGATCCCCACCACCAGCAGCCCGATCACTATAAAAACTCCAAAGATAAACAGAAAGATCGCGAGCCCGACATGAGACCCCGAGCTAGTCTCAGGTAAAGTGTCACTCGATTGCGCAACCAGTTGTAGAATGCTCATTGTCAGCCCTTTCTCAAATAATGCTTACAGTATAGCAGGGCTCATGGCTTTAGCGGCCCCGGAATAGATTCGCCAGCGCCAGCGCAATCTTTGGCAAGAGCGCCGACGAACCGACGTAGGCCAGGTAACTTGTTTCCCATTGGGGTGCGAACTTATTTTTAAACCGGTACAATCCTTGAAAGGCAAACAGCCGATCACCGCGTTCGTAAAATATCGCCATCAGCTTTTCGCGAATTGGCGCGGCACTCTCTTTACCCACGCCAGCCAGTGGCACCAGGCCAAGATCAAATTCTTGCCACCCCTCGGTGTGCGCTTGGATAATCATCTGCTGCAGCAAAAAGTCCATGACATTCGGCGGCGCTTCGCCCAAATGTCGCATCAGGTCAATCGAAGCACGCCGCTTGCTGTAATTCGGCTGTTGATTCACAAAAGCAACAATCTTGCCTGCCGGATCACGAAGGACTGCGACCTTTGACATTTGCAGATAATCTTCATCAAAAAACCCGAGCCCAAAGCTGCGCTCGCTGCGGCCTGGCAGCTCGAGCCAAGAATCGGAAACCATTCGTAACTCGTGAAGCAGCGGTGCGTTATGGGGCGAGTTGTAATACTCAACCTTGTAGCCTTGTTTGGTAAATCGATTAGCCACATTGCGAAAATGTTTATTGCGAGCGGTTTGGTCCACAAAAGTGCGCACATCAACCACCGCGTTTTCACCAATTTTGAGCAGCGCATAGCCTGCGCTTTCATACAGATTGTGCGAGCTGGCTGGCGCATGAAGAAAGGCTGGCGTCCAGCCATGTTGGCTGGCGTATTCGGCAAAGCGCCGTGCGAAAACCAATTGCAGGTGTCGCGAGGCAATCGGGTCAGCTAAGGCCACGGCGCATCCTCTGGTCACTTTATAGGCGATAAACCCTTCGTGATCTTCGGTAAAAAAGTATGACTTATCGGCTGGCCAGAGCTTAAAGATATCTTCGGAGCTATGCGCATATAAACGCGCCAGGCGTTCCACTTCACGCATATTAGAAGGAGTCAGCACAAAACGATCGTAAACCGGCCGAAACAGACTGTAGATCACCAACACATAGCTGAATATACCCAACCAATGGAGCGTGCTTAAAAACTGATGCGCATGTCGAGTAATAGGAACTAGATCGTCGCGGCCCAAAATAACCACACTTATGCTGTGTTGCAATGCTGGCCAAAGGTCGAAGTTCGCACCAAAATGAATCGGACTTTCTTCCCAAAAGGCAAAGGTGCCAATCGCGATCGCCAGCCAGATAACGCTGACCGCCCGTCGCACACCGCTCAGAATCTGTGTTGGCTCGGCGCGCACCACAAATTGCTCACGCGACAGCAACAAACTCGCGAGCAAAAAGAGTGGCAAGATCGTCGCCACCAGATTGTTATGCTGCAGCACATGCGCCGCAGCGCTCAGCCCAGCGACCAACATCGCTAACCACCAGGCGATACGTTTGCTCTGCGACAGGTTAAACGCCAGATACATCTGCCCCAATCCCAGCAGCAAGGTCGCAAATCGGCCCACGCTCGTTGAGAATAACGGATTAAACAACGGGCCATGAAAGCGATGCACCTCAAAAGTGGCAAGTATCGTCAGAATACCACTGATAAACGTCAACGCAATGGTCGAGACAAAAAGAAAGCGTTTCATCGTTCCTTGTAGTATACGCTACCACGTGGAAAGTTTCAGTACCGAGGTGAGGTTGCCAAGGTCATCTCTTTTTTGGAGAACATAAACTCAGTAACCGTAGTGCCCAGTTGAGTACTGACTTCCTCTTTGGGAACGTTGTTATGTCGTTCTGTCACGATCCCGTTCACTACTTCTGAGCCACAGTCACGACACTTTTTGTCGCCGCACACTTCATCTAGGACATCCAGCTCAAGGTCATCTGAATCACAGAAAGGACAGTGCGGTTTTTTGTTGCGGAGAAGTCCCAGCTGGCGCAATTGCTCGGCAGCGCTCTTCCCCGATTTGAGTGGGCAATCTCCCTCAAAAGTCTCGCCCGCCTTACGCGCTGCTTCGCCAGCTTGCTGAAGACTAGTCACTGTGCGGCCCTTAATTCGTCCCGCAATGCCGGCTGCAAAGTCATAGCGCAGGCTTTGGCATATTGCTTCTCTGGTCGCTGGATCAGCATAGGTCCGCAGCACTTCTTTTACTTTCTTGAGGTGTTGATCAATCAGATCAGGTTGCTGCAAAATAAATTCTAACGAACTGGTAGCGGTCAGTTTGGGCCGACGACGCCCGCCAAACCATTCACCTTCGGTATTCCCAAATTGGGCTTCGAGCTGAGTATCATAGGCACTGCGCAGCTGGTTAATAACCGTACTAGAGGTTGCCTCCGCCTGCGGTGTGGCCACGCGCAGCAACGCTTTCTGCCGCTTAGCATCGTAGCCGCCGGTGGCCGATCGTCCACCTTTGCGCACCTCGGCTGGGGGCAAAGACACAAAACAGAGCGCCCCATCATATTCAAAACATCTATCCAAGAGCGTGTTCGGATCCAGGTTTCCCTCTTCGTCTTCCAACACCGTTTGGTCAAGGTCAGGATCGAGCTGCGCCAGCACCGCCCGCAGCGGCGCCTCGCCAAAAACTCCCTCTTGCTCGTTGCGGCCATCAAGCGAAAACGAAGTGATTCGCACGCTCCCATGCATTTTGGCAAACTCCACCGTAGCTTCGTGCTGTTTTAACTCGAGCTTGCGGCGAATAAGTTCGTCATTCCAACGTGGGTCATGCTGGGCTTCGTGCTCGGCATCCTCGATCCCCACTTGCAACATGGGCCGAATCGCCACCCCAGTGTCAGAAAGGAGATCATTCCCGGCCGCATTCACCGTATAATCAAAGCCATTCTCCATGTGGAGCGGCACACGTTCAGAGATGTCAGTTAGTTCATCGCGGACCGTTTCGGCACTGAGCCCATGCAAGCCTTTCTGAAGTAGCTGATTGTGTTCCAAAACCGCCTGAGAAACCAAATTAGGTTGACGTTCGGGCACAGCTCGCGCTGGTACTGCCAGCACCGTGCTCGCGACCAAGGCAAAACCGACAGTCGCTTGGCCAAGTTTTCGGGCACGCGTGCGAAATACCTCAAACCGGCCTTGCCTTTCGGCTTCTCGGCCCGTTCCCCACTCTTGTACGCTATTACCCTCTCTCATCAAAAACCTCTCTTCGGCGAGCGAGAGAGGGACTGCAAAACGACCTTCGTGTTGAGGTTCCTTCCTGCTCGGGAAGACTTACCGTTTCTTAGCCATCGGGCTTTTGGCGCGTACGCCAATTACCGTTGCGGCACAGCTCACGATTTGCACGTGAATTCCGCTAAGAAACGTTCGAGTTGTTAATACATTCTAGTATACCACCACAAATAGCGGCGTGTAGTGTAAAATAAACGCTACTTGTGGACAAAAAACGGCCCATATTCGGGCCGTTTGATGTAAGTATGAGGACATACTTTAGCGTTTGAAGCGTAATGCGTTTTTGATGCCGTGCTTCGAACGGATGTACAGGTGGGTTGCATAGCTTACCACGCTCGTACCTGCGACTGCGCCAAGAGCGTCAGTTGCACCGGTTTGTGGCAGGCTGGCTGCTGGAGCCGGAGTCTCAGTTTTAGGCTGAGGGGTTGGTGTTGGCGTAGGAGTTGGGGTGGGTGTCGGGGTCGGCACGTTCACCTTCACATCTGCAACATCACAACCTTGTTGAGGATTGTCCTTCACTTTGCTGTCGCCAGTAAAGCAAGCCTTGTTCTCAATCTGAGCACCATTCTGCTGAGAAGTTACCTTTACCAAATATTCCTTGGTAACTTTATTCTTAGGCGCAATAGTACCTAAGTCTTCTTGGATAGTGCGTTGGCTTGGATTGCTTACCAATTCGATGCCATCGGGCAGCGTGTCGGTCAGCTTTACGCCAGCCATATCGTTGTCGCCATTAGCAGCAGCATCACCATCGTTGCTTACTTCAATGACATACTTCAGCGTGTCGCCAGGTTTGGCGGCAATTGCTTCAGTCGCATTGTTGGCGTCAGAAAGGACACTATTAGTAGTAACGTTCTGAACTTTTTTGACAATAACACCCTTTGGATGCCACGCAAGCGCTGGGGCCGCAGCCACAGATGCCATTACCACACTTGCTAATCCCACCCCTATGAGAACTTTACTCCGAATCATTAGAAACCTCCGCATTATTTCGAAAGTCATAGGGTAACTTTCGATTTACTACGCTTATGGTAGTACAAAAGTAGAACTTTGTCAAGTTTGTGGTTTAGTCGTAATCCATTTCAATGCTTTCAATTCTACTAAATGTCCAGACGCCACACGTAAAGAGGTTAAGTTCGACCCTATGACCAAGCTCACCACTGCTTCTTTTATCGACGAGGAGACAGGCAAAAGCTACTCATATAGTCGATTCTTTCACACAGAAGAATCAATCTCTCAATATGTAACTCAAGCCGGTTTTGAAGTGCAATACACCAAGGCATACGACGAACATTTGTTTGTTGATTTTATGCGCACTGAACTTTCACCAAAGACAGACAACGTTATCGAATTGCTTGCGACCAAAAAATGAGCGAAGATATCTTTCATCTTGGTATTAAGGCGTTAATTCGTAACTCCGAAGATATGATCCTTCTTCTGCAAGTCAATCCCAAGGCTCTGGACGGACCGAAGAGAGACTACTGGGACCTGCCAGGCGGCCGAGTGCAAAAAGGGCCAAACCGTCACAGAAACTCTCATAAGGGAAGTACGGGAAGAGACAGGCGTGCATGACGTAAGTAACATTACACAGCTTGGTATGGTCCTTGCAAATATACGCATCCCTCTTGGCGGCGGCGAATCTGCTGGTTTAATTTTAGACATATACACTTGTACCATTCCCGCAACATCCTCAATCGCTTTGTCTGACGAACATATAGCCTCCCAATGGTATTCACCGCACGAGGCCGCTCATTTGTTAAGAGTGAAATATCCTGAAAACTTTTGCGATATGATAGCGGCATTATAGAGATTATTTAGGCGCTAAAAAAGAGGCTCCGGAGAGCCTCTTCAGTTTACGAGCGTTTTGCAGCTAGTGTCCCATGATGAAGTTGATCACAACGTTGATAACGTTGTTGTTCCCCTTCACATTGACGTTGACGTTGGCGTCAACACTGCCTTGGTTGTTGCCCCCACCATAGCCGCTGCCATGCTGGTTCCACCACTTTACGCACTGCCCTTGGTTTTTGAAGCCAAAGTGCATCCATCCACCGTTCATGCAAGCTTCCTTGCTTGGCGGATTTGGTGCGTTGGGGTCTCTTCCTGGCTGTGCAGCGTTTGCAACTCCGGCCGTTCCAACGACGGCGGTGGCTGCCAAAACTGCAAACCCAAGGACGAGTTTGTGTGGCGACTGGCGTGTGCCCGTTAACGTGTGGGTATTTCTAAAGAGCATAGTCTTCCCCCTTCCGTTAATTTGCCCCTGTGAAAGTTTAGCATTAGCTTTTTGCCTTGGCAAGCTTTCGGGCCGCCTTGATTGCCCGTTTATCCAGCCACGATTCGCGCCAAATCTCTATAAAAAGCGTCACCAGTCCGATGGCAAAAAGCCAAAAAGTATAAATCGCAAACGTGTTCGCCAGCTGACCATTTTGCAGCACAAAAGCCATGGCTGTGGCCACCATACCGATCAGGCCCAGCTTGAACGACAGCGCACTGGCCATGCCTTTCCAAATCGCAAAAACTGCATAAATCGCCAGGAGTACTTGCCCCACCATCAACGTTTGAGCAAGTGTTCCCAAAAAGATCGCGCCCATCAGAATCAGTGGCATTTGGAAACGCGTCAGGAAGCGCGATCTTTTTGACCGAGGCGGAGCAACAGTTTGCGGCTGCGGCGCCTGAACGGTTGGCTGCGGAGTAGAGGCGACCGCCTTCGGTTCAGAACGAGCAATTGGACGGCGTGGAATCGAACGAACCGCTTGCGGGCGATGAGCCACTGGACGAATAGCACGAGGTTCACTGGACTTTGGCGTAGCTACTCGCCGCACAAAGCCCTCAAGCGATCGTGGACGGCGTGCCGGAACTGAATGCGCTGAGATTGGGGCAGCAGGCGCTGTGGGCGCTACAGGCTTGCGCTGCGGCAACGAAGCTCGTTGCCCTTTAATGATCGGCTCTCCCACTCGTGCTCTCATTGCGCTGCTCCCTTAAAGGCTTGATTAAAATATAGCGCAAGGGACGGTGTGGCATTGATAAGCTGCAAGTCTGTTTGTTGATTCAGGAAATTATAATACTGATAGTCGTCATCCTGGGCTACAATAATATATTTTACCCCAAGCGGCGCGAGCTGCGCACCCAAGTGCGTGCCGGCCGGAGCACCAGGAAGTATCTGCGTCTGAATGCGCTGTTTGAGTGGATCAGCTACTTCGGGCGCCACGCCTTTATATTGCGGATCGTTGCTTACAATAGTTGGCTTATCGAAGTATGCTTCGGCCGGACTGGCGATAATCCGATCAGCAAAACTGAAGTACATATATTGATGCCAAGGTAAAAATAGCGTTTTGAACGATGCAGGATCGGCATTCAGCTGAGTGTTTATTTCGGCCCAGTCAGATGGATACTCCTTTGGCGCAAGCTGATTATCAAAGCCATTGAACATGGGCAAAGCCAGAATTATCGGCAATACGCCAAGCCCAACCACCGTACCGGCCCGCAGCACGCGGTGCGCACTGGCGATACGAGCCAGCCGCGCTGCGCCAAATGCGCCAAATATCGCATACCCGAGCGCCACCAGTGCCACAAACTTTTGGGGCTCGCGGTAGCCAGCAAAAAAGGGCAGATGCGTGGCCAGCCAGCCGGTGAGGGTCCCTTCGGCAAGGATAATTGCCAGGCCCATCACGCCCATCAGCGCTATGGTTCGACCGCGTGAGTATCGCCAGCTTTCACGAATTCCAATCGCCACGACTACCCACAGTAGCAGCATGAATAGCCCCCACGCCACAATCGCTTCCTGCGGCAACACATATAGCCCGCGGCTATCCATCCAAAAACCTTGCAAACGAAGCACATGCACCACGCGGCTTGCCGCATTGCCACCGGTTGTGGCAAACGCGGCACGGTCTACGCTGCTAAAATGGCCGATCGTTTGGGCAGTTGCTCCATGATGCAATAGCCCTGGAAAGAGCCAATAACTACTCGCCGCCACAACCAACACAATGGATAGTGCGCTATACCGCGCAAGCGTTCGTAGCCGTGCCGAATGTGTTCGCAATCGCCAAAACTGCAGCGCCCCGTAGCTACCAGCCACAATGCCCAGCATGCCAACATCATGAATCGATACAATACCGATCGCGATCGTCAGTGCACTTACCCACAGCATATTTTTCCAGGCAGGTGCTTCCAAAAAACGCAGTAACGCTCGCAGAAACCGCGGCAGCAACGCATAGCCAAGAAGCACCAGGTATTGCCCGGCCATAAACCGCGAATATACAAACGGATTGATCATAAAGAGCAATCCCGCAGCACACGGCGCCCACTTCGTCAGCGGCTCCTTGGTAGCTGGCAGTAACCACTGCGCCAACCGATGTGCGCCAATGCCCGAGGCAATCAGAATGCCAAAGAGTAGCACTTTTTCGAGCAACTCACTTGGCAACAGCACGTTGGCATAATGCAGCAGCGCAAAGAAAGGATATGTATTGGTGACCGTGGAAGGTAGCCGCAGCGTCGGCGTAAAAACCATATCGAGGGTCAACACAAAGCCAGGCCGTAGCCATGGCCAAGCGATTAGCAACGACACGAGCGTGTAGCCAACAAAGTCTTTCTGCAGTGCTGTCTTGAGCCAATATTTCATACTCGCCTCCCCTGCAGCACACGCCGCCGGTGATCGTACATCAGGTAACCTGTGGCGCCAATAAAGGTGATGCCGCTGATTATCGAACCGGACACAAACCAGCGTTGCGGTGCAAATTCCATAATCATCTCAATGTCATATGAACCATCGCTGTTCTGGTGACAGACCGCCTGCGCATGGCAGAAGTTTGCTGGGTCAACGTACCAGGCATTTTGAAAATCATTCAATTTGATCTGTTGATTCGCCGCGATCGCATCAGGATGCACCAGCGGCCACCAGGTGTTGATCGGGCCGCTGGCTTTGCTATTATTAGCTTCGAGCTTCCAGTCGGCATGGTAGCCGTCGCTCTGCGTCAGGTAAAACGGCCCGGTGGCGCCCTGGATATGCACCAACTTTTTGGTTGGGCCGACAATCTCGTAATCGACCTTGTGGGGAACGGTCGCATGCTGCGTCGGCTGCGTGACAACATAATAGGTCTGGAGCACGCTTGGCGTTTCGATCAGCTGAAAGGCGTCGTAGCGTACCGCGACCTTCTCGTTGCTATAACTGTTTGGCGAGGCATACAGCGTTAGCGAGACATGCGTCGCTCCTGGTGGCGCCACCACGCTGGTAGTATAGTGATGCCACTTTGTGTCTTTGAGCTGGATAATCTCGCGCTTCACCGTTTTGGCCGGATCATCAAAGCGCAGGTAATAGCTGGCGGTTTCGGCATTGGGACTTTGATAGTCAAAACTAAAGAGATAGGTACTACTCGGCTTCACCGCAATGGGATCTGGCCCGGTACAAGCAATGTGTTTGGCGGCTTCCAGCTGGAGCGCCTTCTTGCCGTCCGATGCCTCATTGGTTTGACGCATGCCAATGTCGGCTTGTTTGTCGTAATTATTGCAGTCGCCGACCTGCTTTTGCCACAGGCCGTCTTCAAGCGATGGATTGGGAATGAGATTGGTCAGCGGGAAAGCGCTATCCTGGTAGATAAACTGCGTTTCGCCCGGCGTCAGCGGCAAAGTGCTAAAAGTATGCTGAGTGTCAGGCGAAACCTTTAGCACATTCTGCAACGGCACCAGGCTAAAGCGATCATACCGCGTCAGTGAGTTCTGCGAATGACTCTCGTCTGGATAGCCGTACACTTCGTAGTCAACTGACGTTGCGCCTTGCGGTACCGACACACTCCGAAGCAGCGTATGCCAGTCTTGATCGGTCAGCGTCAGGTCTTCTTGCACCGTGGTGTGCGCTGCATCGTTAAAGGTTAGCTTGTAGCCAGCCTTTTGGCCACCTTCATTTTGATAATCAAACGCCCACAGATAGGTTGCGCCTGGTTGCACCCCAATCTGCTGCTGACCGGTACAGGCGGTGTGATTAGAAGCGGCAAGCTGCAGCGATTGCTTGCCATCAGTCATAAAGGCATCGTTGAGGCGCATACCAAGCTGCCCTTTAGTATCGTAATTGTTGCAGTCGCCGACCTGTTTTTGCCACAGGCCGTCTTCGAGCGATGGATTGGGAATGAGATTTCGTTGGCTGGTTTGGCTATACAGCGTCGCGGCCTGGCTGACCTTACCTAAGTTATGCGCACCCGACGAAATATCCAGCGAAGCCAAATGATCTCCGACCCCTACATAATACGTACCTTGCGCAGCAAGTTTGGACCGCCCAATAATGGTCGGAGATTGGTTTCCGTTGCTCGTGTGGCCGTTGATCTTCAATCCTCCAAATGGCATGGACGAAAGTTGGAACACGCCACCCGTCACCTGGTACGAAAGTTGGGGCGCTTGTTGGTCAATATACAGTTCTGAGTTGGCAGGCACATGCAGCTTTTGCGTCAACTTTTGGTGATCCACTAAACCAGGTGTACTCGGATCAAACAGCGGCTGTAGCAGTCCGTTGCCAGCTCGCGAGGCATTATAGGCATTTGGATCGCTGGTCACGCTAAAGTCTTTGCTGAAGTGAGCCGCGAGCACCGAAAGCTTATCAGACAACACCCCGCTGTCGGGCACGGCGTAGACCGTATTCGTGGCACTAATGTATGGTCGATAGTGCATATTTTGATACACCGCCACATGCTGCGTGCCAATTTGGACTCGCTGCAAAAAGGAAATCTTGTCCAACTGATCTTTGTAAAATTGCTCGCTATCACCGTAATACGGGAAAAAATCGTCTTTGTTGGCTTGGTCGCGTAGCGGTACTACCACATATTTAATAGTCGAATTGGCAAAGAGATTCTCAGAGTACGGCTGCGAAAATATATCAATATTAGCCTTGGCCAAATCATACCCATGGTCACTGCCCAGCGAATCCAGCAACGGCCGCCACTCCTTCTCCAACGCATCCACTGAACGAACGCGCGGATGCGCATCATCATAAAAACCCCACCATGATTCACGTGGCACCCAATACACGCGGAAGTAATCTGGTTGCGTGGCCAAGAAGCGTTTAAGCACTTTATAATCTTCGGGCATCTGCGCATTCTTAAAGGTACCGCCGATTTGCGTGGTAAGTGCAGGTCGCAGATTTACGAACGCCACCAACAACAGCAATGCGGCCGAAGCCACAAATCCCATACTTATCTGCCATCGACCGATCTTCTGACGCACATCCTTAAGCGCCACCAACCCATAGCCCAGGATGCCAAAATAACCAAAGGCCACCAACACGTACAGCTTGGAGGCTTCGCGGAACAATACAAAACCCGGGAAGTGGAGATACAGCCAATGGTACAACCCACTAAATGGCTCTGCCGATTGCTTGGTGAGTATAAGTCCCACCACGGTGAGAGTCAGGAAAAAGAGTAGTCGCTTTCGGAATCGGCCGGCCGCCACCAAACTCACCGCTACCAGCACGGGCACAATCCATAAATAGCCTGGAATAATCTGCGCCGTAAAAGTGCTGTCTGGCGCTGCGCCGGTCCAGTCCCACTTCATGATGGTCATCGACTGCAACATATTAAACAAGGCATTACCGAATAATCCCCGCCCTGCCACTTCACCAATGCTTTGCCCGGCAGCCAGTTTGGTAGGAATCATCCAAAAAAGATTCAATAGCAGCAATACGACGCCACAAGCTGCGATATGCTTGAGATAATATTTAATGTGCACCCGCCGGGTAAACAAAAAGCACAAGAAGTACGCGGCCAAAATCCCGCCAATTACATACATCATGCGCACTTCATAAAAAATACCGACGCAAAACAGCAGAGTGAGCGACAGCCAATGCCGCCACTTGTTTTCGTCCAGCGCTTTATCAAGCAAATATACCAGCAGCGGGAGCAGTACGTAGATCAGCGCAATCGGCACATGAGCAGTTTGCAGAATTAAAAAGTAGGTAGTGGAACCGTAAAAAAGCGCGGTCAGAAAAGCAACCTTGTCGTCCTTAAAAAGGCGCCGCCCGAGCATAAAAGGCAACAAAAAAGCCCCCAGTGCGACAGGCAAAAAGAGAGTCAGCTTGGTTGCAATATCGTACGTGAATCCAATGCGCGTCACCAACCCCCAAGCCAACCCGCGGATTGGAAAGCTGGACATCAAAATATTAACGCCGCCTAAGCGCTCAAATGGCACCCATGTATTCCAGGAGGTCAGCATTTCGCGCACGCTTTCGTCTGGCCGGAACTCCCAGTCACCAAACTCCAGCGTGCTAAAAAAATTAAACCACTGCAGATGCGTCGCAATCGCGGCGATCACCAGCAACACCACGTAGTAATGCGGTGGCTGTCGTATCCACAGCCACACTCTTCGCCACCAGATAGGAAGTTGCTGCTTCAAGCTTGTTCCTCGCGCAAACGGATATAAATCCCCTTAAACTGCATGGGTAAAGGCAGGATCGCAAACAGGAGAAAGAAGGCGATCAGCGCTGGAATCTGTCGAAAAACCACTGCCACCGTTGTGATGAGCCCGGTAAAGCCGCCATCCCATTTGAGCAATCGTGTAATAAGCGGATTTGTGGCTCGTTCTTTGGCGCGGCGCAGAGTAGACAAAGCTGTGTGCTGAGTCTTTGCGTAATTGTCCATGTAGGCCGCCAAAAACCACGCAGCTACCAGGGCAAGCAACAGGTAGAGGGCGATATCTGCGTCATTGCTAAAATGATAGCCAATTGCCAAAGCAAGCAAAATCAGAATATCGCTCACGCGGTCAAAGAACGGGTCCAAAAACGCGCCAAGTGCACTCTGTTTATTAGCCAAGTGAGCCAACTGTCCATCAGCGCAATCCAAAACCTTACCAATATGAAACGGCGCCAGTGCCCACAGCGACATTGCGCTGTCGCCTGGCACAAACATCAGCGCTGAGGCAATATTAAAAACCAGCGATCCGGTCGAAATCTGATTCGGACTGATCCCGAGTTTTGCGGCCACCACAGCAATACGCATCGAGATGCGGCGATAGATATAAATATTCAGGAAGCCTTCGTGACGGCAGGACTGCCAGTACACTTCCTGCAGGCGGGCTTTAGTAAAATGCATTATGCGACCTCTCGCTTCCGCTGCTGCCATAGATATCCCGCGGCGCCGCACCCAAATTCAGCCACTTTCATAAACAGCATTCCCACTCCTAAAAGTGGATTGCCAAGCAAAACTTGCGGCCGCGAAAAGTAGAGACCAAACCGACGCAACACAATATTGGTTGGTTGGCGTGACACTTCGGTGGGGACGGTTTGGGCCGTGTAGGCCGTAAACTTTCCGGCATAGTAAAACTTCTTGCGCAATGTCCGCATCAGTTTTAATTGTTGTTCATTATGCAATATAAAAGTATCCACGCGTGCTAGTGTACCAATAGCTCCAACTCGCTGCGACAGATCCCAATCTTCGCCGCTGACCAGCGCCTCGTTGTAACCGCCAACTTCCTCAAAAGTTGCTTTGCGGAAAAACCGCGCAGCTTCAATCCAATCTATGCCCACATAAAAGGAACGCTCCAAACGTTTACATTGCGCCCAAAATCCTTGACCAAAAGATTCCTCCGGAATGATAATCCCCTTTACCGTCGGGTCAGCTTCGGCCGTGGCCACGCAGTTGGCAATCACTTCGGGTTGCAGCTCCATGTCAGAATCAATAATTACCACGTACTCACCTCTCGCTTTCCGCACGCCGAAGTTGCGCTGCGTGGAGCGCTCGGGCGTTTTGATAAAAAACTTAGAGGTGTATCGTTTGGCAATCTCGATAGTATCATCGGTGGAAGCATTATCAACCACAATCAATTCGCAGTGTGGATAGGTTTGCGCGGTAATCGAAGCCAGACATGCATCAAGTGTGGCGTGATTGTTATACGTGGTGACGATAATCGAAACGAGTGGTGTGTTCATGCCAGTTCTACCGCTTCCTTAAAGTCACTATAGCTGCGATCAAAGGTGATATCTTGGCTCCAACGCCATGCGGCTTCTCTCATGGTAGCATAAACGGTTTCGTCCTGGAGTACCGCCACAATCCCCTCAGCCAAAGCGCTCGGATTGCACGCAGTCACCACACCGGTTTCGCCATCACGCACACTATCGCGCAGTCCATCCACGTCATATACCGCCGCAGGAGTTCCCTGGCTGGCGGCCTCAGTAATGGTCAGTCCCCAACCTTCTTTGACTGCTGTTTGTAAGATAACATGACTTTTTTGCATTAGTTCGTCTCTTTCGTCGTCGGGAATAGCGCCCATGTATTCGATGTCATCGCTAAAACGACTTTTCATGATATAGCGCCAGACTTTTTTGCCGTACCGTCCAGCCAATTGCCCAGCAATGCGCAATTGCAAATGAGGAATACGCTCTTTGGCAATCTCAAAAGCTTTTACTTGATGCAGCGTTCGCTTCATAGATCGTACGCAACCAAAACTAAGGAGAGTTGGCTTAGTATATTTTCGGACTTTATCCAAGTTATCGATCGGTTTAATTTTGATACCCTCTGAAATAAGCGCGATCTCTTCTTGATCAAATCCATAACGTTGCAAATCGCGTCTGGTGCTCTCGGACACGGTAATGACTTTCCCGCGGCGCCTGCTTATGAGTCGCAAATACAATGGTTCAGCCAAAAAACCCATCAGATTTACCGGTGCGCTCATCTGGTAAAACCAAATACGCCGACAAAGTTGGTGAAAAAAGAGCAACGACGGCTCTTTGACATAAAACTTCGTAAAGAAGGGAACGGTGTTGACCTCTTCGATCACCAAATCGGCCCAGCCCTGCAAATTCTTTTTGTAATATTGGTACGCTCGAACATATACGGTGTACCAACTTCCCACTCGGATGACTCTATACCCATCAACCGCTTCTTCAGCAGCACTGCCTGGAAAACCACCCACGAGCATGGTGACGTCGTGACCATCTGCCACCAAGCGTCGCACCAACTCCTCGTTCACCACTTCGGCACCCCCGGCATGCGGATGCTGGCGATCTTTCCACGTAAATATAAGGACCTTCATTCCACCCTCCTTAAATTTTGTGACGCACTTAATACACGAACAACAACGCCCAATAATAGGGCCCTTAATAAACCGTTCTGGTGTCAACGGTTTAGCTATTGAACGTGTCTTATGTGTGAAATGTGCTTATCGGTTGTCTGGACGAGCTGGCATTATTCGCGAAGCTGCTAACCAGATACCAAGAAGGCACATCATTACGATGCTACCAAGTAATAAGCTGTCAATTATGGCCTCAAGGCTACTGTGGTGTCCCGCCATTAAAGCATAAGTGACAACAGCCCCTATTATAGCAACTAATGCAATGCCGTAGCGACGAAGTGCAATGTAATAGGAGATAAATAGGTTAAGTACAGAGATAATAAAAACGGCTAAACTTAATTTTGGCAACAGTCCCACGTAGGCGTGATAGGCAGGTCCCATTAGTGAACCAACGATGAACTTTGGAAAACACATAAAGACAATTTCGGCCGGCAGACCCACCAACGCCAACAAACCAAGCGACTTTAATAATAACTGCCGATTTTCTGCCGGGCTTTGCTTGAGCTTGACTGAAGGCAAAAGCACCAAGGAGATCGAGGCTGTCAAAAAGAAGATGATCCGCGCCACGCTTGAAATACCCGCGTACAAACCAGCTGTCTGCGCATCAAAATAATGTTTAACCACTACAATGTCCAAACTGTATTGAATGGTAATAATGAGTGAACCCACCAACACCAAAGCACCGTACCTTAATTCTGGAAGCAGGACCTTAAGGTTTGGCAGCATTATACGTCTAGTTCCTGGAGTGTGCCGCAATCCCAATCGCGCTGCATAGGCTGCCGCATAGATCGAGGCGATTATCTGCGAGATTGCAATTCCCGCAATCGCTCCTGCCGTTCCCCAACCAATAACCACCAGCAATACCGAAAGCACCAACTTTCCCCCAGCGCCTAAAAGATTCGCGAGCGATGCCAAACCGAACTTCTTTTTGCCACGCAAGAATGAACTGCGAAACATAAAGGGCACGCTGGTAACCACGCTGACCATCAAAATAATAAATGGCCAGGCCGACTCAAAATGGAAAAACCTTTTCAGCTGCTGGTTGAAGACCGCGACAACAATCGTCACCAGAATACCTACAAGCAGCGCCAGCTTTTCAAACTCAAAGACCACTTGATTGCGAGCGTCTTCGCTTTCGTAATTGGCCACCACGTTTACCGTCACCAGCCCCAGCACGGTTAAAAAAATACTCAGCTGCAAAAAAAGTGAAACCAATGCCTGTACTTCACCAAACGCAGCAGGGTTGAGCAACCGGCCCAGGATTGGATAATACACATAATTCAGCCCACCAACCGCTAAGGAGCCAAAAAAGAACACGGCATTGTGCCGAAGAAAAGTGCTCTTTTTAAGGTGTGTAATTATCTGTTGCATATCAAAACTTCCACGTCATTCCAATGTATCATATTACGCCTTCTGGTATTATGAATGTATGCGACCAATTTGGACTGGCTCAATCAGTTTTGGCTTGGTGAATGTTCCGGTACATTTGTTTAGCGGCACTAATCCGCGGCAAGGCCTGGACCTGGACATGCTGCACAAAGATGATCACTCGCCTATTCGTTATGCGCGCATTTGTCGCGAAGATGGTGAGGAAATTCCCTGGAATGATATCGTCAAAGGTTATGAATACCGCGAAGGCGACTACGTGGTCCTCACCAAGGCTGACTTTGAAAAAGCTGATCCCAAAAAATCCAAAACCATCGATATCCAACAATTTGTCGACTCCAGCGAAGTAGATATCCGCTACTTTGAAAAACCTTACTACTTAGAACCTGACGAAGGCGCCGAAAAAGCCTACCGCTTGCTCCACGAAGCGCTGGAACGTTCTGGCAAATTGGCTCTGGCTCTGTTTGTGATTCATGAACGCGAGCATCTTGGCGTCATCAAGCCGGTTGGCAAAGCCTTGGTCCTTAACCAAATGCGTTGGCCAAGTGATTTGCGGGAAGGCGTCGACCTCAAACTTCCAAGCAACGAAATTGATGAAAAAGAGGTGAAGGTGGCCTTGCAACTGATCGCCCAGCAAACCAAACCGTTTGCTCCAGAAGATTTTCAGGACACCTACACGGACAACTTGGAAGAAATTATTGCCAAAAAAGCCAAGGGTAAAACCCCGACCGCAGTTCGCCGCAAACCAGCCGAAAAAACAAATGCCAAAGACTTGCTGCAAACGCTTAAAGCCAGTTTGGCCACCAACGAGAAGTCAAAAAAATAGCCCATGGGTCTTGGCAAATATTTTGCAAAACGAAAGTTTGCCCACACCCCGGAACCCAAGGGTAAAGTCGCTGCGCCACATAAAAAGTTAGCCTTTGTGGTGCAGGAGCATCACGCCTCGCAGCTGCATTATGACTTTCGGCTAGAGCTCGACGGCGTGCTCAAAAGCTGGGCTGTGCCCAAAGGTCCGTCCATGAATCCGCACGAGCGCCATTTGGCTGTGCAGGTGGAAGATCATCCTTTTGCGTATCGTACATTTGAGGGCACAATTCCTGAAGGTAACTACGGTGCTGGCGAAGTGATTATCTGGGACCAAGGCACCTACTGGCCGCGCGCCGAGACTACCAATCCAACGACGACCTTACGCCAGGAACTAGCCAACGGACACCTCACGTTTGTGCTGGATGGCCAAAAGTTACACGGTGAATTTGCGCTGATTAAACTTGATGGAGCCGACAAAGATGCCTGGCTATTGATCAAGAAAGGAGACGAATATGCAACAACCAAAGATATTACGACCAAGGATGAATCGGTGGTGAGCGGCAAAAAGGTCGACGAATTGGCGGAAAAACCAACCCACCTCGAAGCCTTTCCCAAAAAAGCCCTGCCTCGCAAGATTACTCCCATGCTCACCACGCTGGTTGATGAGCCGTTTACCAAAGATGGCTGGCTGTTCGAAATGAAGTGGGATGGGTATCGCGCGATTGGCACAAAGCATAAAGACGAGGTGGAACTCTACTCACGTAATGGCCTGGACTTTAGCGAGAAGTTCGCCGCCATTGCCGAAGCGCTGCGCTCGCTCAAGCACGAAGTTGTGGTAGACGGCGAGATCGTGGTGACCGACGAGACTGGCCGGCCGCATTTTGAACGTCTTCAAAACTGGGGCAGGAAACAAGAGGGGACCTTGCAGTACTGCGTGTTCGATATTTTATGGTATGACGGACGGGATATCCGAGAAATGCCTTTGCATGAGCGTAAAAAGCTACTGCGCTCGGTCATTCCCAAGAGTTCCCAAAAATTGATCTTCAGTGACGATGTGGTGCGCGAAGGCGAGTCGTTCTTTCGCTCGGTCGCGGCGCATCATTTGGAGGGTATGGTTGCCAAACGAGCTGATAGCACTTATCAAGCCGGTATTCGCGGTGGCGATTGGCTCAAGGTTAAGACTCACCTTCGTCAAGAAGTGGTGATTGGCGGCTTTACCGAAGGCCGTGGCACTCGGACGTACCTCGGCGCACTGTTGGTGGGCGTGTATCACAGAGGAAAATTCGAGTATGTAGGGCATGTGAATGCAGGTATGCCTGATGATGAACGACGGCTGCTGCGCGACAAACTTAACAAACTCGAACAGCCAGCTTCTTTATTTGAGCAAGAGCCAAAACCCAATGGCACTGTGCACTGGGTGAGGCCAAGGCTGGTCTGTGAAGTATCGTTTAGCGAATGGACGAGCGAAAACATGCTGCGCCAACCAGAGTTTGAAGGTTTGCGGCCAGATAAAAACGCGAGCGAGGTGCACCGTGAAAAACCTAAGAAACTAGATGCAAAACATCCCGAGGCCAGTCCGGCCGCAAAGAAGCCAGGCGCTACCGCCAAGCAACCTTTTGCGTTCACTCATCTGGACAAACTATTCTGGCCCGAACGCGGCTACACCAAAGGCGATCTTATTCATTACTACGAATCCGTCAGCCACACCATTCTTCCCTACCTTCTTGATCGTCCGATTTCGATGCTACGGCAGCCCAGCGGCTATAAAGATCACGGCTTTTTCCAAAAAGATGTCAGCAGCCTGCACCTGCCGCCTTTTGTGCATACCAAAACCATCTTTTCCGAAAGCACCAATGAAAACGTCAAATACATTGTAATGAAAAACCTGGAAACCTTGCTGTACATTGTGCAATTGGGGTCGATCGAGATTAATCCCTGGAGCTCACGTGTGCCACACCTCAGCAAACCAGACTGGGCAGTGATCGACCTCGATCCCGAAGGAGTCACTTTTAAAGATGTTATTGCGATTGCCAAAACGGTGCATGAAGTCTGCGAAGAATGGCACATTCCCCATTACCCCAAAACGTCTGGCAAAACCGGTATCCACATTTTTATTCCCACCGGCGGCGCCTACACGTACGCTCAGGTTCGTGACTTTGCGCATTTGATTGTGCTTGAGGTCAACAAACGCCAACCAAAACTTACCAGCCTTGAGCGTAATCCACGCGATCGCCATCACAAAATCTACCTCGACTACTTACAGAATGGCGAAGGTCAAACGCTGGCCAGCCCCTATTCCGTGCGCCCCACCAAAGACGCTTCGGTTTCAACTCCTCTGCATTGGGATGAAGTTACGATGCGCCTGACGCCGCAGCAATTCACGATCAAGAATACGCCTGCGCGGCTCCAGAAAGTTGGGGACTTGTGGAAGCCTATACTTGGCAAAGGGGTTGATATCCAAGAAATTCTCAAAACGTTGTCGTGATTACCCACAGCGTGTATGCTTAGCATAAGCATAGAATTCGCTAAGGAGTACGCATGAACACAGAAGCGCCAAAAGATAAGGACACTCAGCAAACGACCAAAAGTAAATGGGGCAAATGGCTCGGCATAGTCCTCATTGTGATATTGCTTGGTGCAGTTGGTCTACTGGGTTGGTGGCTCAAAAATTGCCGCGAAACCGACAAAACCACCGACCGCCAAAAGCAGCAGCTGCAAAGCCAAGTCGATACGCTCAAAAAACAACTTGATGACGCCAAAAAAGCCGCTGTCGCAAGCAGCCCAAGCACGACACCCACTACTCCAGCCCCTACTTGCAGCGCTGTCTCGCAATCACTCAAAGACAACATCAAAGACGCCATCAGCAGCAAAAACACGGCCGCGCTACAGGGCTATATGACAAGTTCGGTCAAACTGGTAATCGCCGCATCCGAAAAAGGAAGTACTGAATCAGCAGCCCAAGCGGTCACAGACCTCGACTACTTGAACAATAACGCCACCGCGCCATGGGACTTTGCCTTAACTGCCGCCACCACCAACGCCTACAAGGCTGGTTTCTACGGGGCCTACTTTGCTGACGGAACCTTTGTGGGCAAAGCGAACAATGGCTACGTGGTGTCATTTGGCTTTACCTGTGGCAAAATCAGCACGGTCTTTATGGCCGCCAGTCCTGATTTGCTTACTTAGAGGTACGATCGGGTAACTCAAAAATAACGGTCGTCCCCTTGCCCACCGCCGATTCAAGCCATAAGGTGCCACCATGCTGCTGGATCGTCTTCCGTGCAAGATACAATCCAAGTCCAGTGCCGTGCCGGCCGCTATCCACCGCATTGCTGGCCCGATAAAAGCCTGCAAACACCTTGGCTTGTTCGCTCTTTGGGATCCCAATGCCCGCGTCGGTAATACTAAAGCGATGCTTGCCATTAACCAGATGGTACCCGACAACAACCGTCCCGCCATCTTCAGAATATTTAATCGCGTTTGAGATGAGATTATTCATCACCCGCTTTATCTTAACCGCATCACACGTCACCATAAGTTTATCAGGCCACTGCGCATCAAACCGCAATCCAATGCGGCGCTCCTTTGCCGGCAGCGCTTGCATGGCAAAGATTTCGCGAGTCAACTTGGTCATGTCAGTGGGGGTAGGAGTAAGGTCCTGGCCCTGCCTGCCTAGGCGCGTCAGATCCAGTACTTCATCGACACTTTCTTGCAGCCGCTGGGAACTTTCTTTGATGGCATCAGTGAGCGAACGCTGCGGGTCGGTTTGCGGAGTAAGCTGTAATGTTTCGGCCGCCCAACGGATGCCAGCCAGCGGCGAATTTAGCTCATGAGAAATAATCGAAACCAGCTCAGCCTTGAGCTCCACCACTTCTCGGTGGCGGCGACGCATCGCGTCAAATGCAGCGACAATCGTTGCTGCAACTGCCGCAATGCCCATTGGTAAGGTTGCGGCGCCAATCGTTAAGGTCAGATATTGTTTGGCCGGAATATCAATACCGATGATCGCGACGAGCTTGTGTGTGCTCGGTTCAAAAACCGGCGAAAGCGCTGATAGCCAAATACCCCACCGATCGCGAATCGGTCCCTCTATCAAATCCTGACCATCGGTAAACATCGCCTTCACTGCATCGCTCGCCTCATCAAAGGTTTGCCCTGGCGGCGAATAATCGCTGCTGGTGGGTGGTTCAGAATCAGCATTAAAATAGACGCCTCCATTTCGGGCGCCCATGACGTATACAAATCGCGAATCGCGGTTGGCTTGATGTATGCTAATAAGTTTTTCTTTGAGTTTGGTGTAGTTTGGTTGTGAAAGATCTTTATCGGTCCCAGTCAATTGGCTGATCTGTTGAGGATCCACAGCCAAGGCTGCAGTTCGCGCGCGGTCGATAAATAATTGGCGATAGAGTGAATTAGCGGTCAGTGCCGCAATCGCAGCCACAATCGCTCCGACTCCCAAAATCGCACACACCTTTATGCTTGTTGCAAGATACCCTGAATGTTGGTTTGAGCGCAGTTTACGCATTAATCCTCTTACGTTTATAGTACGGTATTCAAGGAGTAATATGCAAACAAATGTTCGCTGTATTCATCTCAACATAAGCATTTACTCAGTTTAGCATTCTACTATTCCCAATGGTAAACAAGGAGCACAATGTGAAGCATATAAGGCTACAGCATGACTACGCAATTGTTTTACAGCAAGTGAATGATACTGGCGAAGAAGACTTTGAGGCACTCGCTGAAAGTTTGCGATTCGGACCAGCCCAACTCGCACATATCATTCAGGAACTGCACCACAAAGGCTTGATCGTCAGTCGCAATTCGTCGTATGGATTATGGATTCGGCTGAGCGCCAAAGGCAAAAAATTCGTACGGACCCTCTGGCCAGAATCAGCCATGGCCGCGTACTAACGCATCAGGCAATCACCAAAGGAGGCTCCCACCCAGCCTCCTTTTTTATTTAGGCTGTTGCTTCTTTTTTGCGACGCAAGTATTCCACGAGCAGAATGCGACCACAGCCGGCAATCGGAATCGCCACGAGCGCACCAAAGAGGCCACCAAATTCTACGCCAATAATGGCCGAGGCAAACACGATAAGCGGCGATAAATTGGTAGCAGTGGCTTGAATCCGTGGACGAATAATATAATTCTCGACCTGTTGATACAGAACGTAATACGCGGCAATTCCTGCTGCGGCAAATGGCGAGTGAGCCAACGCCACCAAAGTAATAATGACTGTGCCAATAATATGCCCAACCAACGGGATGAGCCCACAGATCAAAACCACTCCCGCCAAGGCGATCGGATAATCAATATGCAGCGCAAGAAGCACCGGAAGGATTACCACAGCCGCAATCACCGCCAATACCACCTGCCCGTTCACATACCCTTTGACCACACTGTACATCTCACGGGTCAGCCGCTCGGTGCGTTCATGGTGGCGTTCGGGCAATAGCTCTTTGGCAAGCTTCAGCCAATACGGCCCTTCCAGCAACATCATAAAGGTCAGCACCAAGATGGTCAGCACCGCAACCACACTTCCTGCAGCCCGGCTCAGCACACCAAATGCGCGGCCACCTGCTTGGTCAAAATGGCCCGAGAGTTGGCTGGTAATATGTTGCGCCTCATCTTGCAATTTGTACTTACGAATGAGATCACCAACAGGGCCATTCTGCTTTTCAGTTTGCGCGATTAACTGCGGTGCGGAGCTGACAAAGTGGCTGGTCTGACGGACAAGTGGCGGCACCAGACTTACCATAAATCCACCAAGTGCCAGGGTTACAATCACAAAAGCCACAATCGTGGCGATCTTGCGATTTCCACGCCGCTTACCAGGCAATTTATTGCTTAACCAATACACCGGCGCATTAAGAGAAAGGGTCAGGAAAAAGGCGGTCGCAATCAAAAGAAGCGCATGCCGTGTCCGATTGATAGCCAGTAGCGCACCAATAAAAACCAGACAAATCAACAATGCTCGTACAACACTGTGGCCTTCGATCTCAATACGCAGTACATCGCGTTGTTTGTTCAGCGCAGCTTTCACTATGCCTCTATCATACCAGGCAATTCGATCTGCAGGACTAATTAATTGACGTTGGCGTCTGGGGCTTGGGTACTGGCGCCGCCAAAACTAGGGTTGATGGTGATTTGGCTAGCTTCGGTGGAAGTGGTACCTGTCTTCTGAATCATTACCGTATCACCAGTTTTGATATCACTCACCGCAGCGGTTGCGCCATTGTTCGTGACTTTGGTGTTGCTGGTGATCGAAAGAGTAGTCGCGCCGCCACGCCGCGCATCGTTGACCGTAATGCTCGAGCTGCTCACTGCAGTGACTTGGCCAACAACTCGAAGGCTACTGCCCATACGTCCACCGCGTCTCATCATGCCGCCAGGCGTAATGGCGCTTTCGTCAAACTGTTGAGCTGCGATTGGTTTGCGATGTTGCTCAGCCTTTTCGAGTTGCATGCCGCCATAAAAACTGACGGCAACCGCAACCACTATCACCGCTGCGCCAACCAATTTAGTCTTCTGTGGCAGTTTTTTAAATAATGCGCGCGTCTCCATTTGCTTTCTCCATAATGTCTGGCTTAATATGTCACGGCTTCCTGGGGAGAGGCTGAGGGTCGCGAGACTTTTCTTAGGTTAAGTTCAGCCCTGGACGGTATAGTGCGCATTTATGGAAGCTCGCGAGACAACTGCAACCCCTCAATCACAGCACCGTTTTCGGCAAGCGATCATCGCCCTAACCGTCGCCAGCGTCCTGCTTGGGAGCGGCTTCTTTATCTACCACAAAACGTTTCTTTCATCAGTGACGCTGGTGCCTCAAAAAGTCGTTGCGGCTGCCTCGTCCAAACCACCCAGCCCCAGCAGCGCCGCCATCGCTACCCTGAACAGCCAGATTACCGGTCTCCTTGCCCAACACCCCGAGCTGGATATGTCTGTATCGGTTACCGACATCGCCAACCATCAATCGTATCACTATGGTGAATCCGCGCCTTTTGTGGCGGCCAGTACGGCCAAGCTTCTTACCGCCTCGTTGTATCTTCACCAAGTGGAGGCCGGACAAGTCGATCTCGATGACCTTGTAGGCAACGACACGGCTCGCAATCAATTGCAACAAATGATTGAGGTCAGCGACAATGGAGCTTGGGAAGCGCTCAATACCGTCCTTGGCCATCCAGCCTTAAAAGAGTTTGCCGCCGCTCATGGACTCACCAGTTACGACCCTGATGATAATACGCTGACCTCGAATGATGTGGCGCTGCTCCTGAGTCAACTCTACCAAAAGCAATTGCTCAACGCTGAGCACACCCAGTTTTTGCTTAATCTCATGCAGAACGCGAACAAAACAGATTACATCGTGGCGACAATTCCAAGCGGCGTCACGGTGTACCATAAAGCCGGTTGGCTGGACGATCGCGTGCACGATGCCGCAATTATCGACAACCACACACATCCCTACGTGCTGGTGATCTTTACCAAAACTGTTGATGGGAGCGCCTACGACGAGACTGCGGGCCAGGCATTATTCCACGGCATCACCAGCGCCACGCTGCACACGTTTAATTAATCTTCGACCGTAATACCAATATTCGCAGCCAATTGCGGAGCAATCATGACCAACTGCAACGAATCAATCTTGAGTCCTTTAAGATCCTGCCAACCACGAATGTCCAACAACTCGGCCTGTCTGGCATCAACATTCTTGACTTTGCATTGGCCAAATTCGGTCCTTTCCAGATGCGATGAGGTAAAGTTGACATCCACAAGCTCTGCTGCTTGAAAGTCGGTTTCGGTCAGGTTGCACTCAATAAACTGCACGCGTTCAAGTTTGGCAAACCGGAAGTTAGCCATGTCGAGTTTGCAACCCTCAAAGACCACATCCTTTAACAAGCTGCGGCTCAAATCTATTCCGCTCAACCGTCCCCCGACAAATCGCACTCGAATGAACGACCCGCCACTGCAGCGGGCGGCCGAAAAATCAGAAGTCTTCACGACAGTGTCGCTCAGGCTGAGCTTGTCGATTTTGGCTTCGGTGAACGAGACTCTCTCGAGCAAACTGTCATCAAAGGTGAGATTTTTGGCTTCATTGCCAGTAAAATCGGCTTCGGCAAGCAACACTTGGTCGAGCGTTGCGTCAGCTGTAAGCTGGTGCGCGGTAATTGGAGTAAGGTTTGATACATCCTTTGGCTGAGGTAGTGATTGTTTCATAGATTCTTATTCTACAACCATTTAAATTTATCAGGGGTCGAATTTTCATCAAAGTCGGTGTAGTTATTGGTTATCTCATCACCTGCTGCAATATCTCGATTAGCACGGAACAGCGGTTCTTCTGAAATCTCAGGCTCAAAAGATACACTTGTGTTGAAATCGGTTGGATCGTGGTTAGTGTAGCAGGCTGGATCATCGCCTGGCGGTAGTACCCACATCTTGGTAGTAGGTGAAAGATACGCGACACGTTGTACTGCGGTTTTGGTACTTTCGTTTAAGATATCAAACTCTTCTCTTGATATCTTTTTATCGTGGCCTTCGGTGTACTGCCAGACAATTGTTCCTTTGGGTATGGATTCTAAGGCAAAGACACCTTTGCCGTCGATGTTGGAGTTGCGTATTTCAACCTGAACTCTGTACATTGCACTATGATAACAAAATAAAAAGACTCCCGGGGAAGTCTTTTCAATCATATACTTTATGGCTCCGGGGAGAGGGTTCGAACCTCCGACCTAGTGGTTAACAGCCACCCGCTCTACCGCTGAGCTACCCCGGAATACGAGGGTAATTATACTGTTTTAGCGCCGCGAGGTCAATCTGTTCGTCAATAATTAGCAGCCTGCTTTTACTTCCACTATTTTGTTGTCTCTTTTCACGGTAAAGTGAATCCCTCCACTATTAAAAGCTTGCTCGTCATTCAAAGATGTGGCTGAAAAGCTCTTGAAATCACCGCCTTTAAGCGGCAACGCAGTAACTCCACCGCTTTTATTCGCGGAAAAAAGGATACCCGACTGAAGTGAGCGGTTAACTGCGCCATCAGTGAATACGCCCATCACCTTTGCTTCATTAGGAGCAAGCGTCGTTTCAGCGGGATCTTTCACGGTGACAATATTACATCTTACCGCCACCGCGCCAATTGCTTGTCCTGCCGCTTTAAGCTTTTCAAATTCAGGCGAGAAGTTCATGCCTGCTTCGGCAGTAGGGTTCTTATGGTGATGTGAAGACGGGGTACTCAACACAGCCGCGCCTGCCAAAGCCACTGCAGCGGTCGCCTCTTTATGTTTCCAAATAAACTTACTAATTTCCATTAGTCAAACCATACCACTTTGTGGCGATAATGGCAATTTAGTTTTGTTTAGATGTGGATTGTTGCAAAGCCAACAGACGCGATTTGGCAGCACTAGCGGCTTCGGCAAAACCCAAAATGTGCAAAGCGCCCACCAGCACATATAGTTCGTCTACCATTTTCTCTTCCAGCTGTTCGGCCTTCAGTTCGGCTGAGTGGAATTTGTGATTCACGATGTTCACTAACCATTTTTCTTCTGCTGCGCCAATCTTCGGCGCACCGACAAACTCAGGTGTTTTTTGCTTTACTACTTCTAATGAGCGAGCGGAACGATTGCGTTTGTGCAAATGGCCTTTGGTGATCAAATTATTAACATGGATAGCGACGGTTGAAACCGACTTGTACCCAATACCCCGCATAATTTCGCGGTAGCTCGGACCATAGCCGTGCTGAGAGATAAACTGCTCTATGAAGGTCAGTAACTCGCGCTGCTTTTTGCTGGGACGCGTCTCATTCATGATTATGCTTATTATACTCTAATGTGAACCGAATGAAACTGTGGACCTTTAAAAACCCAGAAGCGATATCCGGCATAATTCCAAAATGTCATAAAAAAGGCGACCACGAATTTGCCCAAAAATGGCGAAATGCCGAGCCACTCTTGCAAGAATTTAAGAGCCATGTAGGTGATGCCGTAATTGATGGCCAGCCAGACACCATACTTAAAAGTACCGGTCACAAAATAATCGCGCTGAGCGTCACGCGCAAAAGCCCAATAGCGAAGCAGCAAAAAGTTGGTCACAAAACCGATCACATACGCAATAGCTGTCGCCAACGCGAGTTCGATCTTGCCCAAACGATAGCTTGCAAAAAACGCCAGATAATCAGCCCCGAACACGATAATGCCGCTGAGAAGGTATTGGAGAATGGCGCCTTCTTTGAGGTAAGTGATAATTCGCCACCAAGGTCGGTAGTGGGCAACGCGTGGACTCATAAGTTAATTGAAACACAAACTTATAAGGAGCGTCCACGATAAGAAGAAGATTTCTTACTGTGGGCGCTCCTGTAGCTGCGTGACTTTCTTTGTAATTGATTTTTAGGAAAATATTTTATTCTTTGTCGGTGACGTCGGTAATGCGAACTGGCTCAAGAGCGAGTTGCACATTTACTTCCTGTAATCGTTCGCTAATACGGTTTTGGAATTTTGCGATTCGGTTTTCGATACTCATTTTTTTGTGTTACCCTTCTTTTTATGTTGCTTGCTTTTTGTGTTACATACTTATGTAATGACTTAACATTAGCATAAGTATAGTTATTTGTCAACAATATGGTAATGCTTATTTTTCTACACGGTACAAAATGGCCGCAATACTCCACCAAATGATGGCTGTGGTTTCGTCGGCCCAGCCTTGCAGAAAGAAGTTAACTACTGCGAGTCCCACAAAAGCCGCCAACCAAGCGCCTGCCCATTTGTGCTGACGCTGTTGCCATAATCGCCAGGCAACCATGCCATTTATCGCCAAAAAGAGCAACAGGCCAAAAATGCCTAGCTCCTCAGCAATCTGTAGATAATAGTTTTCGGGAATGTTGGGGGTAGGGCCATAAAACGAAGCCGGACCAGCCGTACCTGGACCCTGGCCAAAAGGATGATGCCACATGTTTTTACCCGCACGACCAAGAGCGGCAAAATGTTCAACGGTTGAGCCGCGGTCATGATCGCCTGTCTTGTTGTGCAGAATTGTGTTTTGCAAAAAAACCGAATGGGGCAGCGCAACAGCCAGACCGATACCACCAACCATAAATACGGTTACCGTGCCGCCCACCAGTACCCGCCTAAGCCGCTGGCTTTTGATGCGCACAAAGATAAATACTGCACCAGCCACAAATGCACCCAGCCAGGCACTACGCGAATAAGTGAAAAATAGCACCACGCCGGTCAGTAGCAAGAGCCCGCTCATCAGCAGTCTGCGATCTTTACGCCACGCGGTTGCAAACACCACCCCAATGATAATCAAATACTCAGCGAGCGGATTCGGTCCCCGCAGGGTAGACTGCAGCCGCACAATACTCTGATTGTTGTCCAAAGTAGTTGCCGGTGCTATGGTCGCATTGCCGTACCCAAAGTGTTGCAAAAAATCTGTTGGCAAGAGCGTTGCCTGGAGCACTGCAAAAAGAAGTACTGCTAAGCCTCCCACGGCTACCGTCACCAACCCAAGATCAAGCAGCTTGCGACGAGGCACAAAAGTAAGAAGCACCCACGTCAGCAATACCATTCCCAAAAAACGCAGATTCATCAAAATGCCGGCCAGCGCCGGGGAGCGCTCGGGTCGGAACACCGCCCAGAGTACCAAGTGCAGCGCCGCGTAGGCAAAAATCAGCCACACAAGTTTGTCAGCCCAGTAAGCTTGCAGCTTGCGACTGCGGTACAGATAGATCAAGCTGACCACCAAATCAATCAACAGCAAAATCTCTTTCCAAGACTTCCACACTTCCAGCGGACCAATGCTTGCCCCGCCCCAGGTCGACAAAAAAGCATGGAACGGCATGAGCGCCAGAATCACCAGCCAACTACTGAGCAAAAACAATTCACTTGGCGAGCGCTTGGTGAATATCCGAAATAGTGCGCGAAGATCAATCATCTGGCCCTAGTATACCACCGGGAAAGCTAGAGATTTTACCTCTTTGGGCGTACAATAACAGACATCGTGAATGATCGTTGGTCACAACTCTACCGTATTCTTTTGCTCCTGGGTGACTTTACCGTCCTGCTGCTGGCGTTTACCGTCAGTTATATTGTGCGAGTCAAACTCACGCACCGGCCACTTGCCGAAAATGTCTACGCCCGCGACTACCTCATTATCTTTTTGAGTATTCTGCCGTTTTGGCTGATGTTGTTTGCCTTTCTTGGGCTTTACAACAAGCAAGTCTACGAAAATCGTCCATCGCAGGTGGCCCGGCTGATTATTGGTTCAGCTGTGGGGATTATGTTTGTGATTAGCTATAGCTTCTTTGCCAGAGTGGCTATTTTTCCTGCCCGCATTGTGCCGCTGTATGCGTTTGGGTTTGCCTTGCTGCTGTTGCTTATTGAGCGTGAGGTAATGCGCTGGCTGCGATTTTGGGCCTACCGCCACAAGTGGGGGATTACTCGCGTCATGCTTATTGGCAATGCCGAAGCAACTCGCGAACTGGCCTCGCTGATGCGCGGGAGTATGCGAACAGGTTATAAGGTGGTGTCGATCGTCGGTCGCAAAAGCGCTATCCCCAAAGGAATGCACGGCATTCATCATTTCCGGACCATCCCAGTCGCGCTGGCAAAGCTCAAAGAACTTGATATCGACACCGTGGTGCAAACCGAATGGTATCAGGAGCACGAAATTAACACCCGCATTTTGGAAGCTGCCCAGCAATTACACCTGGGGTACAAATTCATTCCAACCCAAAGCGAGTTTTACACCAACAGCAATACGGTCGAATTATTCCAAGGCCTCCCAACCGTCAGCGTCCATCCCACTCCGTTGGTAGGTTGGGGCCGAATTGTCAAACGCGCCTTTGACACCGGCACCAGCGTGCTCGCGCTAATTGTGCTCTCGCCGGTCTTTTTGCTAATCGCTTTGCTTATTAAACTTACCGACCCAAAGGGACCGATTATTTTTTATCAGGAACGAGTGACGCGGCATGGCCGACTCTTTCGCTTTTACAAATTCCGCTCCATGAAACATCAGTACAGTGGTATCTCAGCAATCACCGCCTTCACGCGCATGAAACGCCCTGACTTAGTTAAGGAATACGAGAAATATCGCAAAGTCGCCGATGACCCACGCATTACCACAGTGGGCAAATTCCTCCGGAAGTTTAGCCTGGATGAACTGCCGCAATTTTGGAACGTCGCGCGTGGTGATATTAGTTTGGTAGGGCCACGGGCTTTTCTGCCTGAGGAGCTTGATCTTTACCAAGCCAGTCCCTTGCTTTTAAGCGTGCGGACCGGCATCACTGGCTTATGGCAGGTATCTGGCCGCAGTAACCTTACCTTTGAGCAGCGTTTGGAACTGGAGTTGTATTACGTGCAAAACTGGAGCTTTTGGAGTGACATACGAATTATCCTACGTACCTTTAAGGTGGTGCTTTTTGGTAAAGGCGCAAAGTAATGACTGCTAAAAATAAGTCACGGAGCCTCACGTGGCTTCCATATCGAGCGACGTTTTGGTCATTCTTGTGGATGGGCAAGGCCGCCAAAAAAACAGCAGCCTTAGCTCGGACGCCGCACCCCGCACCTCCCCCTAAGGCAGCATCTTCTGCTGCCCCACGTGTGGCAATTGTAGCCGACTGGTTGACCAATATGGGCGGCGCCGAAAGGGTAGTTTTGGCGCTCCACGAAGCCTATCCCGAGGCACCAATCTTCACGTCAGTGTTTGAGCCCAGCGCTATGCCACTCTTCAAAGACGCTGACGTCCGAACAACGTGGCTACAAAAATTCCCACGTTTTTTGCGTAAAAAGCATCAGCTCTTCCCGGTTTTTCGAGCATTGGTCTTTCCGCGGATTGATCTTAGTGCGTACGACATTATTATTTCTTCGGCCAGCGCTGAGGCCAAGGCCGTGACTGCGGCGCATACCGCCACGCATATCTGTTACTTGCATACACCGATTCGCTACTACTGGAGCCACTACGACCAATACCGTCAGCGTCCGGGGTTTGGACCTTTGGATCCAGTCATTAGGTTGCTTATCCCCCCATTTGTGCGATGGATGCGTCCCCTCGATCTCAAGGCTGTGGGCGGCGTGGATTATTTTATTGCCAACAGTCACGAAGTCCAGAAGCGCATCACCCAGTATTACCACCGTCAGTCTACCGTTATTTACCCGCCGGTTGGCGTAAAGCGTCTCAAGCCTCACAAGCCGGTCAAAAAAGAAGACTACTACCTGGTTGTGGGCCGGCAGATTCCTTACAAACGGATGGATTTGGCAATTACCGCCTGTAATAAGCTTGGCAAACGATTGATTGTTATCGGCCGCGGAAGTGAACACGAGGCTTTGGTAAGGTTGGGTGGCCCCACGGTTGAATTTAAGACCAATGTCAACGACCACGACATCGTGGCGTATTTTCAACAGGCAAAAGCGCTCATCTGGCCTCAAGAAGAAGATTTTGGAGTGACCGCTGTGGAGGCAATGGCTGCCGGCACTCCGGTGATCGCTTATCAAAAAGGTGGCGCGAGCGACTATGTCAAAGATGGCGTGACCGGCCTTTTGTTCAAAGAACAGACCGAGGAGTCACTCATCCAGGCCATGCAACGATGTGAGAAGAAATCTTTTGACAGTCAGGCAATCAGCGCCTATGCTGAGCAATTTTCGGAAGCTGTATTTATCCAGAAAATCCACGATTTTGTAGCAACGCACCATCGTTAATACGGCCGGCTGTGGCGAAGATTACCATTGGTATTATCAAAATAGAACACGTGGAGCGTCTCATTAAAGTTGAGAGCTACTGCATCATAACCTACATCCGCCTTAAGCCGTCCGGGATTGTCGCCACCTGCGCCGTCCAGATTCTCGAACTGCCAACCCGTTGTCGACGATGTCCAAGCGTGGCGCAGATTACCAAAGGTACTATCATAGTAAAACACTTGGATACTATCGCCAATTGCAGTCACTGAAGGCATTGCACCTACTCTGAACGAGGTGCTACCTTCCAGTGACTCAAACTGCCACCCTTTCTCTTCCGATGCCCATGCATGGCGAAGAGCGCCATGCGCTTGATCATAGTAGAACAGCTGCATTGTACCGCCATACATCGTCACCGCAGAATATGCACCAACTGGCCCATCTTGGTGGCCAATTGAGCCTCTGTCCCCGTCTAGGTTTTCAAAATGCCAGCCATTGGTATCCGACCACTCGTGCCGTAAGTGGCCACCACTCTGATCGTACGCATAAACGTGTAGGCCGCCTGCAAATACCACCGCACATGAGGTTCTGCCAACATCACCCGTATAACGACTGAGTGCCCCCACATCACCATCAAGGGTTTCGAAGTGCCATCCCTGATCGACCATCCATGCATGACGCAGTGTATGAGCCGAAGCATTGAAGTAAAAAAGCTGCAGACTCGTTCCGTACACCACCGCAACTGGCTCTATGCCAACGTCAAGTGCCGCGTGCGAAATTGAGCCGCTGTCACCATCTAACGTTTCGAAGTGCCAGCCTGAGTCATTCGACCAGGCATGACGCACATTGCCATTAGCTGCATCATAGTAAAAGACATGGAGAGCGTTTCCAAAAACCACAGCGTAAGGAGTTCGGCCTACGTCATAATTCACTCGCCCGCTGCTTCCGCCGGTACCATCAAGGTATTCAAAATGCCAACCGCTAGAATCCGCCCAGGCATGGTGAAGTGCATGCTGATCCTCATCGTAGTAAAAGAGCTGTAAACTATCGCCATAGCTCACAGCGGCCGGGGACTGGCCTGCGTTGTGGTCGGTTCTACCAAGAGAGCCTGGGTCACCATCTATCGTCTCAAAATACCATGGCACTCTAGGGGGAGCGGGTTCTATTGCAGCAGACGCCATCAGTTTTTCAAAGTGGATAAACTGTGTAAAACCCAGTCTACTCGGCGTGCCACTGCGAGTCGAATATGTGCCGTCGAGTTTGTAATTATATTCCGAAATAGTAATCGTTCCATCGCTATGAGTTTCCTCTACAAACCCTACGTGACCATACGTTCCTGCGGTGGAAATAGCTGCCGCACCGACCGAAGGTGAGCCATCGACCGTCAGATTTTTACCTTTCGCGCGAGCGCTCCACGCTGCCGCATTGCCGAGACTGCGCGTTTTGCCATCGGCAACGCCCAGTGATTGCAGCTTCCAAGCCACATAATCGGTGCAGTTACGAAAATAGTAGCCGTATGGTGAGATTGGATTACCCTTGCTGTCCGTCCAAGTGGAATTTGCCGGACTAGTACCGGGTCCATGATAACTTGCAAATGGATACCCACCGTCTTCGGCGTACACAGGTCCGCTTGCTGCCAAAATTAACTGGAGAATAAGGCACAGCTTTAATAAAGGCCGAGAGATTCTGGTCATGATGTCTACTTTTCGTAATGGATTATTGAATAGCTTCTATAGAGTCGAGCGACTGAGCAAGCAGCAAGGCCTGCTGTCCGGTCAGTTGCTCATTCTGGGGCGTATCTGTTGCTTCAGTCGACAGACAGGTCGCCTGTGGGCCAGTAAAGTAGTAGGAATAGCCACCAAGCGTCTTTAGAGCTGAACGCGGAGTGCCGTCAGCCGCTTGCAGAGGAGTAGCGCTGCGCTCCAGCCAGCCAAGCGGTGCGCTGCCCGGTTCACCCGTGAGTGCACAACCAGGATCCAGGGCGGCAAGTTGGTTGGTCGTAAATCCCAACACGTTTTGCCCATTGATAGCTTTGTATTGAACGCTCCCAAGGCCACTCGCAGGTTTAAATCGTACGCCCCATTCTTTGATGGTGACATATTGCGGATCAACAGTGCTCGCGCCGTTCTGGCCGGCCGGCAGGTGAGGAGCGTTCGGTGCCGCCGGTGGCTGAGCCATCGATGGGTTCCCTTGAGTATTCTTCACCTCCGGGTGATGACGCACCACAAACACGCCTCCACTGACGATGCCCACTAGTAATAAAAAGCTAATACTAATGATCGCTCGATGCCTATGTTGCAATTTCATGTCGGAACTCTCCGCTTATGCTGTCGCAGCATGGTATATCACGGCGTGACCGGCTTGCAAAGAAAAAACTATTTTTTATTTTCTTGAACGCGCTGCGCAATAGTCTTTACCTTTTGGGAAAGATCCTTGCGAGCCACCAAAATACCATTATCGGTGTTTACCACCACAATGTTGTCCAGGCCAATCACCGCAACCGGCTTGCCTGCTTCGTCGTTGCGGATATAGGAATTCTCTACTCCTTCAAGCTCTACGTAGCCACTAATGTAATTACCCGACTTATCGCTTCCAAGCGCTTTATGCGCATCTGCAAATGAACCAAGATCCATCCAGTCAAATGCCGCCGGCACTACCAGCAGATTTTTGGTTTTTTCCATCAGCGCATAATCAATAGCAATTTTTTCGAACGATAAAAATGTCTCTTCATACGCTTTGCGAGTTTTGGTTGCCATCAGCTGCTCGTACCGCTCTTTGAGTTCTGGCGCGTAGGTTGCCATGGTTTCCAAAAAGGTGTTCACCGAACCGACAAAGTACCCAGCGTTCCAAAGGTATTCGCCACTTCGGACATATTCCTGGGCGGTTTCAAAGTCGGGCTTCTCTTTAAATCGAAGCACGTTATAGACAATCGACCCGTCATCCAACGCGCCATCTTTTTGGATGTAACCCAGCCCAGTAGCCGGATAGGTTGGCTCGATGCCGACCAGGGTGATCCGTCCCTGCTGACGCGAGGCTTTTTCGGCTACCTTGAACGATTGGGTAAAGCCCTGCACATCGCGAATGTAGTGATCTGCGTGCACAAAAGCTATCGGTTCATTGCCGTCATGCCGCGATTGTACATGATGCAGGCCTGCGACAAATGCGCCTGCCGTATCACGTCGATCTGGTTCCACTACAAACGCGTCATCGTCCAGCTCGGGGAGCTGTTCGCGAATGAGCTTGAGTTGTTCATTGCCTGCAGTCACTAGATAAATGCTCTTGCTCAGGCGCTTAGCCCTTTTGTACGTGCTTTGGAGCAAGCTCTCGTTACCGGTGAGTTTAAGAAGATGCTTTGGATAGTCGTTGGTTGAGAGGGGCCAGAGGCGAGTGCCAGAGCCACCTGCGATAATTACTGTAATCATACAAATTAGTGTAGCAGATGAGGCAATGATTCGAGCACAAGCGACGCCTCGGACACTTGAAGGAGACTGTGGAATCGGTTCCCAAACCGATTTCAGCCGAACGCTATCTTAGAGTTCCTGGAGGAAGTCTAAGATAAGAGTGTGCTCCAAGAGTGTCCGAGGCGTCGCTTGTGCCACCAATTGCATTTGAGCTAAATGCTTGACGAACCAGTCATCAAGGTATTGTATTATGATACATATGAAGCACACCACACCGGTCCTCTCAGTAGTCATTCCTTCGTATAACGAACAAGGCAACGTCGCTGCCTTTTATCAACAGCTCACTAATGAACTAACCAAAGACAAGAGCCTCACCTACGAATTGATTTACGTAGATGATGGCAGCAGCGACAACACTCCCGAAGAGTTGCAAAAGCTGGCCAAAAAAGACGATCGCGTCCGGGTCATCACCTTCTCACGTAATTTTGGTAAAGAAATCGCTACCACGGCTGGCGTGCAGTACGCCCGAGGTGATGCCACCATCATTATGGACGCCGACGGGCAACACCCAGCCGATATGATTCACGTCTTTCTTAAAAAATGGCGGGCTGGCGCGCAAGTAGTGATTGGGGTACGAAAAAAAACTCAGAAAGAGGGTTTTGTCAGCAGCACCGGCTCAAAGCTCTTTTATAAAATCATGAACGCTTCGGCTGACGATGTAAAGTTAATCCCTAAATCGACCGACTTCCGCTTGATCGACAAGACGGCGCGAGAGGAATTCAATCGTTTTACCGAACGCAACCGTATCACTCGGGGATTAATCGATTGGGTTGGCTATCAAAAGGCAACGGTTGAATTTGTTGCAAACGAACGCATGGCGGGCGAAGCTACCTACGGCTTTATGAAGAAAGCCAAACTCGGCATGAACAGTTTTGTATCTCTGAGCCTAGCTCCACTTCATTTACTTATATATGCAGGACTCGCCATCACTTTACTATCTATCGCCGCAGGTATTTTTATAATCATAGATGATTTTATCCTCAACCAACTTAATATTTCCGGCGCCTTTATACTTGGCGACTTTATCTTATTTTCAGTAGGACTCCTACTCACTTCGCAGGGGCTCATCGCCCTTTACATTTCCCATATTCACACCGAGGCCCAAAACCGCCCGCTTTACATCATCGATCGTTCAAGGTCGGTTGGTCTGTGAGTCTTAAAGATTACTTTTTGATATAACACATAGTTCCAGAGCGTAATTACCGCGGTAGTGACGAGCTTGCTAACCTCTGGTCCGATGTGTATTTTTTGAAAGTAGAGGATAAAAAGGTTGGTAAATCCAAGATTAAATCCAACCAAAAGCGCATAGAAAAATGCTTGGCGCGCGTTATGCTTGGCTCCAGAGGGAACCGCATCGAATGTCCAGAATTTGTTAAGCAAAAAATTTACCGTCAGACCGGTGAGAAAACCGATAGTGGTCGCAGCCGCCAGTGCTGCATGGAACCCATGATAAAATAGGAGTAATAGGCCGTAATCGATACCAAGTGTTGCAATGCCGACGGCAAGATATCGATGGACTGAACGTTCGTAGCGGAGTCGATGAACTAATTGTCGCATATCTTAATAGTATCATTCTCTGCCACATGTTTAACTACTCCCTATGAAGGCTTACAATAGATCGTGGCGTGGTGTCTAAGAAATATGCTATTCTCGGTATCGCCTCCCTTGGGGTTGTTTTTGCCCTAGAAGGTGCATGGTACAGTACGCATCACCATAATAGCTCCGGCCAAAACCAGCCAAGCCAGTCTCACGTAGGAACCCATCCCGATCCTCGCCCAGCCAAACCCACAAACACTAATGGGCATGGGAATGCCGTGAGCACCACCAATGATCGCCCAGATCATTCCGAAACAACTCCAACTCGTAGTCAGCAGGCCGCTGTAACGCTGACTCAAATCTCGCAAAGTGGCGACCAACTCATCATCAAGACGCTTGTAAATGGAGCGACTTCGGGTACATGTCAACTTACTCTCAGCAAAGAGGGGCAAACTGTCACTAGGTCGGCAACGATTGGAGTCCAAACAGCAACAGCAGCAACGTGCCAAGGATTTACCATTCCGCTCAGCGACCTCCCAAGCGAGGGTCAGTGGAAGATTAGTGTGACAGCCACTTCGAATGACATCACTTCACCTGCAGCTGAGGTAACACGACAAATTGAGAGATAAAGAGTTTGCAACCTCATTCCATACCATAATGATTTTTTTACAACTCACCCAAATTGTTGAATGATAACCCTAAAACAGATATACTTATGCTTACGTGACCAAAAGGGTACAATAAAACATATGAAACGACTTTTCCGACCTTTCAAAAAACGCCTGCTGTTTGTCATAGTGGCTGCAATTGTGATCCTCGGAGCAGGTGGTGGCTACCTGGCTTATCGACATTGGTGGCATCACAAGCCTGTGCCAGCCCCCCAATTGCATCCAGCTGACCAGATTAATAAACAAATTGAAGGCACCTATAAAGCGCCCCAAAACCAACCTTCAAATAGCTCTACAGATACCAATAGTAAACCGAACAGTTCCAGCAATAACTCGTCAGTGCCTACCAGTATTATCATCAACCGCGCTGGGCAAGCCGACACCGGACAACCGGTGAGCATCCGAGCAACCATTTATGGCCTTAACGCTGGTACCTGCCAAGCTACTTTCAAGATGGATGGACAGACTGATGTTACTACCACCTCAGCGGTCACTCAAGATGCAACAACGGTAACTTGCGGCACGTTCGATGTGCCCTTAAGCAAGCTCCCTGTAAGCGGCAATTGGACGCTACACTTAATCGCTCAGAACGGCTCAACAACTACTCCTGAAGCAAGCCAAATCGTAAAGGTAACCAAATGAGTTTCCTTCTCAAACGAGTATGCATCTGCCTTGCCTTACTGGTAAGCGGTGGAGCGGTGGGGCTCTTTAGTGGGACGGCCCATGCCAAAGCGCTCTCCGGAAGTGACTTTAGTGCAGGCAACATTATTGATAACTCAGTTTTTTACAATCAAAACTCAATGTCGCAGGGTCAAATTCAACAATTTTTAAATAACAAGATGCCAAGTTGCGACACCAGTGGCACGCAAACTTCTGAGTGGGGCGGCGGGACACGTGCTCAATACGGCACCGCTCATGGCCACCCACCACCATATACATGCCTGAAGGACTATTGGGAGAATCCCGACAACGGCCAAAGTAACTACGGCGGTGCCGCAACACCAGCTGGCGCTAAAAGTGCGGCGCAGATTGTGTACGATGCTGCGCAAGCTAACCATGTCAATCCTCAGGTGCTACTCACTATCATGGAACGGGAATCGGCTCTTATTACCGATAGCTGGCCGTGGCCAGTTGAATATAACACCGCGATGGGATATGCCTGCCCAGATACCGGACCAAACCATAGCATTCAGTGCAACAGCGGCTACTTTGGTTTTGCCGAGCAGGTAACCGACGCCGCTCATCAATTAAAGCTCTACGCCGCGAATCCCGGTAACTACAACTTCTTGCCAAATGCTAATAATTTTATCCAGTGGAGCCCTCAGCCAAGTTGCGGTGGCTCGACAGTTTTTATTCAAAATATTGCAACGGCTTCGCTGTATGACTACGCACCATACCAACCGAATGGTGCCTCACTTGCAAATCTTTACGGCTCAGGTGATGCATGTAGTTCGGATGCTAACCGCAATTTCTGGGTATACTTCAATAACTGGTTTGGCAGCCCCACCAATCCCAATGGTGGTCTGGATCAACCGGCCTTCCAACATCGCACCCAAACAGTTCAAGTAGGGAGTAGCATTTATGTCTTTTATTATGATGCCTTCCAGCGGGTGTTGAGGGTAGCATCTCAAAGCACTGGCGCGTGGCAATACTCAATACTAGACGGTTCAAGTGGCGCTGGCGGCGGTCGAATCGACGCCAGTCTTGGCAGCGACATCACCGCTACCGAATTTGGCGGCTATCTCCAAGTCTTTTACTACGATCAAACTCACGGCATGTTGCGTCACGCGTGGACCGACGCCAATGGTTGGCACTTTGAGAACCTGGATGGGGATCGTGGATCGATTGGGGCGAGAACAGCAAATGTTGGTACCAGCGCCTCCGCCAACCTCGATTCCAGTGGACATCTTCAAGTCTTTTACTACGATGGAACCTACGGACTGTTGCGTCATGCTTGGGCAGATGGGAATGGTTGGCACTTTGAGAACCTGGATGGGGATCGTGGATCGATTGGGGCGAGAACAGCAAATGTTGGTCTCAACCCGACATCCACCATGCTCAATGGCAGCCTACAGCTCTTCTACTACGATGCTTCGTACAATGTCCTGCGTCATGCTTGGGCGGATGGGAATGGTTGGCATTTTGAGAACCTGGATGGGGATCGTGGATCGATCGCTGGTACCGCCTCTCCGACCGGCATCCTCTCTTCTGTCACCAGCTTTAGCGGCAATCTGCAGCTTCTCTACTACGACATGGGTAATGGCAATACTCGTCATGCTTGGGCAGATGGGAATGGTTGGCACTTTGAAAACCTGGATGGGGATACAGGTTCCCTCGCGGGCAATAGCAGTGACGTTGGGCTCAACTCGACTATTACCTCGTTTGGCACCTCACTACAAAGTTTCTATTACGACCGTGGCAATGGCAATCTGCGTCATGCTTGGGCGGATGGGAATGGTTGGCATTTTGAGAATTTAGACAATTCGGTAGTATACTAAAACGCAATGGAACAGGCATGGGGAACGCGGATAAAGACTGTAGTAGGAGACTACAAGCACCACGTTTTGGCGTGCACACTTATACTTGCATGGGTAATGCCGTATTTCACCAGCGGCACCCGAATGGAGCTGGGCGACTTTAGTTTTTTTAGCCAAGCATACGAAGCAATTCGCATCAGCATCCTCCACTACCATCAGTTCCCATGGTGGAATCCCTGGGTGGCAGGCGGCGTTCCTTTGTACGCCAATCCTCAGATCGGTGTCTTCTCAATTCAGACCTTGCTTGTGTTCTTGTTCGGTGCAGTAGTTGGCCTAAAGATTTCGCTCGCGTTGTTTACCTTCTTTGGATACGGATCTATGTACCTACTGTTGCACCGCTACTTTAAAGTGCAAATTGTAGCCGCCACCTTGCTTAGCATACTATGGGTATTGGGCTCTTTCTTTGTTTCCCACCTACCAGCGCATGTGACTTTTGCTTGGTATTTTGTGGCACCATTTTTTATATACCTGGCTTTAACTATCCGCACATGGCGTGGAGGTCTTGACCTTGGGCTAGCCATGGCCGTTATGGCTTTAGCGCAGGTGCACAATCCCTTCTTCCATATCAGCACCATTTGCGGTGCTATTCTTGGCATACGCCTGCTTATGGGTTGGTCACCGCGTAAAGAGCTGCTGTATGGAATCCTGAGCGCTGGTGGCGTATTCATCACACTTGCAGGTCACCGCTTGATGCTTGCTGCGCATAATGTGAGTGACTTCCCACGAATTATTCCTGATGAAGCCGCGCACCCCCTTGTTTCGGTGCTGGGTATTGTGTGGCCATTCTCGAATGCTCATACTTTTCGCGGCTTACTCACCCAGCCAAAAGCACCGTTTGGGTTTGCCGAAGTAACCGCGACTGAGGGCGTGTTTGCAGTATTCGCAGGACTGCTGTGCCTACTTTTCGTCGCATATAGTCTGCGCGGTAAATGGCAAACACTTTTTAAAAAAGAATGGCGATTGCCTGCATGCGTGGCAGTTGTAGGGCTTGTCTTTCTAGCTATTGGATTTGGATCGGTGAATCATTTTGCCCCTTACGCGCTGATGAAGCACTTGCCAGTACTCAAAGATATGCGCGTCTCTTCCAGGTGGTTTCTCTTTTTTGATGGCGCGCTACTCACCTTTATCGGTGTAGTTGTGTCACGGATGCCCCAAAAATCGTTCGCCCGAATGGCTGTATTAACCTTCCTTTGTCTAGGAATCATAGAGTTATTTACATTAAACCTTGGCTATCAAAACAAACGAATGCCGCATAATCTACTCCGGGCACCTCAGTCCTCGTGGAACTACGCCTTCGACCAAACACACTTGATGGGCGCGAGCAAAGTTCTACCTGGTGGGCAGAAACTGCCAGACGACGGCCAGCTGGATGCCTTCTATCGTGAGTACGAAGCGACCACTTTTAATCTCGGTACACTTCAGGCCAATGACGCTTTGGTGGATCTCAACACTAAGCCAACTCCACGTTGTGGCTACGAGAAGGGGTGTGAGCTTGTCCTATCAGGCAACGCCAAGCTGACCTTTTGGTCGCCAGATAAAATAGTCTTCACGCGTACTGGACCTGGCAAAATAAAGTTGAACATGAATGACTCTAACTATTTTGTGATTAACGGCCACCGCGATACACACCTTTTGGTGGCTGAAGCATACCACGATTTTATCGTACCTGTGGGCGATAATGTACAAACTATCACCATTGCTGTTCAGCCTCGGCCGTAGCGCCAACTGCTACTTAAGGATCTTCTTTTGGACAAAAGCATCAAACTGCTTATAGCTCTCGTCCCAACTGTGTTGATGGTACTGCGCCGCTATCTCCTTTTCTTTAGCATGGAGGGTTTTATCGTCAAGATACTTCACGATAAGGTCGAGACATTCGCCAGCATCATACGGCGAGAAGTACTCGATGAGATCTCCTGCGATCTCAGGCATCGAGCTCACATTAGTGGTTAGGCAAAGTTTGCCATAACCGAGCGCCTCGCCTACTGGCAATCCCCAACCTTCATACACTGCAGGGTAGATCACAAACCGGCAATGCTCATACAGCCACCGCGCTTCGGCATCATTGGCGTGCAAAAAGACAAACTTGTCACGAGTAACTGGATCAGTTTGAATTTGATAGATTGCATCGCCAACCAACCAACCCGCCCCACCAACAATCACGCAAGTAGGCAAGTCAATCCCACGTTGGGCAGCTAACCGATAGACAGTGTACAGCAAAGCAATATTTTTACGATTGGTGAGCGTGGCCGGACCCCAAAAGATATACTCACCAGCTTTAATGCGCTCATCTGTAATAGTAGTCTCTTGACTCGAGATTGCGATCTGGTCATCGCCGAGACGCATCAGTCCCACTGGAGGAATTGGGATAAACAGTTCCTTGCAAAAACGCTCAAAGTCGCGCTTGCTTGAAGCCGAGATCGACACAAGCCCATCGCTCAACTGAGCGGTCTCAAACATATTTTGCGTATACGAAAGAAACAGTCCTGGCGGTGGGAAAAGATGCGGCAAGTACGTTGGCACTAGATCATACAGCACATTGACTAGCTTAAAGCCATGAATACGCTTCAGGCGACCGAGCGCGGGAAGTAACTCGGGATAGTCCCACGACGAGCCCAAGATGAGCACGACATCACCTTTCGCAAAGGCGACCTGCGGCAAGGTGGCTGTTTGCGTCGCGGGTTGAGTGAGTATATGGTGTGCCTGTCGAGCCAACCCGACTCCACGGCGATATCCTTGTTTCATACGATGCTTTACAGTTATCGGCACCTTCTGTTTTATCGACTCAGGCATGCGCTTTAGCACCGCCTTGGGGAGTCGCTTCAACAATTGTTTTATGCTGCGTGGATCTCCTCCTGCCGCTACCTCATGCGTTTGCGCTACCTGAGTTGCTTCAATTTGGGCGCGAATAGGTGCAAAATCGGTTTCTAAAAAGCGCTTAGTAGGCGTATCAAAGACATAATAATTGACCTCTTCGCTGGAATCGGCGTAGCGCTTAGCAATGTTGAACGCGACGCGTTGCACGCCAGTCAGATGGCCTTTCCAGGTTTGCAGGTCGGTCAGATCAATCCATAAACGGTGAGCGTTAGCACTCATAATGCGCGTACCTCCTTTACTAAAGCTTCGAGGGAGTGCTGCCACAAAACTTGCTCGGCCATTTTGCGCTCAGCTGCGGTGCGAGCGACTGGCGGCGTGGTGAGAGCTTTATTAATCGCCTGGCGAAAGGCCGCTGGGGTATCGGCTATGTAAATGTTGGGAAGCTTCATTAGGTGCTCAAACGCTCGAAAAGCATGACTCGTGGCAACAATTGGCTTATCGGCCAAAATCGCCTCTGCGGTTTTGAGATTGGAGCCGCCGCCTTCGGTAATTGGCAGGATAATTACATCGCTAAGTGTCAGTAGGGCACCCAAGTCTTCGTCGCTCGGCCGACCAAGTGGCAAAACGCGCTGCCAAAAAGTGGCATGGGCAATGTGAGCGTCATGGCCATCAGCCGGTACTGCACCTTTAGCAAGATCAGATATCCCGCCTGCCAAGAGAATACGGCTCTCGGGGCCGATAAAACCCATCTGCAAACCAACCACATCCAAAAAACCCGTCCAGGCTGGCGGATGAGCGCTCGCTACAAACAGAATCTTTTTGACGATTCCTTTGTCATTGAATTCAGCTAACCACCGCGCCTTAGCTTCGGCGGTTGTGATAATCGGTGCCATGCCGTTTGGCGCAAGCACTACTTTGTGCGCGCCCATCTTCTCGTAGGCCGTTACGTCGCTGGGCGTACAGGCAATTACCAGGTCGCTTGTCTTCGCTAACTCTTTTTCGATGGCATCAATTTCGCTGACCACTTTATCAATCTCAGCTTTGGGCACACCGGCATTGTGCAAAATTTCGCGTTTCATCGGCGCTTCAATATTATGCGTGCTACTGATGAGCTTACCTTTATATCCAATCTCAGCTAACAATCGCCTAAGGCCAAAGTACGGAAAGCCTTGTTCGATCTCGATGATATCCGGCTTGAGCCGCGTAATCATAGTTATAAAACGATTCTTAATCGCAGGGTCATCGTAAATCGCTTTGCCACTAACCACATCACCGGTGAATGGCGAAGCTTGAAGCTTAACGGTATATTCAGGCCCAAGAGGCACGTCTGTGCTATCGTAATCAGCATAAAAACCTTTAAAAAAGACTGCCGAAAACTGCACCTCATCAAAGATTTTGCGATAGGCGTTCACAATGGCTTGCACTCGCTTCTGGCCACCATGCATCGGGTTGGCGATAGGGTAGGTGCCGACTAACAGAATCGTTTTATGTGCCACGTCATTTTCCTTCCTTAATAAATTTCAGCAGCTCGGGGAATACCTCTGCTTGGCGCTTTAGAGCGTGCTCAGGCTCGGTGAGAAAATCACTGCTTGGCGTTTCAAACACAGGTAGAGTAATTTTGTGAGCGGAGAGGGCGCGGCGTACTTTTTTGGCTATTGATTTTTGCGCAACTACTGCTTGCGCATTGCCAAGCAGGCTCGCGCCGTCAAAGAACGAACCTTTTTCAGCCGCCTGGTGCAGCCGAGCTTCTACCACTAATTGATCTTCGCTGATTAGCTTCTTTTTGGCCAGCTGCTGAACGGCTGGCCAAAAATCACTCTGCGCAACATACAGAATTCCAGGAATGGTCAGCGCCCCCCGAAAAAGCTGCATATACTGCGGGTCGTTACTAACAAAATGCAGCACCTTGCTAAACTCCTGCGTTTGCAGTCTATGGTACACTTCGCAGATATCATAACTCTGCGCAACCCATCGTACGTAATCAGGTGCGAGCTTTTGTGACGAATCGTCAACCTTGCCCGGATCAATAAAATACACTAGTTCAATGCCCGCTCGCAAGGCATAGCCATACAAACGCTGAGCAATCGCCGCCACCTCACGATCAACTCGCGGATCTGGGCAGAGTAAAGCCACTTTCTGGTGCGGGTGCCGAGGCCTTTCTGGTGGATGAGTAATCTGAGCAGTCAGTTCTGCCACCGAATGCGGCCAGTTGTATTTGTCGGTAATCTCAGCGTAATGTGCTCGCTTACTTTCAAAGTCGACCCCCGCCAGGCCATGCCAAATAGCATCCGCAATTTCCTCTGGGTCATATGGGTCAAATACATAAAAAGCTTCCTTATAATGCGGCACTTCGCGGAACACCGGAATGTCCGCACAAAGGACTGGCTTTTGATACTCCACCCCCTCAAGTAATGGAATCCCTAGGCCCTCATACAGAGAAGGCATCAGCACTGCAGCGCAATTTTCAAACAGCACATGCATTTCTTCGCCGGTCAGGTTACCGCTGAATACCAGATCTTCATGGGCCAGCGTCTGTAGCTCTTTACGGGCGTAGTCGTCAAAAACGGAGGTGATCACCAGCTTCACGTCTCGAGTTTGATGCCCCTCTTTAAACCGTTGAAAACCCTCTACTGCACGCAGGTTGTTCTTATGCGGCAGCGACGCATTTGGCATAATGATAAATAAAGTATCTTTAAGGTGCAGCCGTTCTAGCACGCTGCTCACATCCTGCTTACCGGCCAGGGGCTTGATTGCACCATTAATATTCACGACCTTCTCAGCCGCTAACCCAAAATAGACCGCCACATCGTCAGCAGTGGTTTGCGAATCAGTCAGCACTACATCAGCTTCATATAACAAGCGAAAACGGCGGAAATACAGCGGTGGCGGAAAAAATTGCCCTAACGAATCCCAGAAGAGTAGCGGCGTAAGATCGTAAAACATAATCACTTTTGTACCTCGTGTGGGAAATACAGCCGCATAGAAAAAGAGGAACGGACACGGACTAAAGAAGGTGAGTTGATCATCTTCGGCATAGGTCTGATCGATAAACTCGTCGATTGCTTGACGAGCTTTCTTGTCTGGCTCGTCACCTTCTGGGTCAATTGGCAGGTCAAGCTGGACTAGCGTAGCGCCCGGCATTTCGACGCTAATTTGGGCCAGTCGTTCAGAGTCGATCGATAGGTTTCTATTCAGCACAATCGCTACTTGGCAGTCATTTTGCGTGGTGATAAAGGTAGTCAGCAAGCTACGCACATAGTTCCCCATCCCCCGATACCACGCGTTTGTCTGGAAAATCTGGCCATCGACAATTAGCACCTGGCTCATTTTTGGCCTCCTTTTACTACTTGGCGAGCAAGCCGGACGATAATCTTGGTGCTTTTGCGAAGTATACGATAGCCGAACCATAACGTCTTCTTAACCACTTTTTTAGTGCGCGGCGCCCGATAAGGCACGATACTCACTGATTCTTGGTAGGAACGGATAAGCGTTTTTAGAGAAGCATCTGGTGCAACCTGAGCAGCTGCAAAAACCGGTGCTGGAGTGTAACGACTGCGAGTCAGATACTCGATAATTTTTTCATTAGTGACCTTCCAAAAGTGCTTGAGCTCTTTGCGATAGGTGACAGTTCTTTTATGAGCCATCTGCAACAGATATTCGGTGTGGCGAAGTTGCAATGTTTTAAGCGCTACTTCTCTAGCCTGACTCCACTGCCGCTGAATGAATGTAAATGGCAGAATCGTCCCCGGCCCCAATAGTTGCTCAGGATATTTAAAGGCTTCCTTGCGTATGCTTGCTTCTTTAGCCAAATAGTACTCATTCAGCCCGTCAAAAAAGACTTGGCTGTAATCGTGCTTCGCCAGCAATGGCCGCCAATCACGGGAATGAGGATCAGATTCAATGCAGATCAGCTCTGGGCGATACGCTTTCCAATCATTCCCTTGCAGCACTTCGTATCCCAACTCTTTAACAGCAATCTTTAAGAAGTGGATGTGCTTAATGCCTTGAGCCTTAAAAATCGTCGCTAACCTCTGGATCGATCTTTTATTGTCGTCCGTACCCGCCACGCCAATATTTAAATTGGTATCTTCGGGCCGATCAAAACAGAGTAGTTGGTACATTCGCTTGGTTGGCTCGATATTGAAGCCGCGCCAGCTTTTTTGATAAAATAATTTCGTTGCCGAACCTTGTACCGGATGATTCGCACCCACGTCCACATATACCCCTTTAGCCACATCAGCAAAGAAGCCTTCTATAATAAGATCCTCGCGGTTTCGTGCGTAACTGATAATCTCGCTACTATTCATTCATCTCTTCGCCCTCAGCATGGGAGGGGCTGACAGTCATTTTACGGATTAATAGCTTCGTTCGGCGTCCAAGACTCCGACGAAGCGACTTAGCGGTAAGTCGCAAGGACTTTTTGACCGAAGGAACCTCTTCCAGCTTAGCACAGACTAACTGATAGCTGGCTTGAATTTCGGCATAAAGCGATTGTAATTTCTGATGCTCTTCTTTTAATGACTTATGGGAGCTGGTGTAGTAGCCATAGCTCAGTAGGAGCGCTGGATACTGCGACATATCAAGGTCCGTTTGCTCATCTGCGACCATGTAGTAGTTGAGGCCATCGAAATACACCTGATGATAATTTTGCTCCTCAAGAAAATTGCGACATTTTTCGGCCACCGTCCCTTCAAATACCACTACGCGTGGGCGGTATTTTTTCCAATCATTCCCTTGTAATACCTGAGGCTCATGCCCTTCGACATCAATCTTCAGGAAGTCGATGTCTTTAACCTTTTGCTCGCTAAAAATATGGCGAAGAGTAGTGACCTTCACCTTGCGGTCATGATAGGGCAATTCCTCTTTGGTATGCTGCTTTTTAATTGTGGTAGCGAAGGTCGAGAGGCCATCATGTTGTGGATATTCGCGGAAGGCGAGTTCGCCGGGTTTGTTAGAGACTGCAGTGTGTAGGTTGGTATCCCGCGTACGCACCTTGTACTCATCGATTAAACTCTTGGTGGGCTCGATGTTAATCCCATGCCAGCCACGGTTATAGAAAAACTTAGTCACTGAGTGGAAAGTTTCATGGTTCGCCCCCACATCCACATAAAATCCCTTTTTCTTCTTATGGAGCAGAACGTACAGTACTAGATCTTCTAAATTTTGTGCATAGCTGACAAGCTCGTCATGCATAGACTTTTACCCTCTCTTCTATTTGCGCTGTTGTGCTAAAAATTGCCCCAATTTCTCACCACTTGCTGTCCAGGAAAACTTGGCTACTTGTAGTATACCTTTTTTAATAAGCGCTGTCCTCTCTTTAGCTGAGAGCGAGCTTGCTTTCTGCATGGCATCGGCAATTGCGTCTACATCAAGCGGATCACAATAAATACCTGCGTCGCCAACTACCTCATGGAGTGCAGAAATATCGGCCGATACTACTACTGTTTCGGCAGCCATTGCCTCTAAGGGTGGCATACCAAAACCCTCATGGAGTGCAGGATGAACTAAGGCCAATGCACCGCTCATCAAGGTACCGACTTCTTCGTCAGAAACATAGCTAGCTGGTTTGATTATAGTTGCGCCGGCCTTGCGTGCCTCTTCAATGGCCGCAAAAATTGGCTCATTCAACCAGCCATTGCCACCAACGAGGACTAAGGCATAGTCTTTGGGGAGTTGCCGAAACGCAGCGATTAGCCGTTCCACATTTTTGCGTGGTTCAATATTGCTGACAAATAAGAAATATTGTTTGTCGATCTCATACTTCTTTTTCACCTGTGCGATTTCTTTTGAAGAATACGGCCTGTATATTTCTCGCTCAACCCCAATAGGAACAATCTTAATCTTGTCTGGTTGCACGTCAAAGTATTTCAAAAGTTCATGCCGGGAATTTTGTGAAGATGTCAGCACGTAATCTGTATTCGCAATAAAATAAGGGATGTTACGGCGTAGCATGCTCAGGTTGGATGGTTCGGTAAACTCCGGGTAAATTCGGAACGAGACATCGTACATATAGGTGAATGACTTGGAGCGTTTAGTGAGCGGCCAGTTGTTGTAGTTGCCAAAGAGATAAAAACCTGGACCGAGCAACAAGTCCATTGGTGGCAATAGATGATAGCGGCTCAAACGATTCATTACTCGGAGCTTTAAAGGAATCCCCTTGCGGCCGCAACTCGCGAGTCCTGGCCAACGATCCAGTAGGTGCAGCCGCTTACGTGGCCCCACGATCACGATCTCGAACTGCTCTTGAAACGCTTTATTCGTAGCCAGAGCCGCGACAATACCCGCTAATGCGTGCCCCACACCGCTCACACGGTCAGCTACCAAAGGAATACCCTCAACAAAAAGCTTGGTGCGAGCCATCAGTCCTTGGTCTCTTTTTTGAGAGAGAGTTTAATGGGCGGATTAATTCGGTACGGTACTCGTTCCTCATTGATCACTTCAAATTGGGCTGCTTCTTCCCACCAATCGCAGATGGTCACGTTATCACGGTGAGTTACCGCAGGGTCTACATAATAAACGCCGTCGCTAAAGAGATTATGCATCTGCCACTCCACGGTCACCCTGTCACCTTTATGCAGCCAGCCTACATGCTGGCGCTTAATCTGGGAATTAGTGCCCATTAGCTGTTCGCCACTTTGACTGCGAATCACAAAACCGAAAATTGGGTCTTCGATATCCTCATGCACTTCGGCGATGGCGGTAATGGTTAAAGGTTGGTTGTTATCGGTCAGCAGGGGAGTACCAATGGCCACCTTCGTATAAACTGCCTTTTTGTTTCCCCATCGCTTTGCTTTCTTCTCTTGTACTTGACCTTTGGTTGGCTCATTAAAGAGCTGCGTGTATTGAGTAGCAATGGTATCCGGAGTGCCAATGTCTACAATACGCGACTTTTCAATCAACAAAGCGCGATCGCAATATTCGCGCACTGCGTTCATATCGTGCGTCACAAAGATAACGGTCTTTTTGTTCTTTTTGAGGAGCCGAAAGTATTCAAAGCATTTACGCTGGAATGAAGCATCGCCTACTGCCAATACTTCATCCACCAGCAAGATGTCGCCATCGGCCATGATAGCCACCGAGAAGGCCAAACGCACCTGCATACCAGAAGAATAATTCTTGAGCTTCTGGTCCATAAAGCGATGAAGTTCAGCAAAGTTAACGATCTGCTCGTACTGTGCATCGATTTCTTTTTTAGAGAACCCGAGTAATGCGCCGTTAAGGTATACATTCTCGCGACCAGTCAGCTCGCCGTTAAAACCTACCCCAAGTTCAATAAAGGGGACGAGCTTACCGCGTACTCCGATTTGCCCCTTAGTAGGCTGATAGATACCGGCCAACATCTTAAGCAGCGTACTTTTACCGCTTCCGTTACGGCCAACGATGCCAAAGAATTCACCTTCCTGGACTTCAAAATCTATATCGCTTAAAGCGTGTTGGACTTCAGACCCTTTGGCCTTTGGCTGGAATATCCCAGTCACCGCTTGTTTAATGGAGTCTCTCTTTTCGTGCGGCAAAATAAAATCTTTGTATACGCCATCGACGACAACTGCTGGTTCTGCCATTTAAATCTCCTCCGCAAAATAACGTGAACGTTTTCGGAAATACCATGCAGCGATAATTGTGCACAGCACCACAATACTCAGTGGAATTATTCGCACCCAAGCGTGACCATAAATGCTGGCAATGGTAGGGGTGTCGTGTGACAACACCAAATACCGCATATCCTGGGCCATCTGAGCCACCGGATTGAGCATTAGCACCTTCAGCACTTTATGAGGGAGCAATGTCACTGGATAGATAATCGGCGTTGCATAGAAGGCAGCCTGCATTATCACTTCCCAAATATAGTTAATATCGCGAAGTCTCACAAATGCCGCGCTCAAGAAGAACGCCAGTGCCAAAGCAAACATAAACAGCTCAAAAATAAGTAGTGGCGCCAACAAGCCAGTCTTAAGCATTGGCGTATGGCTCATCAGCATAAAGATGATGACCACCACCACGTTAATTGCGAGGTTAATGAGCGCCGAAAGCGACCCTGCCAACACAATGACGTATTTAGGAAAGTTGAGTTTACGAAGTAAATCGCCTTTACCGACGATCGCTCCTACGCCACCGTTAGTTACTTCGGCAAAGTAGTTCCAGACTACAATACCGAGCAATAGATAGATGGCATAGTGCGGAATACCCTTGCCAAAAAACTGTCCAAAAATAAGATAGAGGATTAAGAAGATAGCCAGTGGCCGTAGCAATGACCACAGATACCCCAAAAACGATCCCTGGTAGCGAAGTTTGAAATCGGTAATAACGAGTTCTCGCAATAGAACAAGCGAATAATGGTAGCGGGTGTGGAATTTCTGGAACATAAAGCTTTAATTATTATATGGTTCGGAGAGAGTTTGAGCAACCATCGTTCTACTCGCAGGTGTCGTGTATAATTGAGCCACAATGACACAACTCCCTCCGCCCAAGCACGTCAGCAAGTGGAAAACGCTCGCCTCAGAGATGGCACTGGATGAAAAATGGTTCCCTGTTCGCAAGGATCGGATTGAACTGCCCCGAGGTAAAGTAATCGACGATTATTTTGTTTGGGAATCCCCGCGTATCGCCATGGTGGTGCCAGTGACTCCTGAGGGAAAGTTTGTACTTGTTCGCCAATATCGTCATGCACTTGGTGAAATCTTTTGCCAGTTTCCCGCTGGTGCATTAGATAAAGGCGAGCTAGCCGAAGCGGCAGCTATACGCGAATTACAGGAAGAAACTGGGTATCGCTGCCAAAAGTTAGTATTCCTTGGCTCACTTTCGCCTTACGCTACTAAGATGACGGGCGTCGTGGATGTCTATCTTGCCCAAAACGCAACCTTTGACCATCCGCCAGAGTACGACGAGCAAGAGGAAAGCGAGACAATTCTTTTAACCCCGGAGGAGTTGGTGGCGCTTCCAGACACTCAAGAAGTTTTTGCGTCGGATCTCCTGGCTTGTATTTTTCTTGCCTTCCGGCACCTCGACTTGCCGTTGACCTAATACAAATGGCCGCGAGAAAGCGGCCATTTGTATATTGAAGAAACGTTTACTTAAAACGCTTCAAATCTTCATCGACCATCATCTTGATGAGGTCTTCAAAGCTGGTTCGTGGTTCCCAACCCAAGTCTTGCTTGGCTTTGGAGTAGTCACCCTTGAGTTCTTTAATTTCGGTTGGGCGCATAAATTTCTTGTCTTCGACAGCGTAATCTTCGTAATTAAGACCGACATGCTCGAAAGCGATTTGTAGCGCTTCCTTAATTGAGTGTGCAGAATTAGTACCAATTACGTAATCCTTTGGAGTATCTTGCTGAAGCATCAACCACATCGCTTCCACGTATTCTTTAGCGTAGCCCCAGTCGCGCATCATACTCATATCGCCCATATGCAGCTTACCGTCCTCGCCAATGAGGGGGTCACCAGCCTCATTTAGTGGCATATTTGTTGGTTGGTTCTTGATGCAGGCAACTCCGGCAGTAATTTTGCGAGTCACAAAGTGTAGCGAGCGGCGCGGACTTTCGTGGTTAAAGAGAATGCCGCCACAGACAAACATGCCATAGCTTTCTCGATAACAATTAATCATCATGTGTGCATAGGCTTTAGCGATGCCATAAGGGTTGTTGGCGAAAAGTGGCGTCTCTTCGGTTGCCGACTCGTCGTCACCACCAATGCCACCGAGAATTTCGCGACTAGTTGCCTGGTAAACCCGGGCGTGAGGTGCGAACTTCAGTACTGCTTCAAACACGCGAACAGGGCCAAGCGCGGTCACTTCACCAGTATAAAGAGCGTGTGTCCAGCTATCCGCGGGCACTGACTGAGCCGCAATGTTATAGACTTCGTCTGGCTGCGCTTCTTTGATAACTCGCTCAATGCTCCCGGCATCGGTCAGGTCAGCAGCTTCAATACGAATTTTGCCATATAAATGTTCGATATTTGGATGCTGGTAGTGCGTACTACGACGAATTGTCCCAGTTACTTCGTAACCCTTTTCGAGCAATAAGTCAGCGAGGTAAGAACCGTCTTGTGATGTCACACCAATGATTACAGCCTTTTTTGCCATGTAATTAAAGTCCCTTCTGGTTAGCAAATAGTACCCCCATTTATATCATCTATCGAGAGGGAAGGAAACTGGCAGTGATGGTACAATACAGCTATGCAGACAAAAAATATCTTAGTGACAGGTGTTAATGGTTTTGTGGGCCATCATCTTGCCAAAGAACTCACAAACCACAAGATCGGCGTGATCGGCGTGGGGTCTCAACCGCAACCCGCTGCCGCTCTCCAGCCATTCCTCTTAGACTACGTACAATGCGACCTCACTGACGAAGCCGCGGTCGACAAGCTTCCGCTCAGCAAAGCAACAGCAATCATTCATTTAGCCGCAATGGCCTCTAAGGCACTTTCTTTTACCAAGCCCAAGGAAAGTATAAATTCTAATAGCAATATGGTCATTAACCTTTTCGAAGCTGCGTTGCGACAGGATGCACACCCGCGTTTTGTGCAAGTAAGTAGCGGCGCTATCTACCGTTCAGACCAGCCAATGCCACTGACCGAAGCAAGCGAATTAGGCGCTGACTCTCCTTATGCAATCGGCAAGATTTTGTGCGAACAGCTGTGTGAATATTATGGCAAGCGTGGGTTTGAATACGTTATTCTACGACCTTTCAATCACACCGGGCCTGGCCAAGGTCTAGGGTACCTTATTCCTGATTTAACCAGCAACGCCCTCAAGGCAGGTAAGGGCGGAGAATTGCTTACAGGCAATTTGTCTTCCAAGCGCGACTACAGCGATGTTCGTGATGTCGTCCGCGCCTACACCATGATAGCAACTGCAGAGAAAATTCCTCATTCCATCTATAACGTCTGCTCGGGGGAGAGTCATTCGGGGGAAGATATCTTGCGATTAATTACCGAGGCTTTATACGACAACGAGACCGCGCTTACCTCCAAGGTAGACGAATCTAAGCTTCGCCCTTTCGAACCCTCGGATATCGTCGGAGATCATTCTCTCCTTTCGGAAGACTTTGGTTGGCAGCCCCAAATCTCTCTCGAGCAGACCATCACTGACTATGCGGCCTGGTTTGAGAAAGAAGCGCACTAGTGAGAATCGTAATTGATGCCCGTAACATCAATACTTCGACTGGCCGATATGCTGAGCGATTGATTCATTACCTCGAGGAACTTGATACTACCAATGAATATATTGTGTTGGTGCTGCAAAAAGACATTAACTTCTACAAGCCGCAGAACCCGAACTTTAGCGTCAGGGGAGTGAAGTATCCGTGGTTTAGCCTCAGCGAACAGCTGGGAATGGCTCGCTACCTCTACTCGCTCAAGGCTGACTTGGTGCATTTTACAATGATGCATCACCCTATTTTCTATTTTCGTCCGTACGTGACCACCTTTCACGACCTTACACTCTTAAAGACCTACAACAGCGACAAAAACTATGTCGTATACAAAGTGAAGCAGTTTATTGGCCGCTTTGTGTATCAGGCTATGGCGCATTGGTCGACTCACCTGATTACGCCGACCAAGTTTGGCCGCAATGAGTTAGTGGCATTTAGCCATATCGACCCGAGTAAAGTGACGGTCACCTACGAAGGGGGAGAGACGACCGCCCAAAAGGCGAGGTCATATCGTGAGTTACGCGACAAAAACTATCTCCTGTATGTAGGCCAACAAAGTGATTACAAAAATATCCGGCGCTTAATGCAGGCGCATCAGCAGCTTCGACGCACGCATTCAGATTTATTGCTCGTGCTCGTGGGACGACTCAGCGGCAAAAATGGCAAGCCGCTCCAAACTAATCGTCAATGGGCTAAAGAGCAGGGCTTTAAAGGGATTATCTACACCGATTTTGTGCCTGACGATCAACTAGTCTGGCTGTTCCAACACTGCAGCGTGTACGTGTTCCCCTCGCTTATGGAAGGCTTTGGCTTACCTGGGCTCGAGGCCATGGGCTACGGAGCGCCAGTCGCCAGCAGTAACGCAACCTGTCTGCCAGAGATATATAAAGATGCAGCACTTTATTTTGACCCCTGTAATGTCGACAAGATGACCTCTGTTATTGGGCAAATCCTGGATAGTAAAAAGCTGCAAGAAGAGTTGAGAGTCAAAGGCGCCAAAGTAAATGCTCAGTACTCGTGGAAACGAATGGCCGCACAAACGCTAAAAGTTTATAAAACTATTTTTAAACAAAAATAGAACTTAATTGGTGGGGAAGTGCTGTTTGCTTTTTTAGAAGTTTATAGTTTTATATAGTTTTTTGAGCTTTACAATGCGTCGTCGGAAAGCGCTTCAGCTGATTCAGGGGCCTCGCTCCCCTCCTCTTTCAAGGAGAGTACGATGTGTCGATCGCGACCTTCACCGACAGATTCGGTCTTGAGGTCGCCATATTCTGAAACGGTGCGGTGCACCACGCGGCGATCCGCAGGGCTCATTGGCCGCAGCTCCATTGGCTGCTTGGACTTGAGCACTTCTTCGCACCACTGAGCCACCTGTTCAGCCAAACGGTCAGCCCGGTGCCGTTTATAGTCTGCAATATCTACATTGACACGATTCAGCTCTGCTTCCTGGTTCTTTAAGCCCATGCTGACCAAGAACTGTAGCGACCGCAGAGTGTCACCACGCTGGCCAATTAAAAAGCCGTTTAAGTGAGTTGAGGGCACGCGCAGCTCGACTACATCTTCTTCGCACGTGGCTGCAACATCGGTATTTAAGCCAAAAAATGAGAGTAAATCTTCAAGATATTTCTTGGCGTAGGCAATTGAGGCATCGCGGTCCATGGCTACTTCCCTTTCTTCTTAGATACTTTCTTTTTGGCAACAGGTTTGCGAGAAGTAGTTTCGACGACAGTTGCTTCTTGAGCCTTCTTGAGGCGCTCAGCGTTTGCCGCAGATGGTTTTTTGTTGGTCATGGTTTCCATTTCATCAACGTCTTGGCCAAGAATAAAGGTTTGTTGTCCCCATCCCACTAAGGTTGAGGTCAGAAGATATAAGGTCAACGCGCCCTGAATACTAATTGCAAACATAAAGGTTAGTAGTGGAAAAATCTTCACCATGCCGCCGCTCATGGCCGCGCTTACTTCGCTCTGATCTGCTTGCTTGCCGGTACCCGCGTCTTTAAAGAGCTGGCGCAAGGTTTTCTTTTCCTTGGGCTGCGGCATAAGCTGCTTGGACTGGAAATACTGGAAAATCGCTGCCAACACCGCCATGATCATCACCGGTACATAGACTTTATTATTAGTAATCGCCATGTGCGTCAGATCAATCGAGCCGAAGAGCTTTTCGTTGAACTTATCAATGTTTGCCGTCACATCCTTCATGTAGCCAAAATTCTGGATAAACTTAAAGGAATGAGTGACGACGTTGTGCTTATCGTGCGTAATCAGGCGAACTACTTGATAGAGCGCTAACAAGATTGGTAATTGCAATGCCAGCACCCAGATTGAGCCTAAAGGATTCACGCCTTTTTCGCGGTAAAGCTCCATCATCAGTTTACTTTCGAGCTGCTTGTTGCCTTTGGCTTTCTCTTTGACCTTCTTGAGTTCTGGCTGGATTTTGCGCATCACTTTGGTCTGATGGAGCTGCTTGCGAACCAGCGGCCACATGGCCATACGCACGATGATCGTAAAGATAATCAGCGCGACCCCAAAGTCATGCCCAGGCACGATTGCATAGATCGCCGTTAAGAGGTTAAAAATAACGGCCACGATCCCGTGGTATGCGGCCAAGATTGCGCCGCCGATCAGCGGAAAGATAAACTTCCCTCCAACCACTAAAATTAATGTGAGCAAAATAAAGATGATTACTGATGGCATATTAGATGTATTTTAGCAATAAAACTGGTCAGTTGGCAATGAGAAGACGGTAAGCAATCAACGACGCTCAAATATCGGCCAGAATTCCTGCGTCCTTTAGCAGGCCGACCACCAAAGCTTCCAGCTCAGCATGCTCCAATGTTGCAACTGAATCATCGTACACAAAGAAAGCCATATCGTATCCAGATTGCAGTTCAGTCCAGTGCACGCGGACGATTTCATAAATGCGCCGCCGAATGCGGTTACGAACTGGCGACGATTTACTCACCTTCCGCCCCACCACGACCGCACAGCGCGACGTTGGTCGTCGTGAGTTCAAAATATATTTGAGACTGAGCATCTTGCGGCGCGTGACATTCCCCTGACGAAACAGGAACGAAAGGCTACGATGACCATGAAAACGATAGGCAGCGGAAAGCATCTTACTCCTTAGTATAAAACAAACTCCGCTGATAAGAGCGGAGGTTTGTAGGGCGCATGGCGCGCTTTAGCGGCTGAGCATCTTGCGGCCCTTAAGGCGACGAGCCTTAAGAACCAAGCGGCCAGCGCGGCTCGACATGCGAGCACGGAAGCCGTGCACTCGGGCTTTGTGGCGTTTTTTAGGTTGAAATGTTCGCTTTGGCATTCTATTTCCTTATTCACAATTATAGCAACCGGACTGTTATGTAGACCTATCGCTTTCTTTGTGTCATATTGTAGCAATTTTTCCACAATATACAAGAGGTTATCCACAGCTTTACAGAGGTGAGTTTTTGCTGTGTATAACTTCTCTTCTCCATGCCCAGTAGCTGTGAGGCAAAATACCGAACAAAAGATGGTTGTGGAAAACTTACTTACTCCAGTATCATTAAGGGTAGTAACTAAGTGTGTGAGGGTAGTAACGAGCGAATGAGTAGTGCGCTTTGGCAAACCGTATTAGGTGAGATTGAGTTGTCGGTTTCTCGAGCAACCTTTGTGACCTGGTTTAAGAATACCGAGTTAATTGAAGAAGCTGACGGTCATGTGGTCATTGGCGTGCCCAATATTTTTGCCAAACAGCAGCTGGAGGTAAAATTTAATACCCAGATTACAGAAATCTTGCAAAAGAATGGCTTAATGGTCAGCTCAATTACTTACCGCATTAAATCACTTAACAAAAAGAAGGCGCCGGCCAAACGCGAGATGACCGCGCCCCTTGCCACCTCTGCGCCTACTGCTTCGCACCGGGCCAGCGGCCCTTCAGCATCATCGGCCACGACTGGGCTCAATCCAAAGTACACCTTTGATACATTTATCGTGGGCTCTAGTAACGAGCTCGCCTATGCGGCCTGCCAAGCAGTCGCAGCCAATCCTGGGACCAAATACAATCCTCTCTTTTTATATGGTGGCGTGGGACTGGGCAAAACGCACCTTATTCAGGCCGTTGGCACTGGCATCGCCCAGAACGATCCCGACGCGCGCATTGCATACATTTCTTCTGAAACATTTGTGAATGAGTTTCTGGAAGCGATTCGTTTTAAAAAGAAGGGCTTTGCTGACCGCTACCGCCAAGTTGACGTGCTCATCATTGATGACATGCAGTTTATTGCGGGCAAAGAAAAGACCCAAGAAGAATTCTTCCACACTTTTAATGCGCTACATCAAGCCAACAAACAGATTATTATTAGCTCTGATAAACCGCCGAAGAGCATTCCCACTCTCGAGGAACGGCTCCGCTCTCGATTTGAATGGGGCATGACCATTGACATTCAAATGCCGGATTTTGAAACCCGCTCGGCGATCTTGCAATCCAAAGCGCAGTCGCATGGGGTGACGCTCGATCGCGAAACCGTTGAGTTTTTGGCAACCAATGTGCAGACCAACATTCGAGAGCTTGAAGGCGCCCTTAATCAACTGCTGGCCTACTGTGAAATGCGAGGACTGACCCCAGATGTGCAGATTGCCCAAGGTCTGATTGGCAATAATCGCCAACGGCCGCAGCATCTTACTCCTAAACAGGTGGTCGAGAAGACCGCTCGTCACTTCCAGATTCCAATGGGCGACATGATTGGTCCAAAGCGCGATAAACATATTGTGGTACCCAGGCAGGTGGCTATGTACCTGCTGCGCAGCGAGCTCCACCTGAGCTTTCCAAAGATTGCTGGCGAGTTGGGTCGCAAGGACCACACAACGGCCATCCACTCAATCGACAAGGTGGAGAGAACGATCGCTCTGGATATTTCAATGCGCCAGATTGTGGCTGAGATTCGAGAGAAGTTGTATGTATAGTCTTCACTCTGTGTTCTCCGCTCCCAGCCCACCTCCTACTCCCAAGACAGAGATCCACTCCCTTTGGGAGTGTTCACACAGTCTCTGGAGTAGGAGGATGGGCAGTGGCTGTCCTCCACTCAGTAGAGCGATGAGTTGGTTATTGGGAAACGGCAGAGCAATTAATAAAGTCCACTCTTTGAGTGGACAGCTAAAGCCACAGACTCTCGAAGCAGCGAACGAACGGGTGACACCTGACGGGGCAGCCCTAAAATTGCTTTGTGTACCCACAAAGAATTTTAGGGGCGGATCAGGTGGCAGGACCCGTGGAGACTGGAATGGAAGTGGAGCGTACAAATCCACCTCGCCTCCTTGTGCAAAACCTGTGCGTAACCCTGTGACAAAAAATGTGTACAAAGGTGCCACTTATTCACAGTCTCGTGTGTTTCAGGACATAGCCCAAAAGTTGTCCCCCATTCTATCCCCCACTGCCCCTACATTGCACACGATTTGTACCCGGCCTTTCCACAGCCTCAAAGCCAAAATCACCTCTGGCAAACCGTATTTATCCTCACTATCCACATACCCTACTATCACTACTACTATTTATATAAATAATAAGTAATACAGAAAGGAATTCACCATGCGTTTGCAAGTCACACAGGAAAACCTCACTAAGGCACTCAACGTTGTAGGGCGAGTTGCTTCAGGCAAAACCCCACTGCCGATTTTGAATAATATCTTACTAAGAACCGACAACAACCGATTGCTTTTGGCAGCCACAAATCTTGAGATTGCTGTCACCGAATACGTCGGTGGTAAGATCGAAGAAGATGGCTCGATCACTGTCCCCGCTCGATTAATGAGCGAGTTTGTGAGTAATCTTCCTAAAGGTAATGTCCTTCTTTCAACCGAAGGCAACAAACTTCATGTGGAAACTGAACACTACAAGTCGACAATCAATGGCATGGCGGCTGATGAGTTTCCAAGTTTGCCTACTGTGACCGGTGAACAAAAATTTGTGTTGCCGGCAGCGCTGATGAAGCGCGCGATTCAACAAACGGTTTTGGTAACCTCTGGTGACGATACTCGCCCAGTACTAACCGGTATTTATGCGCATTCTCATGAAGGCAAACTTTATTTTGCTGGCACTGATGGTTATCGCTTGGCTGAGCGAATTATTGGCGATACACCCGAGGAGCTGCAGGCGATCATCCCCGCTGATACTCTGCAAGAGGTGCTACGGGTGCTGAGTGATGATGTTGATGAACTGGAGTTCCAGTTTGATGAAGCGCAGGTGCGCATTGGGCTGGGTGAAATTGAAATCGTGAGTCGTTTGATTGACGGCACCTTCCCCGACTATCGCCAACTGGTTCCGGCGCACAGCGATATCTCGGCCACCCTTGATAAAGACGAGTTCGCGCGAATTACCAAGATCGCCAGCCTGTTTGCCAAAGAAAGTGGCGGCAGCGTGACGGTTAATGTGGATGAAATGGGCAACAAAGTGAGCATTAACTCGGTGGCTTCACAGGTGGGCGAAAACAGTTCGGAGGTGAGTGCGACTGTGAGCGGCGGCGGCCAAGTGACTCTTAATTCGCGTTACCTACTCGAAGCCTTGGGGTGTATTGATGAAAAACAAGTTACCTTTGCGTTTAGCGGTAAACTTTCTCCCTGCATCTTGACCGCTGCCAGTGGGAATGCGGACTATAAACACATCGTGATGCCGCTCAAGAGTTAAAATAGCTGCAATGGCTATTCATTCGATTCGTCTTCAGCATTTTCGCTCGTATACAGACGCTACTTTTGCGCTTGATCCAGGAGTTAACATTGTGGTTGGCCCGAATGGGCGGGGTAAAACGAATCTGCTTGAAGCTTTATACGTCCTTTGTCGTGGCAAATCATTTCGGGTTGCCGACAGTGAATTACTCCAACACGGTACTGACTGGTTTCGCGTGGATGGCCAAGTGGATGGCCAGCCACGCATCCTGACGCTTAAGAAAGTGGACGCTAAGTTCGAAAAGCGACTCCAGGTCGCAGGCGCAACTAAAACGCGTCTCAGCGCTCGTGAGCAGCTGAGAGTGGTACTCTTTGAGCCGCGCGACATGCAGCTGCTGACTGGATCACCCGAACGTCGCCGTGAATACCTCGACGCTATTTTGGAGCAACTTGAAGTTGGCTATGCGCGAACGCTTAGCCACTACCGTCGAGCACTCACCCAGCGCAATGCCCTGCTTAAGCAAGCTCACGGCGTGCCGGCTGATCATATGTTTGTTTGGAATGTCCGACTCAGCGAACTTGGCGCGCAGGTCGTCATGCGCCGCCGCGAAATCATTGCTGAGCTCGATGCTCAAGCTACCACCACCTATAACCACATTAGCGGCACCAAGGCGTCGGTCCGGATTCGCTATGAAGATCAACACCCTGATGCCGCCCCCGAACAATTGGCTTCGGTGCTGCTGCATGGGTTGGAGAAAAAATACGCCCAAGACAGCCAACGTGGCTACACGAGTATTGGTCCGCATCGTGATGACCTGGTGATTACGCTTAACGAGGCGCCGGCCAGCACTTCTGCTTCGCGTGGGGAGACGCGGAGCTTGGTGGTGATGCTCAAGCTGCTTGAGGCGCGTTTGCTGGACGCGCATTACGAAGATCGGCCGCTGATGCTGCTTGATGATGTCTTTGGCGAGCTGGACGCCTCACGCCGCCAAGCACTTGCCCACTATTTGGTGAATTACCAAACGGTGATCACAACGACTGATGCCGACATGATCACCGAAGGTCTTGCTCACCCTGGCCACGTGATTACTATTGAGCGTTGAGATCTGAGATGACGTCGCGAGGAATCTCGGGATGTTGCGTGGCACTGAGGACGATCTCGGGTGGTGTGGTAGCTACCTTCCATTCGCCATTGTCCTTGTGCAGAATGACGCGCAGGGTGTCGCTTGAGGCGGCATCTGAGCCAATGTAGTCGAGTTTGGTGCCATACCACTCCCCTGTTTTGTAGAACCAGCCGTCTTCGATGGTATAGAGGCTGCTGATTTGCGGGAAGGCTTTGGTGAGTGCGGCAACAATTGCTGTTTTTTCGGTTGACACAAGCGACTGCAATTTGGCGTCGGTGTAGGGTGGATCAACATCCACAGTTACAGATTTGTTATCCACGCCAAAGGATACGCGGTTTGACGCATAGTCCTTGGTTGCTTTGGAAATTGCCAAGTAGCTTCCTTTGGCGAGTTTTAACGTACTTCCATTTTGCGTAATGGTTGCCGTAGGTTTGACGTTTTGGTCAAGGCCATGCTCGGTATCCACGTCGCCGGCGGGAAAGACGTCGACAGTAACACCATTATGTATATTGAAGGTGACGGTTTGTTGCGACACCTGTTTCATTTTAAAAGTCAGTAACATGGCGACAATTATCACAACGACGCCAAGGCCGATTAAGATAATAAGTCTGCGATCTATCTTCATCTTAGTGCGCCTCGCTTGCTAATGGGTTTTTAAAGTCCAGGAATTGGATATACATGTCGGATGGGTCGTAGCCCCAGAGTTTAATCTGATCCACTGCGCCTTTGCGAATATCGGGACGCACGGCGTTCACCTGAATGGCTATACCATTTTTGGAATCGGTGGAAGTGGCGTAGTTGATTTCAAAATCTGCTGGCGTCAGCTCGTCTGTGCCATCGAATGGGAACGGTAATTGGCTGACGATTGGGTTTTTGTCTTGAAAGGCTTGCCCTTCGGCTTCGGCTCTCGCGCCACCAATGGCTTCACGCTGGGTTTGAAGCTTTTGATCGCGACTGACGGCATCCTTGACCGCTTGCGATTGCGGTGTAGGTAAGAGGTAGACGCTGGCTTTGTTATCGCCAACGGTGATGGTGGAGCTGTCGTCGGAGTACCCGTCGGCGCTAGCCTTAAAGGTGTGTTTCCCTTTACTCACATATACCGAACCGCTGTGGCTTGTTTTGCCATCGATAGTTACTTTGGCACTGCTCGGTGAGACCTGGATAGCTACTTCCGTCCTGCCAGCTCGCTGCGTGAGTAACGAGATGCCGTACACCGCAAAGACCGCGAGGATGATGCCTGCACCGATGATCACTTGTTTGATTCTACTATTCTGCATATGATCCTCTCTCCTTATTTACCTGTCGGGTGATACCAATGGAAGCTGCCAAGGGGGTTTTCCACGCCGGCCATTGGGGTTCTCCAGGAGGCGCCGCTGGTACTGTATGAGGATGAGGCGACTTTGGTCTGGAAGTTTGGCTGCGTGCCAACCCACATGTAGGTGTGACTGAGGCTATCTTCGATGGCAATGTCACCTGGTTTTAGTTCTGCAGTGCTGGCGATGTGGCCATCGTGATGTTTACCCAGTAGCATGTATTTGTCTGGATGACTCCTGAGATACGGTTCTTGGCCACCCCTGACATTGCCGTTATTGCCATATTTGGGATCAGCACCGCTATCTTGCATCACTCGGGTGACGAAGCCTCCACAGTCCACACCGGCGGTTGGGGTGGCGGTTGTTCCACCGCCTACGTATTTACCAGCTTTTACGGCAGCCCTGACTGCGGCGAGATAGGCGGGCTTGTACTCCGCTGTGGAGTGGTTTCCATACGGTGGGTTGTGGTGTGTGGGCCATGCGTAATCAAGTGCTTTGCCAACTGCACCGGTTCCATTACCGCCTGCGCAGTCGGCCGTGGTTGCAGCGCCGGTGTTGCCATTATTGGCAGCCGTGGCTTGCGAGGCCGAAACCGGCAAAGCTTTTTCGATACCATTGGCGATACCCTTGGCGTACTTGGCCTCGTTAAAGGTGCCACCTCTGGCGCCAACTTCGTTGTAGACCCAAGGAACGTTACTAAAGAGCTGGACGATCGACATGTTACCTACAGAAGGTAATCCGCGGCTTGTAGGAAACTGCAGGAAGTGCCGGACCGCGGGGCGACCCTCTGCTTTGGTACGCTCGTCCTTTATTGCTTTGGCGTATCCTTCGCTTTTGTTCACGAGCTGTTGTGCGAGCGGATTCTGGTCAAAGTATTTGGTGTGACTGCCGGTGGTTCGGTGCGTACGATCAGTGCCGCCTATAGTATCGGCCTTCATGGTCTGAGGAATGACCCACGCTTGACTGCTCCAAGTTTGACTGTCGTCATAGTGCATGCTCACTGCTAAGTCGGCGTGAGCATTATTAGCAACTTGGGCTCGTTCGATCAAACCAACATTCTGGCTTTCGCTGGCGGCGGTGGGGTTCTCGCCACCCTTGGTCATAATGACGTGATAGCCAGCCTGTTTGAGCTGCTTAAAGACATCCATAGCGGTGAGCCACATGGCATGTTCCTCACCCGGAGCACCACCGGAATCTTGGGCCGAAATGCCATCCACGGTTTCTACTTTTGGATTGCTGGTGGTGACATGGCCTGGGTCCAGAACGATGGTAATACCGTTGCTGCCTGCACAGCTACAGCTGCCGATATCGCCCTGGCCGGCGGTACTACTCGTTCCAGTTGCGGCAGAGACCGGTGCGCCACCCATCTTGGGGTTGTGTAGTACTTGCACGGCGTTATCCATGCGAGCGCCTACCAATGCGCCTCCTGATCGTTCGAAGGTCGCTTCCCATTCCTTGGCAACATATCGGGCTTGTTCTTCGGGAGTGCCTGAAGGTAGTTTGGTGATTGTAGGCAGCGTCTTCCACACAACTTGCGGTCCTTTGGTAATTTCCCACCACAGATAATCCCACTGTCCTTCGAGGGTGTTGTATTTGGTCCCTTCCCGTTTTTTAAGCGCACTGAGGCGACCGCCGAGCCACTGGGCAATACCATAGGCGCCACTTCCCTGTCCGTTGAATTCGGTAGGATTGAATTTGGCATTTTCGGAGTGCATGCTGCCGATAATACCTGAGGCAATGATTTTGGCATTGGCTTCGCTTTGCCCCATGGCTATTAATTGTTTGACAAAGAAGTTGAAGGTTCGGATTTCGTTGTCGCCTCCAGGTATTGAGGTCAGATCGCCCAGGCTTCCACCGCCGGTTTGGTCGGTTGGCGGACAACAAGCGCTGTTATCCGGTGTGGTGTCGGTGCTGCCATCGAGCTTGGTAAGTGGTGTGCTATCCGGAACTGGAGTGTAGGTAACGATGTCGAGGTTCGACTTAAAGTCCAGCAGCTTGGCAGTTTCCCACCAGAGGTCAATGCCGCGCTTTACGGTAATTTGCGTGCCAGGATGCGCTGGGTCATCACCGGTCACGTCGGCACCGCCGCCGCCGATGTCGCGCTTTTCAGCAATGACGGTCTTGCCTTTGTAGGAAATCGAAAGTTTGGCATGTGGTGGCAAGCCACCCAGTGATTTCCCCATGTCCAGCTCGGCAAACGAAGCGTACTTGGCGGCGTCAGCTGGTGCAGGATGACCATTAAGGGAGGTTCCGAGTGATTTGCCGTCGGTTCCCAGACCGTTGTCGTCGACACCGGTATGTTGGTCTTTGTTGCTCGATACCCATGCGCCATTCACAAAGCTTCCGCCGTAGTCGCTGGCGCCAGTAGCCGTGCCGGTGGTAGTAGTTGTTGCACTGCCGGTTGCAGGAGTGGTAGTGCCACCAAGCGTGTCGGCCGTACCGTCGCCGCCACAGCCTTCAGCGAAGAATGCGCCATCGTTCCGGCGAAGATCGTCCTGGCTTGGTGGCGCGGTGGGTGTGGTGGCGCTTTGAGCAAACACCACTGCCCCAGCCTGCGTAAAGCTGAAGACCATCACTAGCATCACGAGGGATGCTCGGGAAAGAATCCCTCCCCATTTCTGTAACCGACTCGTGATGCGTTCCATTGTGCGTTCCCCTTCCCTATTCAACTTTTTTTGTTGCCGTATTGCGTGTCTCATATACCCTCTCTCATAACCTATTGCCCCGTCACCGGATCAAGCAGGTCTTGACCATCGAACATTAAGCCTCCCACTGGCGCTGTTTCGTTATCAATCAGACAGGCAACTTTATCCTTTTGGTGCTCACCAATGGCATCAAGGTTGTTGTCGTCGTTGGGACGGTTATCGGTGACAGCATCGTTATTGTGATTCCATGGGTCGTCTGTTAAGCAGGGGTCATCAAGAGGAATACCCGCGCTTGGTACGCCAAAGCGATCTTCAGGTAGCTGGTAATCCAGGTAGCTGGCATGTGCAGGCGAGAGCGCAAGCATGGCATTAGAGAATAGCTTGAAGGGATTAAGTGCGGCAATCAGCGATTGAGGTGAATCGATACCGGTAAATGGCGAGTTTAAGGCAAATTGGGTCGCGAGCGATTGACTGTCATCTGATGAGAAAATCCTCTCTTTGAATGATTCCTCGCTGCGCGCCACTTGGTCGTTCTCGGCAGCGTCAGCGGCAATGGCTTTCGCTTCGGCTTTGCTGAGTTGACGCCCCCCTAGGGCATCAATGGCAAATTTATAGTTAGAGTAATCGTTCCCGATAAAGGCCGCATTCCATAAAGGCCCGCCCACTGCCTCCAGTGCATTCCTAAAGAGAGGGTCAAATAAGATCTCGGAAGCCTTAATCAGGAAGGGCGTCACCACCCCTATGAGCTTTTTGCCCAAGAAGTTGACAAAGTTTTTAACTCCAGGGATCTGAAACAGCGTATTGTCGATAATCCAGCCAAGCAGTTGGTCACTGGGGTGAATTAACCAATCGTAAATAATTTGGGTAAAGAGGCCGCCGCCCAAAATTCCATCTGCCCATAGTATCCACTGATTACATTCTGGACAGGCGTCTAGGAGCTCTTTGATCGGAGGGTTTTTATCGAGTCGTTCGTTGTTGCAGGCTGCTGCACCTTTGGGAATTTGCTTGCCATCGTTGCAGGTATACGATCCTTGCTGTCCGGCTGGCGCAAACGAGGCTGCACCAAAGGTCCGCTTGAATATTTCGCTCTTTTGAAAGCCAGAGAATTGATCCGAAATCGCCCGCGCTGCCGACGTGTCATAGTTTTTACCCACTGCCGTCGCTTCGCTGTCGGAGGAGTTAAGGATGCCCATTGCCGGAATGGCCTGTGCGACCACGAGCTCTTTGTGCATAATTTTCAGCGATTTATTATTGGGGTCAAGCGTAATCTTTAGCAGCTCATGAAACAGCATCGAGAGCCTGGCAGCCAGGATCGCCTGACCAATAATCGGAAGATCAGAAGTTGCCAGTTGAGTGGAAAGTTTTTCCAGTGCTGTTTTAAATAGACCTTCGCTAAGGTGTTGCGCCAAAATCTTGGCGCCGGCTGCCACCAATTTATCCACCGATTCTCCCGAGACTCTCTCTAATGCTTTCTTCCATAAGGACCGCCCCTCCTCAGCTTCGTGGAGGACGTCGCCTTGCTTGGCGCAGTTGATCCGTTGCATCATGCAGTCCATTAAGAAACGGGAGCCCAGGTCGCCAAATGCCGGCTCGATCAGCCTGGTTTTGATAATTGCTTTCATCGCGTCCTTCAGTGCTAACGCCTTCGCCACCGGCGAGAGTTTTTTGACCGGTCCAAACTCGGCTATCTTACAAAAGAACACACATAACGATACGCCGAATGTTTTTCTCATAAAGTTGGCAAAACGTCTATCTTGGCCAAAGTCAATAAACCCAACCCGCTTAAACCGTTCAAGCAGATCTTTGGAGAGATCTTTCGGGAGCCCCTTTGAGAGGTCGGCCACTTCGAACACCCCCTTGCTGGTGGTGAAGATCAGTTTTCCCCCTTTCTCCTCAACGTTAACGCCGGTTTTGAGAAGCATTTCGGCAAACTTGCCGTCTTTGTTCCAGGCTTCCATCATCTTGCCGACTTTACTGTCAGGAAATTTTTTGCCAAGCGAGCGCTTTTTGATACAGTCAATATTTTTTAAACTGCCGCAAGCAACGATATCTTCGGCCAATGAATGCGCAAGATAGGAGTCGATATAGCGTCGCATGCGTCGATCCATGATAGCTTTATTGAGCTTTTGGGCAAGATGGCGCATCGGCTTTGAAGTGAATTTGGCTTGGAACGATGGAAATTGTTGAATCCCCAAGATGCTCCCAATAATCAGTGTGACCGCGGCGATCAAACCGCCCGCGGTTTTGCGGCGGTCGCCCAAAAAGCCTTTTAATTTATTCTTGCCACCAAACTTATTGCCCTTGCCCTTTGGCGTTGGTTTGTACAAGCTATTGCCACCGCCATCGGCATGGTCCACGCTCTCTTCGTCACCGGGAGGGATCGGCGGCGGGAGCTTTTCGGATTTGTAAAGGCTTCTGGCACCACCTTCGTCCTGAGGTTCAACGTCTTTGTAGTCTGCATCGGTGAAGTCGTCATGGGCGGTGTCTCCGCCAGCTTGCGCGGAATTTTTAGCGTCCTTGAGTACGTCATCGATGTTATCGATCGTGTCTTGAGCATTCGCGCTGACCTGATTCGGTTCGCTGGATGACGGATCGAGCGGCTGGTCTTCTTCTGGAAGGTTACTTCTGCCAGAGCGATTACGCTGTTGATAGATCTGTTGGGCCATTACCTATGCTCCTAATGGAGGCTGGGGTGGACCCACCTCTCCGCCTAGAGTACTCGTAAGGTCTGGCGTGGGTTCAGGTCCGACCGCTCCGCCTTGAGTGGCTTGAGCGAGTTGTTCGATCTGTTTAATTTGCGCAGGGTTGGTGGTGATGAGTGATGTTTCGGTGGGACTGGCAATCACCTGCACATGCACGTGGTTTTGTCCCGCAAACAGTAATCCCTGGCCAACTGGGAACTGAGTGAGGCGTTTTTGCTCTTCGCCAGTAAGGCGGAACACTTGCGCAAGGATGTCCACGGCCGAAGTTGATTGCTTCAGCAGCACCTGCATTGAAGCGTTGGCGACAATTGCGCGGCCCATGCGCGAACTCATAAAGTCTTCCACGTCTTGGCTGATCGTGGTCAGACCCAAGTAGTACTTACGGGCGCGTTTTGCCAGGCTAAACATAAAGTTAGCCGAATCTTCGTATTTCATCAGCTGCCATGCCTCGTCAACGATCAGCATGCGCTTGGTTTGGTCTGATTTGGTCTTGTTCCAGATGTAATTTAAGATGATGTACATGGCGACTGGGCGCAGCTCGTCCTCGAGGTCACGAATGTTAAAGACCACCATTTTGTTACTAATCTCTACGTTGGACTGCTGACTAAAGATGCCAGCAAATGTTCCCGTGGTGTACTTGCGCAATCGCTGTGCCAGCTGTGGTCCAGTACCTGCCATGTGCAGCAAGGTGTCGTACAGATCGGCAATCGTTGGCGGCGTGGTGGTGTGGGTTAACGGATCGTTGGTAATGCCAGCTTTGGCATACGTGTCGATTAACGCCTGGTCCAGATCGGCTTCTTCCACTGGATTCAGCACTGGCCCGGCTGCGTATCCGGCAGCTACCGCACTTGCCCCACCCATCATCAGGCGTAACAGTCCATGGAGCGTAATTAAGTTGGAGCGAAGGGCGTTGTCTGCCTCTTCACTATCCAGAACCTGCGGCAGGTCAAACGGGTTGATACGCGTGGGCGAATTGAGTGAGAGCCGAATGTACGTACCACCAACCGCTTCGCAGAGGCGCTGATATTCGTTTTCTGGGTCGATGATGATTACCTCGGTGCCCATCATCATACTGCGTAACGCTTCCAGTTTGACGGTAAACGACTTACCCGCACCAGATTTGGCAAAGACCACCATATTGGCGTTCTCAAGTGTAAAGCGATCAAAAATCACTAACCCGTTGTTGTGCATGTTGATGCCGTACAAAATGCCATTATCTTGCGTCAGGTCGGCCGAGGTGAATGGGAAGCTGGTGCTCATGGCGCCAGTGTTCATGTTGCGGCGAATTTGCAACTGGTCAAAGGCCTGCGGAATGGTTGAGTTAAAGCCCTGCTCCATTTGAACGGTCGCTGGTTTGGAATAGACCAGTTGCTGGCCGAGCACGGTTTCAACCTTGTGTTGGATAAAGTCGAGTTCTTCGAGTGCGGTGGCATACAGCGTGAAATACAAGCCAAAACGGAAGAAGCGCTCCTCACCCACCTGCAGTTTGTCGCGCAATTCCTCGGCGTCCATAATGGCGGCCTGGGTTCCTGGATCTCGAACCTTACCTTTTTCGGCATTGATCTGCAGGTCGGCTTCCAACTGACTCACCTTCTTGCGGAGGTTATCGAGCACCACGCGGCTTTCGACTGGGTAGATAAACATCGAGATGTCGATTTCTTCGTCCATGTTGATGACCGAGCTTAACCAGCCGGTAAAGATCTGGCGGGGGTAGCCATAGACGTAGAATGTCCGGGCGTAATAGGTGCCAAGGCGGAAGTAGCCAGATTCGTACTCGAGTGAACTTGGGGCGATAAAGTCCCGAAGTTCACTAATCCCCTTCAGGAACGCTTGACTGACCTCGGCTTGCTCGCGCATGCGTTGGCGTTGGGCGATTTCCATTGGATTTGATTTTTTACTAAAAAGTCCCATTATGATGCTCCTCCAGCCAGGTTGGGTTGCGGCGCTTGTCCATCACCCTTACTGACCACGATGCTGGCCATGTCTTCAAACGATCCAAGTGGCTGACGAGTGGCGGTGTCAGGGTTATAGACATCGTAATAGAGTTCGATCAGCTCTTTGGTGTCCAGCGGTGCGGCTTGTACACCAAGCTGCAGCAAGCCGTTCATCACGCTTTGGACGCGGTTTTGAAGTTCGGTCTTGGCTTTAACCAGCGTGTTCTCGTCAATCACCAGCCGCTGTTTTTTGCCGCCCAGGCCACCAAACAAGGTTTTGGTATCGCCAAGTACTTGTTTGGTATTTGCAACCGGGAAAAACGGAATCACAATGTAAAACTGCTTGTTCATAATGTTGGTTTGCTCCACGAGCTGCTCGATGTAGTAAATGTAGTCCTCCATCAGCATAGCCAGGAGCATGTTGTCTTGCTCGGAGCGAATCTTGTTGAGTTTCTCGAGATATGGCCGCATGTCGACCTTGCGTGAACGAATCACGATCTGGATGTCGAAGTACAGCGAGTTAAGAAAGTTCTGATAGCTAAACTCCACTGCCTCGCGCTCGGCTGCGCTCATGAGGTCAAAGTTGATCGAGCGAGCCATGACCACCGCCCGGAAGCTGCCGTCATTCATAATCACAATACCGTCACGAACCTCAGCAATCTCTAATGTATTTTGAGTACTGTTGGGGTTAGTTTTTACCGGTGGACCATTTGGACGTGGACCTGGACCTTGCGCGGTTGCTGGCATGGCGCTGGGAGCATTTGGCAGCGGCTGTGGAGCGGGCGGTAATTGTTGATTTTGGTATGCAGGTTGTTGCGGCGCTGCAGCAGCTTGAGGCGGCTGTTGCGGAGGCTGAGGTGGTAATCCAGCCATTGGGTTTGGTAGGCCTTGAGGAGTTTGTTGCTGTTCCTGCATGGTCCGAGTATACGGTACAGGAGCAGGAACTTGTCCTGGCTGCAAGTTCTGCTGTGGTTGATACCCTTGTTGTTGGTTAGTATCGGGATACATGTAAAGTAGTCGCTCCCACCCCTCTTATCCAACGATGCCTAGTGGAGTGATATCACTACCTCTTCCGAAGGAAGGGTGTGGGCTTCCCGCGCAATAGCACTCACCGTCAAGTCGTTGTTGTTCGCTAACCGTATTATATCAGGTGAGACTTGGTTGGGTACAGCCGTATCTGCAGGGGCAGACGTTGTAGTTTGGTCATCATTGTCGCCTAATGGACTAATTACCTTTTGTCGCATGTCGCTTGGATATGGGTTAAAGTGCATGCCTGACGTCCCTACTCCAACGCCTGGGGCGTGCCGCAATTGTTCACTGGCCGTAGCTTGCATGCGGTGCATTCTTTCGATTGCTTCCAGACGGGCATCGCTCGCTTGTTGCTCAATCAATACCTCAAATTTCTGCGAAACCTTGGCCTGCTCGTCCATAATGTCGGTATTGATGGCGTTTTCTAACTCGCTGCGCGGTGACGCAACCTTTACCAAGCGGTCACTCGGAGTGGTTACCAAGCCTTTGGCAGCCCAGCCTCGACTGTCCATCAGGTTGGCCAGATTGCTCAGACGACTTTTAACTTCAGGCTGAGTAATATCGCGAACGCGCTTTATCTCGAGCTTTTTGGGCGCGGTAATCACTATGCGTTGGTCAAAGCCATCTTGGTCCCAAATGCGGCGGTGCGGCTTGATATAAAAACGGATCAGTGCCGCCAAGTAGACTTCAACCGGTTGATCTTTACGGTGCACAAATCCTAGTACTCCAAAGATCACCAAGAATGGCAACATGATCGTGGCGAGTGGAATGGCGATGCGTGAGAGCACAAAGGCCATGTAAGCAGCACCAAAGAAGAGTAAGACAAAGATGAGCTGCTTGAGCGAGAATGGCCCAAGGAGCTTGTCTTCGGCTTCGACATCTTGAGGAACTTTGTAGGTTGCCATGCGTACTCCTAGGCGGCCCGTGGGACGTGACCGGTTGCAACGTTCTGATGAGCAGCTTCGGCGCGCTTGTTGACAGTATTGATAATCGCCTGAGCCTTAACCTGATCACCTCCAAGCTGGGCTGTAAGATTGTCCAATTTTAGGAAGCCATCTAATGCATCGGCACGACCGCCCGCCAAGTGTCCCTTGGCCTTCGCTTCGACTACGAGGTCAAGCAAACGCTGCGTGCCTGCATCCTCGAAGCCTTTAACTGTCTCGGTGTGCTGCGTGCCTTGAGCATCGGAATAGGTGATTTGTTGATCTACCAATTGACGTGGAGCCGTGCCTACTACGTTACCATTTGCATCTTTCACCTGTCGTTCCTTAAGCTGGTCAGCAATACGTGCCAGTGTCGGCTTCATGTCACTGTTGCTAACTTTAGCCAGGTCGTCCAGCTTCGCAATCTCACCACCGCTGTGACTGTACTGTCCATTGCCACGCGCTTGAAGCCCCCAAGCCATGGCTGTACCGCCTGCCTGAGCCGATGCGACAGGATCTCCAGTTTGCTCGAGCGTTTTGCGGTAGTAACCTTTTTCCATAGAACCATCCGCATTGATGCCACCTGCGAAATCTTGCATGAGCATGCCGTGGCCTGCTGCAAGATTACCAATCGCTTCAAGCGAACTCGCGTTAGTGGGATTAAAGCCCTGTGATTGCAACGCGCTCGCTGTTGCTTGAACCTCGCCAGGACTGTAGGAAATTCCTGCCGCGGCGAGCTTCTGCTCGGCATCTTGTACATTCATACCTGCCGAAGCGAGTGCTTGTAGATGCTGTGCATTGTACTTACCTAAGCGCTTAGTCTCATCCTCAACCTGGTAACTTCGGGCTGCAGCCATTGCACCGGCTTTGTCAGCGCTCCCGACAGCTGTGCTCCAAGAGTCGCTTGCTTGTCCAAGAGCTGCGCCCGCTCCTTGATCACCTCTAACTCTACCTCGAGCGAGTCGTCCCGCGGCCACTCCTGCGCCTTTAGCTGCACTAGCAGCACCACCAGCGCGGGTGCCAAGTCGGTTGATCTTACGCTTTGTCCGGTTATAGCGAGCACCAACGCCTGTACCTTCTTGCATCATACTCAGAGAGTTCCCGATGCGGCGTCTATTAGCCTCATTCTTCTTGAGCTGGTGTTGCAAAGAAGGTGCGGTCATCTTGCGGCGTTCGCCCATGGCGTTCGAGATTTTGTCGCCAACACCACCACTCAGTTTGCCATGCATTGCTCCGGCTAACGCGTTTGGAATTCGGCCAGTAAAGCGGATAATCTGGATAATCATAAAGTACGGTGCAAAGAAGCAGATGATCGCAATAAAGAAGTTAAACAGTTGCGACACACCGTTGTTATCGGCAAAAAGATGAATACTCGGGATAGCCGCAAAGCTTCCTAGCGCCTGTCCACCGTGAGCGCCAATTCCCGAAAAGAATGTGTGCAGATGTTCCATGATATGTATTGTACCAGCCTTGCCGCTGACCGTACCAGTAACGATTGCCAGCAACGCACCAATGGCAATGACAGCCTGAAAGATTGGATAAAATAGAATCATCGAAGTCAGCAGTTCGCGCCATTTATCAAAGTATTTGGTGGTTCCCGGCAACACCCAAAGTGCAATCGCAATTGGCGCAAACACCGCACACAGAATCAGAATCCCCTGTCGCAAGATGATAAAGGCCAGCCCCACCAGCAGCGCAACGAGCAATGAGATAAATATTGGCGCCAAAAGGTACACGATGTATAACCCAATCTGCGGAATCTTAAACAAAACCCACACCGCTGGGATAATACTTCCCAGAATACCCGCCTTTAGCACCGCACTCGTGGCGTTATCGGGCACCACAATCTTGGCCGCTTGCGAATCTTTAAACGGAAACAGCACAATGTCATGCACTCCCCCGCCAACGATGTTCCCAATCTCAATTGCAAATGTCACGATATACCAAGAGAGATTTATCAGAATGAAAGCGATCACAATTCGCGGCAAAAGTTTTTTAACCGTGTAGGCGTCCATCAGGTTTGAGCCGGAAATAGATTGGCCAATAATCATAGCCAGGAAAGCCAGCACAAGCAGGATATCGGCAATTCGTGAAACAAACACCCATGACCCGTGCACCTTGTTGTAGGTGTCAGAGTCAAGCCCGCCAATGCCCGCATCGCCACTCGCTGCTGGTGCAAACAAGCTGAAGTCTAACCGGGCTAACGCAAATCCGTAAATTCCGTTAATCGCCTCGTTAAAGACATTGAGCGCTGGGCAAAATACCCAGCCCAAAAAGCCTGAGTTATCTTCGCATACTTCTTCGTCAGTGTTTGAGGCGGTATCGTTACCCGGACTCGTTGGATTAGTCGCCGCGTCGACAGCTTTTCCGGCGATGCCGTTAAACTTAGGATCCACATTCCCCTGCAAGCACGAAGGAGTGAGCATGCCATTTGGCAATCCGAGCGAGCCAATCGTTGGCCCCTTAGAGCCACCGACGTACTGGAGGCGATAATATTGGACAACATTGGTGGTAAAGTCGGCCTTCACGAAGTCTAAAGGACAACTAAATCCGTTTACCTGTTGAGTCTTGTCCCCTAGAAAGTAGGGAGAGCCGCTTAGGTTTACATTGCTCACTCCCGTAAAGAGTGTGCTTCCATCCAGGCCTGTCCCGGTTGCGGTAAGAGAGGTAAGGTCGTTTGCTGGGTGGGTATAGGTGGCGTTATCGTAAGGAGTTGCGGCATGGCTTGGGAGTGCCGAGGTCAAGCTTGTTGCCACAGCCAAAATCATTGCAAGAAAATATACGGGGCGAAGACGAGCCACCCTTTTTATCTTCTTACCCACAGCAACAATACTCATTTGTCCTCCATTATAGTCGAGTTGCCAGCTGTGTGCCAAGGGCATTATGGCCCAGTCTTGACTATGTGTAGTTTATTTCACAATGCCCATTGTTAAGGCAAGCAGGGCCCCAATTGCGACCACTGCCTGAAAGACGGGATAAAACAGAATCATCGAGGTTAATAGCTCTCGCCACTGATGAAAATACTTTTCTGTGCCCGGAAGGATCCATAATACAATGGCGACCGGCGCAAACACCGCACACAGAATCAGAATCCCCTGTCGCAAGATGATAAAGGCCATGCCAACGACCAGTGCAGTTGCCACTGTCACAAAGATGGGAAAGAGCAGATACAGAATGTACGTACCGATTTGCGGAATTTTAAACAGCAGCCACACCGCCGGCAGTAATGACCCCAGAATCCCGGCACCAACTATGTTTGAGGTGATATTATTTGGCGCCACAAACTTGGCTGCCTGACTGCCGCTAAACGGCGCCAGAATAATGTCGTGGGCTCCCCCGCCAACGATATTCCCAATCTCAATTGCAAACGTCACTAAATACCAAGAGATGTTGATCAAGACAAAGGCGATGACGATTCGCGGCAGCATTCGCTTCACGGTATAGGCGCTAAAGAGGTTGGACTGGGAGAGCGACTGCCCGATGACCATGCCAATGAATAACACGGCCAAGAGTACATCGGCGAGCCTCGACACAAACACCCACGACCCATGCACTTTGTCGTACGAGGCTTGATCGAGTCCGCTAATCCCGGCGTCACCGCTCGCAGCTGGCGCAAACAGACTAAAGTCCATTCGGGCGAGCACGAATCCGTAGATCCCATTAATGGCCGAATTTGCGATATCCAGTAATGGACAAAATACCCAGCCCAAAAAGCCAGATGAATCCTTGCAGGTTTTCTGGGAGAGTGGATCGCCGGTGGTGTCTTTAACTGTTCCCTTGAGGCCGTTATAGCTGGCGCTGACTGAGAGGCTTTTGGCACATTCGGTGGGGTTGTCGCCAAGAGATAATCCCTTTGGAACCACTCCCATACCTTTGCCGCCTGGTACTGTTAACTCAAACTGATAGTAAAGAGCGTCGCCAGTGGTCGCATCTACCTTCAAAAAGTCCATCGTACAATTTACCTGCCCGGCTGCTCCCGAAGGAAAGCTCCATGTGCCAGGCGTACCGATGTAAAAATCGAGCCCACCATCTGTTCCCTTTTTGGTAAACGAGACATCGCCGGTCTCAGCGGCCGCAAACCCATTAAGCGTAATGGTGTTGGCATCAACCTGTGTATAACTCGCGTTATTATACTTACTTGCCGCGTGTGCACCTGGCGTCGGAACCATACTCCACAGAATTGAAAACAGAAATCCCAAAAGTACCAAAGACTTGAGCGACCGCAGGCGTCCCTTTTGTGCGTGTTGTTGCAGGAAAATCTTCATTATTATTGCTTTGGTTCTACGCGGCTACTCTCTTGCCCTATTGCTCTGTTTAGTATAACGTAAAATCAGTAGATTAAGAGTAAACATTATGAGTAAACACACACTGTACGTTGGGAATTATGCTGTCTTGAGCGCTTCCCTTGCTGCGCTGCAGGTAGTAGCTGCCGCGCATGCCACCGAAGGAGACCTGATGACTCTTATCACCGATTTCGCGCGGTTTGTAGCCGGTGGTGCGGGCGCTGTAATCGTTATTGCCATGGGCTGGAGAGGGCTTCAATACCTTAGCGCGCGCGATAATGCTGGCCAAGTCGCCGAAGCCAAGAAGGGAATGTTCGACGTTATTCTCGCCTTGTTTCTGTACCTGTTTGGACTAGTTCTCCTTAATGCTCTCATGCCGGGCGGTCTTTTCTAGGATGCGTATGAGAAAACTCTGCATCAAACTCTTTATTGTCGCCGCACTCCTAGGCGGAGTCTTCGCCGTAGTGCAGCCAGCCCAGCCAGCAGCGGCATTCATGAATCCGTTTACGACCGCACCTGGCGGCGGCGGTACTGGCGGAGCGTGTAAAGCAGGCGGCAGTTTTTTTGGATTTAGCACTTGGTACAAATACCTTAAGGGCCAGAACATTACCGATTCAACCGGTAAATCGGTCTGTCGGCCGTACATCGCCAAACCTGCCGAGATATGGCTGATTGTGGCTGCGCTCTTTGAGGACCTATTGTATGTAGCCGGACTTACGGCCGTAGGGGTCGTGATTTGGGGTGGCTTCCAATACATGCTAAGCCAGGGCGAACCCGGCCGCATTTCAAGCGCGAAATCGACTATTACCAACGCGATCATCGGATTAGTGCTGACCGTCCTCTCGGCCAAGCTGGTCGGCTTTATCGCCAATCAGTTTAAAGGAACGCCTGATGCGACCGTTGGCCTCCCTAGCGTGGCCGCGGATGCCGGCGCGTTACATACCATCCTTACCTCAGTCTTTGAACTGGCAGGTGCAGTAGCGGTAATCTTTGTAATATGGGGCGGTGTGACCTATGCGCGCTCTGACGGCGACCCCGGAACGATTAAACAGGCAAAGGACACTATTCTCTACGCGCTGATTGGGTTAGCAGTAGCGGTATTTGCGCAAGGTATAGTACAATTTGCATTATCAAAGACGTAGTTATGAAAAAGAGAATTGCCCAATTATTCATCGTCCCCTTTCTTCTCGCAGGAGTGGCGGCGGGCGTGGTCCATGCGCAAATCGTTGATACCACCTGTAATGGAACAAGCGCCTCAAAATCCTCGCTTTGCGATGCGAAGAGTGCCAACAAAGGAAGTATCTTAGGGAGTGGCGGCATTCTCACCAAAGTTGCTCAGACGCTGGTCTACTTTGCCGGTGCGATATCGGTGATTATGGTGACGGTTGCGGGATTCAAATACGTGACTTCACAAGGTGATCCCGGCGGTATACAGTCAGCTAAGAACACGCTGATTTATGCCTTGGTTGGTGTGACGATTGCAATCTTCGGACAAGTTATCGTAAGTTACGTATTAAAAAAATTGTAAGGAGTTACCCATGAAAGCCTTTTCTCTTAAGTTAACCAGCCTGGTCGTTGCCATCGTTGCCCTCTTTGGCGTCATGAGTTTGGCACCAGCTCTCGCCCAGCCGGCATTTGCTGACTCAAAAGGCGACGCCACAAATGGTGTGAACGATACCGGAAGCAGTGGTGGGTTAAGCATTCCAAAACTCATCTCCAACGTCACGAGTATCCTCGCCTACTTTGTGGGAATCGCCTCAGTGATCATGATTGTGATCAGCGGTTTTAAGTACGTTACCTCAAATGGCGACAGTGGCTCGGTGCAATCGGCCAAGAATACGCTGATCTATGCGATTGTCGGTTTGGTGGTGGCAATTTTTGCCCAAGTGATTGTGAAGTTTGTAATCGGTAAACTCACCTAAGCATAAGATAGGTTGTCTCTGTGCACAAAAAATGCTATATACTGTATAGTAATTAGTAAGCAAAAACGTATAAATAAGGAGCTTATATGATCCGTTCAATAACAAAGATTGCTGCCGGCATGATAGCCACCTTGGCTCTAGTGTTCGGTGTGTCGCTTGTTCCTGCCCTCTCGGCCTCAGCGCAGAGTAACTTGGAAACAGGTGTCTGTAGTGGTGTGACCGCTACAGGAGCTGCCGACTGTAAGGACGCGAATGGCGATGGCCTTCAGGGGCTCGTCAGGAACATCTTAAACATCCTCTCTTGGGTGATTGGTGTGGTCTCGGTGGTAATGATTATCATCGGTGGCTTCCGCTACATCATCTCAAGTGGCGACTCTGGTCAGGTGCAATCGGCCAAGAATACCATTCTCTACGCCATCGTCGGTTTGGTAATTGTCCTCTTTGCGCAGTTGATCGTCCGATTCGTGATTGGTTCTGCAACCAAAGCCAACGGCTAAGGCCTTACCGCGTACAAAAGCCGCTCCTCACTGGGGCGGTTTTTATGTATCCCAAGATATGGGCCACGAAAAAAGAGACACCCTTTCGGATATCTCTTTCGTAGATCGCATTGAGAAAACTAAAGGATCTCGATCTTCTTTGCAGTCTCTTGCTTGATCTTCTCGAAGCTGATGGTAAGCACGCCATCCTTGAGCATGGCTTCAATCCCCTCTTCCTTCACCTGTACTGGTAAAGTGATGGTACGAGAGAATTCTCCCCAGTAGCATTCTTGGATGTGATAGTTCTCTGCGTCGGCTTCGTCGCCAGCGGAAAGTGTTCCGTTGATCGTAAGCACGCCGTCCGAGATGCTGACATCCAAATCTTTTTTGTCGACTCCTGCGGTACGAGCTTTGATAACCAGTTTATCTTTGGTCTCGTATACATCGACAGCTAATTGACCGGGGAGCTCTTCCTCAGTCGCATCTTCTTCCCAATCGGCTTGCACGGGTGTACCGTTATCGCTGGGAGTAGAAGCATTGTCGTCCGAGGGAGTGTCATCGTTCAAGAATGCGGCGGCCAACTCATCATCTAGGAGCAATTCGTCCTTTTGTTTCTGTCCTCGTGTCATTACTTCCTCCACTTATTCTGGAATATGTCCATTATATCTACAAACGTCAATGTTTTGCAATAAACTATCCTTGGAGGTCAAGAATATGCAAATCTTCGAACAACTTATTGCAATGGTAGCGCCACACTATTGTATCGAATGTGAGCAAGAAGGCCAACTACTTTGTACTAATTGTGTTCAGGAAATTTTGAGCGAAACTCTCTCGTGCTGTGCGCTATGTGGCCAACCTACGCGGGAAAGCAAAGTGTGCACACAATGTCGTCAAAGTTCGCCGCTCCAGCATATTTGGGTGCTCGGCGACTATGAAGGCGCGCTGGAACGATTAATTCATGTATTCAAATTTGGCAGAGCCCGGGCCGCAGCCGAAATTTTGGCAATGGCGATGGATGCACGGTTGCCGCAGCTTCCTGCCGCAACCGTCATTGTGCCCTTACCTACTGCGCCGCGCCGTGTGCGTCAACGTGGGTACGACCAAGCGGTATTGATGGCTCGAGCGCTTGCGAGCCATCGTGAGCTCACCACGCGCTCGCTATTGCTTCGCAACCATAATCAACGACAACTCGGTGCTTCTAAAGCCTTGCGCCACCAGCAAGCGGCTGAGGCGTATCGGCTGGCCAGGCAGCCGGTGGCGTTGGACCAGCCATTATTGTTGATTGACGATGTGATTACCACTGGAGCAAGCCTCACAGCCGCTGCTCGTCTGCTATCTGCGGCTGGGTACCACAATGTGATGGCCGTGGTCGCTGCAAAACGTCCATTTAAGAAGTAAATGTGGTAAAATAACACAGGTATTTGGAGAGGTGACCGAGTGGCTGAAGGTACCGGTCTTGAAAACCGGCGTGGGGCAACTCACCGAGGGTTCGAATCCCTCCCTCTCCGCCAACCAAAAAAGCAGGCTCCCAAGGTCTGCTTTTTTGGTTTATTTCCCTCCCCCTTCCCAAGTTTGATGCTATACTATCTACATGAAAACGGGTATGGGTGAGCAGCGATATTGGCAACAGCCAGAAGACGATAAAGACACTATGGCGGGTGGTGAGCCTTCACCTCAGATCGGCTTTTCTGCCCTTCCGCCTATTCCAAACGCTTCTCCAGAGAGTAACACTCCCCCATCTGACCCGGAAGGGCCAGCGCCAGCTTCTCATGACCAAGAAGAGCCTCTGGTGTCTTGGGAAGCGGCCGAATTTATTCAACATGCCAAAGGCACCGGATGGTTCGTTGCACTAGGCGTTTTTGCCGTAGTTATTTTGGCGATTGGTATCTTTGTACTTAAAGATTGGTTTGCAACGGCCGGATTTGTGGTGATGTTAGTAGCTATTGCGGTAGTCGCAGGGCGTCCCCCTCGAGTGCTCAAGTATGCGCTGGACGAATCAGGTGTGCATATTGGCGATAAATTCTACGATTACGAGGAGTTCCAATCCTTTGGCGTACTCCAAGAGGCGACATTGTGGAGTGTGATCCTGATGCCGAGCGCCCGCTTTAAACCGGCTGTGACTATCTACTTTGAGCAAGCCAAGGGTGAGGAGATTGTCGATATCTTAGGACAGTTCCTGCCCATGGAAAAGCACCAGCCTGACCTGGTGGATCGACTGGCAACCAAGATTCGTTTCTAAAATTATCTCTCATAGGGCTGGCGCAACACCTTAAAATGTGATATATTTTGGGCTGTTCTGCTAACGCAGCAGAAAGCACATTTTACTGATTAGATTTTGCAGCCACGACTTGTCGACGGCTGCAATACATGCACCCGTAGCTCAGCTGGATAGAGCGTTGGCTTGCGGAGCCAAAGGTCGTAGGTTCGAATCCTGCCGGGTGTACCAACTAAAATATCCCTCGTGTGAGGGATATTTTAGTTTGGCATCAATCTTCCGAGGATTCCTGGTTATCCGTGCGCCAATTGAGTTGTTGAATTGCAAGCTCTTGGTATTGAGCTTGGCTTGCAAAGAGAATATTATTCCTGTCGAGGTCGTCTGTGACCGGTCTCCATTCTACAGCAATAGCATCGCTTCCAGCTTGGATGGTTATAATCCGCGCCTCTTCTTCGTCAAGATGAATGTAGAGTGCGGTTGTTTCCATCCAGGCATTGTCTGTATTACGTGAATCATCAACGTATCCGTCATATACAACAACCGCCTCAGAGAAGTCGAGTTCCACACCACCAACGCCTGCTTCTTCCCTCAGCTCGCGACCTGCAGCCTCCCACGGCTCTTCCCCATCATCCACCTTACCGCCCGGTAACGCCCACTCCTGGGTGTCTCTCTTTTGATGAGTAATGTTTCCAGCTCGCCAGTCTCTGGGTTGTTGCGTGTCACGATAGGGTCTGCCGCTTGGGTTGGTCCCCATTTGTCGAGCATACCTCGACCTTGCAGCCCCGTCCTGCCTTGGGGGTTGAGCGGTCGCTGGTGTTGGTCGCGTTGCACCTCATAGACCTCTAAACTATCAAAGTCCTCTAGCTCTGCCGGATCAGCTGGATCGGGCCTGTCGCCTTCCTTACGAAAACTGGTATTTCCACGAGGCAGGTCAATGAAAGTCGGATTATAATCTGGAAACTCGGTGTCCCAATCAACTTTGTCGTCGGGCACAGTCGCCCTTTCCACGCTAGTCAGTCCGAGTTCGACCTTCGCCATCTTGCAAAGCTTGGCATTGACAGCTGTTCTTGCGACGATATGAGGTCCTCCATTGAGCTCGCGGAATGTAGGCAGATCATCCATATGGACTTCGTCGGTGTCTTGGGAGGCTTCAGCGTAACCCCACGGTTCTGGTTCACCCTCGCTATAATCGGAGGTATCGTATTCGTCGTATTCGTCGCTGCCACCTGGGAAAAAAGGTGCAGGCGGTTCTTTGCCACTTCCTCCTCCTGCTAGCGGAGTGGGTGCCTCGGCAGGAGGCTCTTCCTCGCGTGGCTCCTCACTTGGCTCGCCTGATCCTCCAGAATCGTATGGGGTGGACACTGTTGCGCGGAGCGCTTTTTTCGGCAGCGCGTCTAATGTATTACGCTCATCGTCGACCACTTCATATACAGAAACGGTTTTCTCCAAGACTTCAGCGAGTCCTACCTCGCCGCCATCGTCAGATAAAAACCGATCCGTATTCTCAGGGGCAGTATTTTCGGCAGCCCTTTCTGCGGTAGTATCTCCTGTAAAAGGAGCGAAGTCATTGATCATAAAGTCCTCCTCTGTTCAGGGGTATTGTAGTGCAATAAGGTGTTTAGGGCTGTGAAGAGCATTTTCCTAGTCAAATGACACGAGTTGGAGTATCATTCTCCTGTTCTGGAGGTGAGAACGTTTTGAAGCGCCTTCAAGCGCTGGTGGTGATGTGATTGAGTGCCATCCTCAAAAAGTACCTCTTGATAGTCGGTGTGATCAGCGAGTAAGGTGTTGGCAAAAGTTACTGGCGTGGTAAGGGGTAAATCTTCCTTATGTAACCTCGTGCGTAGCTCTTCAACTGTAGGAGGCCGGCCAGTTGCATCGCGGACCGCATCTAGCGCAATGTAGTACTCGTCAGTTGTAGTTCTAAAGAAGGCAGCGAGCTGCCCAGCATGATATTCTGCGTCCAATTCGCTCGGCGGCGCACTCAAATAACGATAGGCACGTATTGAATTACCTAGTGCATCGATTTCACCAGGGGCGCACCTGAAGACAGCCGAAACAACCGCTCGACCTTCTTCTAACGAAGCACTATGTTGCGTTATCGCCTCGTTGGCGTCGGAGGTGACTGCATTCGAAAAACTCCTGACGCTCACTTCCTCATTGCCGATAGTACCCGAAAAGTAAAAATTCTCTTGCTCATGAGCCAGTAAACATCCACTGAGCATGGTGTGTGCTTCGCTGGGTTCTATGTATTTTTCTTTGAGCTCAGCAAGTTTGGAGACGAGTTCTTCAGATGACTCATAGCCGAGCGAGCGAAGATTCGCCAAGTCATAAGTGGAAGGTTCCTGTGGAGCCACTCCCATTCTTGCAAAATCAATTTTACGCATTATACCTACAGGCTGTACTGTAGGCGATACAAGGATTTGCTCCTCTCCCTTAATTTTCCCCCGAAACACGCCCACCTTATACACAACTTTAAGTGGTGGATGACCAGAGGGCGTAGGAGCATCTAAGGCGACTTGTGCATGCGCCATCTCGTGCATAAAAGTTTTTTCCGCCGCCGCTTCTCTATCCTCGGGAGTGTTAAATGGGAGGAGTTCGGTCGCTTGACGTATAAGCACTCTAAATTCTTCTGGATCTTTTGCATGAATGACATTGGGAGCGTTTTCATCGCCTTCAACAAAACCCATAAGCGCTTCATCAGGAAGTGCCTGCATCACATTATGTAGCTCCGAATCCTCATTTAAGGTATGCGAGAGAAGTTTACCTTCGCTCGTTGCGTCGGTCACTCCTAGTGAGATTGCATTTTCGGCTGCTCGCTGCAAAGCCTCTCTAAAAATCTGGTTCCCGCTCAGCGGCAGTGAGCTGCTCCTGTAATTTGTGGAGACGCCGGTGATGTGTATCGTGGTCAGGCTGTTCAGTGAGTAGTTCCGTGTAGCTCGTACCCTCAAGATGCGTTCCGACAAAAACTGTAGGATCTGATAATGAAACCCCCTCTTTATTAAAAAGCCCTGGAAGATCATCGATTGTAAGGGGTTGCCCAGTGGTAGCATAGGTCTGTTCCATGGCATCTAAAAGATGATCGGGTGTTACCTCGAACAATGCGGCGAGTTGTATGAAGTGATGATCAAGAGACAACTCGCGAGGCACAGCGCTCACGTAGCTGTAAAGCCTGACAGGATTATCATGCGCGTCAGTTTCATCTGGCTCACAAGTGAATTCGACTGAAATAATTGCTTTGTTTTCTGAGAGAAGCGCTTCGTGCTCTTCGATACACGAAGCATTGTTGGTATGAGAAGCGCCTAAGGTGGTTTGGTAGCTACTCACTCGCACCTCTTCTCTATCGATGGTACCAAACCAATAGAATCCGTCTCCGAGAGCTTCTCCAGTTCCGAGCAAGGCTTGATTAAGTGTTTCATGCACGTCTGAAGGATGGACGTGTTCGGCTGTGCTTTCGCCTTCTTCCCCGCCCTCTCCATAATCGTCAGCTGGTGGGAGAGTCGTGTCACCAGGGGGTAATCTATTTCCTCCGCCACCTGTAGTAAGTGGAGGAGATTGATCTTGGGGAGATTCGGGAGTGTTTGGGGAGGCCTGGCCTTGATCGTTGGTACCGAGCGATGTTTCTTCTGCATTGGCGGCTTGCGGCTCTTCGATCACTTCTCCGACAGGAAGCGCAAACTCATCGTATTCCATGGCAGCAGATGCTTGCTCCTGCTCAATAGATGGCTGTGTTGCGGCAGCATCGTCAGCCTCTGCGCATGGGTTCCATGGTTTTGGTTGCCTATCAATCTGAGAAGTGTCTCCGTACTCGAGCATTGTGAGAGTGTAGCATCTCACAGGAAAAAATGTCTAGCGTAACTCCCCTCTCGCCAAAGAGTCTCATTTATAGTACAATACCCCTTGTTCTGGAGAGGTACCCAAGCGGCTGAAGGGGACGGTTTGCTAAATCGTTAGACTGGAGCAATCTGGTGCGAGGGTTCGAATCCCTCCCTCTCCGCCATAATAAAAAGCATATCTTTTGGATATGCTTTTTAAGTTATCGCGTACGGAGCCTAGCTGGAGCTGAGAGCCGATTGTAATAGGCGTCTATTTCCTGTCGCACAAACCCTCGAGCCCTGGTAATGATAGGGAGATATTTTTCGCCTCGAGACGTTCGGAACTGCGTTTCGGCTTTCTCTAACTCTCTCGCTATTATGGTGACTGCGATAAAGCTTTCACCATCCACGAGATCGCGGATGACTTCTGCAAAAGCTGCTTCAGCTGCTTCAGCATCTTCGCGGCTCGATAAGAGAGCGCTAATCGTGCTCTTTGCTGGTCTAACCGCCTCCGTTTCCATACTGGCGCGCAGCTCCACAATTCGCGGATGCGTTCGGATAATTTCTGGACTGCCGCCTTGCCGAACAAGCTCAATATAAAGAGGCTCAAGATTGGCAAAGTCGATCAGCAACAGGGGGTCGGCCTCTCCTTCGCGTTGGCGCAGCTCATACTGAGTACGGAGTTCTTCGCGATGTTGACAAAGCAATTGAATGGCTACGTTGGGATCTGATTGAGCGAGAACATCTTTAGAAATCCCACGCAGCGTATCACTGGGCAGATTCTCATAAGCCCGACGTTCCTGCACGCGGCGCAAGCCAGCAGTTGCTACCGCAAGTACTTCCGAGGGAAGCACGTTCCAACGCTCGAGTAATTGGAGTTGCTGTTCGTTTGGAGGAGTTTGGCTGGTAAGCACCGCTTCCGCCAGCGGTCGCGCTTGGGTGAGGAAAAGAGTGTCAGCTGCGCGCTTCTCATCATCTGAGGGATTAGGGATGGTCGAGATACTCGCAAAATCTCCTGCCACAAAGGCTGCCTGTAGGGCCTGAGGATTGCCAGCAAGTGCTTCACCACGCTGCGCAAAATATGCCTCAAGGTGCGGTGGTTTGTAGTCTGTAAATTCTGCCAAGGCGCCTGCAGCTATGAGTGAAGCGCGAGTGCGTGAAAGGGCGTTGCCGAGCCTTGCCTGCGCATCTTCCGGCAGCTCCGGCGCGCGGAACGCGTCTCTCATGTCGCCGTAGATAGTTGCAATGCATTCGTGGGCAGCAACTGCGTCGCCGGCCTTTAAGAGTGTATTTGCCTGCTCTAACCGAGGTACGACCAATAATTCGTACACATCGCTAGACGAAGACGGATCATACTCGTAAGTATGAGCTGAGGTTGTTTCGGACATTTATTCACCTACTGTTACGTAAGGCAATATTTTACCATATTTACGCACAATTTGCGAATATTAGACAGGCAGTTTATCAAGATATCGTTCCCACGTGATACGGAGCGATGGGGCGAAATCTTTTGGACTAGCTTTGAGACGCTTGGTAAGTTCGCGCGGAGTGATGGTGAACATTTCTCCAATGTCGGTCTTGCTGAAAACCTTTGGTGGATCACCCACGACGTAAAAAACGCTGACGTAGCGTTTGATTTTGTCTCCGTAATCTATGGGACCTTCACCCACGAATTTGACATCCGCATCGTCAATAAAAAGTTCGCGGGCTACGCTGCGGCGGGCAGCAGCTTCGGCTGTTTCGTCGGTGCGGCGGATCGTTCCTACCGGAATACTCAGCTGACCAGGATAGAGATTCGGCAAATCTGTCCGGTCCAGAATTGGCGTAAGGACAATCTCCCCTTCGGGTGTGATAAGAAAGACCATAATGACATGAAAAATATCATGCAGTTTATCGATCTCGCGTCGCAGTTTGTGTCCAACAATACTTCCGGTTTCGTCAAGTATGTCAACATTGTGTGCTGCGTGCTCCATACACCTATTATACACCACTCTTATAATTGTGTCGTGGAATGTGGGATAATAAAGGTATGAAATTCGCTGCTACTTTTACGCCAGGGATGGGAGAGCTTGTTGTTCGGCAACTTAAGCGCCAGCCATTGCAAAAATTGCGACTTACCTATCAAGAAGATGGCTTGGTGGTTGGCGACACAACGCTGCCGGCAGGTTGGCTGGGTGATGTGCGGTTTTGGCACAATGCGTTTGTGGTGCTGGAAGATGCAACGCAGATTACCTCGGTAGAAGCGCTTTCGACACGCATCACTATGGCGTCGATGCGTCGTCTGTTGGAATGTGCGCCAGTGGGAGTGCATACCGTGCAACTGAGGACAATGGACGCTGGCCAACCGGTTACGTTGTCTGGATCGCAGCGACGCACGATTGAAAAATTATTGGTAAGTGCCGGCCTGCAAGCTGCCTCGCATCGGGCCGATTGTGAACTATGGCTGCTTCGCCGGGCCAGCGGTTACGGGTTTGTGGGACTACGTTGGCCTCGTGCCAGATTCAAACGTCGTCCATTGGCGCCTGGCGAACTGCGGCCCGAACTGGCACATCTGCTGTGCTTGGCGGCAGGAGTAACCGGTAGTGATGTGGTGCTCGACCCATTTACCGGACACGGTGCTATCCCCCGCGAGCTCGTGGCCGGCTTTTCGCCAAACCAAGTGATTGCCATTGAGCAAGAGCCGCGGCTGCTTGGCAAACTGCAGATTTTGGCTAAAGAGAAGCCCAGCCTACGCGTGCTTTCCGGCGATGCACTGCATATGAACGAGATTTTGCCTGACAGCATCAGCCGCATTGTGACCGATCCGCCTTGGGGCGACTATGCGCGAATACCAGGGGACATTGAGGGATTTTATGCTCAAATGTGCCAAGAGTTTGCGCGCGTCCTGAAGCCGGGCGGTGTGGCTGTGGTGCTGACAAATGCCAAGGACATTCTGACTGCCACAAGCACGCAAGCCTCACTTGAAGTGGTGAAGCAGTATGATATTTTGGTGTCTGGCAAAAAAGCATCGGTGGTAAAACTGCGGAAATCCATAGTCACCACAGAGAAAACGCAGTAAAATACTCAGCATGTCACAGCCGGCAATAAGCGCCCACCATTTACGCAAAATATATCAAGTGCGCCAGAAGAGCTCTGGTTTACGTGGTTTGTTGCGTCCCAAATATAGCGAAGTGCATGCCGTAAATGGAATTGATTTTACTATTCAGCCAGGTGAATTCGTTGGTTTTATCGGCCCAAACGGTGCGGGCAAATCCACAACGATCAAAATGCTGACCGGCATTCTGAGCCGCAGTGGTGGCACGGTGAAGGTTGGCGGCAAAGACCCCGAGACACATCGTCAGCAGCTGGCGTACCAGATTGGCACCGTGTTTGGTCAGCGGTCACAACTGTGGTACCACTTGCCACCGGGCGATACGTTTGAGGTGCTGGCGCGGATTTATGAACTGGATCGTGCCCAGTATCAGCAGCGTCTTAAAAAACTTGTCGACGCCTTTGAGCTGCAGGAGTTTCTACACATCCCTATCCGCAAACTAAGTCTTGGTCAACGCATGCGTTGTGAGATTGCGGCCAGCCTGCTGCATGGACCGCAGCTCATCTTTTTGGACGAACCGACCATTGGCTTGGACGTGATTGCCAAGCAAAAGATCCGCGAAGTGCTCCGCGAGCTCAACCAAGACGACGGCATCACCATTCTGCTCACCTCTCATGATGCAGGTGACATCGAAGAGCTCTGTAAACGGACGATCGTCATTAATCATGGCAGTATGATCTTTGATGACACTACGGCACAGTTTAAACGTAAATTCATTACCAAAAAGACGGTTGAGTTGCTGACCGCTGTGCCGCTTGGAAATCTCCATCCGCCACTTGGCACAATCGTCGAGCAAGCTGACCGTAAGCTGGTCATCGAAGTCGCAACCGACGGCAAAGACTCCGGTGGTTTACAGAAGCTGCTCGCTTGGGCTACCAAAGAACTTCAAATTGCTGATATGACGGTGACCGATCCGCCGATGGAAGAAATCATCGCCAGTATTTACCGCGCCCAAGAGGTGCCGCATGAGTAGTTTGGCGGTCGCTGAACGTTTGCCCAGGTTCGCCAAGTATTTTTTTGTCAGTCGCATTGGTTTTAAAGACGGCAAGGTGTACCCGCTTGAAATGCTGGCGCCGAGTATCATCGTGGTTGCCCGACTCTGGGTATTTACGCTGGTGCTTAAGGCAGCCTTTGCGTCAAAGGGCGTGACGGCCGTAAATGGCTTTACTCCAGCGATGAGCATGTGGGTGCTGATGTTTGCCCAGTCCTTTCAGCAAGCCAGCAAAGGACGGGTGTGGCTTGAGATTTCGCGTGATGTCCAGAGTGGCGCGTTTGCGACGCTGATTACCAAGCCTGTCTCGTATGGGCTCTTTCATTTCTCGCGCTACCTCGGCAATATCATCCCGGCGCTGGCCACGAGTTTAAGCGTTGGAGTGGTGTCCGTGCTTGTGTTGGTGGGGCCTGTGCACTTTTCGCTCTTGGGCGCCCTGATCTTTTTGCCAATGTTTGCGATCGGTATTTCGCTTAATTTTATGATCTACTTTTGTGTTGGCCTGACTTCGCTTTGGCTGGAGGATTCAACGCCGATCACGTGGATCGTGAGCAAGATGATTCTTATCTTTGGGGGCATGATTGTCCCGATTGCCATATTGCCAGGGGTCACACGTCAGATAGCGCAGGTACTTCCCTTTGCGCAGTTATTCGCGCTTCCTTCCCAATTGGTAGTCTCATTTAATGTGCATGATTTTGAACGGATAATGATTACCCAGTTGAGCTGGTTGGTGGTCGCTATTTTCTTTTCGATCTGGTTTTTTAAGAAAGGACGACGCCATGTGGCTAGTAACGGCGGTTAAGCGAGGCAAGCTGGCCAGTTACATCGCGTGGCTAGGCGTGAAGAGCGCGTATGAGTATCGCGCTGCCTTTTGGCTGCAGGTGATCGGAATGATTATTAATAACAGCGCGGTGATGGTAGTGCTGGTGCTTTTTTACGCCCAGTTTGGCAACGTGCATGGATGGGGCTTTAAGGATTCGCTGTTTGTGTTTGGAGTGAATGCCATTGCTTTTGGCGGCACGCAGCTCCTTTTTGGGAATATGATCGGCAACAATCTTGGGGAGCGGATCGTTGATGGCAATCTGGACACCTATATGCTGTTTCCGCAGGATACGTTGTTCCACTTGAGTATACGTCGCATTGATATCTCCGGACTTGGCGATATACTCTCTGGGCTTAGCTATGTGCTGTTAAGCGGGTATCTGAATTCATGGCATGCGCTTTTACTACCCATAGGGGTGGTGGCGGCTATGGCAGTTCTGTACGGTGGGTCGCTGTTGGTGCAATCACTCACCTTTTGGTTTGCGGGCCTGAGAAGCTATGGAGGCGTGTATACCAGCACGGTTACCATGACTGCCAACTGGCCACGAAACGCCTTCACGGGCCTCTCTAAAGTCGTTCTATTGGGTGTCTTCCCTGCCCTGTTCACGGTTTATTTGCCCGCGCAGCTGGTGACGAGGTTTGAATGGTCGGCGCTGGGATTGGTCGTTGCTTTTGCAGTGGCGATTAATATTGCCGGCCGCTTGGTTTTTGCTCGTGGTCTTAAACGCTACGAATCAGGTAATTTAGTTACCACCAATTTGTGATATAATGACCTCTGTTGTGGAGAGGTGTCCGTGCAACGCAGTGCTTCTCGCAGTTTCGCCGAAGGCGGAACGATAAAAGTGCAAGTTGCTATAGCGAGTATTTGCCTGTGGCAAAACGGAGCGCTGTGGAGTGAGGACATCTCAACCAGCTATAATTAAAATTATGGAGAGGTGTCCGAGTGGCTGAAGGTGCCGCTCTCGAAAAGCGGTGTGCTGGGCAACCAGCACCGAGGGTTCGAATCCCTCCCTCTCCGCCAATTTAAACAGCCGACTTGTTCGGCTGTTTTTTGTATTCCCCATCCTTCCCACAACGCTCCCCACCCTTCCGTTTCCCAAAAGCAACGTAACCGTTTACTTCGTAAGCCGACATTGCTTTTGGGAGCCCTCGGAAGGGTGATGGCTGTCCTCGTTGTTGGTAAATAGCGATGAGTCTGTTAGTTGGGTACGAACGGGTGACACCTGACGGGGCAGCCCCAAAATTGCTTTGTGTACCCACAAAGAATTTTAGGGGCGGATCAGGTGGCAGGACCCGTGGAGGTTGGGAAAAGGGAGGAGGGCGATTTGAGCAAAGAGCAAGTGCGGGTATACTACTCATATGAGCACCCTCTTCACCAAAATCATCACCGGCGAGATTCCCTCGCACAAAGTTTACGAAGACGACAAAACATTTGCCTTCCTGGACATTTATCCCATTACCGAAGGTCACGTGTTGGTAATTCCTAAAGTAGAGTGCGATCGATTCGAAGACCTTTCAGATGCAGACTATCAGGCGGTGTGGCAAACCGTCCGCCGTGTCGCCAAGCGGCTCCGTGAAGTCTATGGTGACAAACGAGTGTGCCTGAAGGTCGAAGGTTTTGATGTACCGCACGCACACATCCATGTCTTCGCCTGCCACAATGCTGAGGATTTTTATCGCCAAGCCGATCGTTCAAGAGAACCAGATCACGAAGCACTGGCGATTGTGGCTCAAAAAATCGCCTTTAGTTAGCGAGTGACTCTTGAGACGAGAGCTCGCTCTCGAGGCGCTTGGCCATGGCTTGAGCTTCTGTAAGTTGCGTGCGGCTGGCGCTGACGATTTCTTCAGGCGCGTTTTGAACGTAGGAGTCATTTCCAAGGCGTTTCTCGAGTTGCGAAATTTGGGCGGTTACTTCCGTAAGGTGGTGCGCCAGCTTTTCGCGGTAGCGAACGAGCTCATCGTCGGTTACCTCGAGCCAGGCACTCAGACTGTTGTGCGGAATGCGTAGACCCTTGCCGACCTCGGTTGCAGTGACGGTTACTTTGGCAAGATGACCAATCAAGGCGGCATTGTCATTTATCAATTCGTCATTTTCGTGCAGCAAAGTTTGGTTGCGAACGCTCCCTAGTTCATCTTGTATCAGACGAATGCGGCGTACCAATTCCATGAGCGACCGAAACTGTTCGGCTTTTGTTTTATCATATGCCACGACCTCTGGCCACTGGCTGGTGATCACCATACCTTCTTCCCACTTGAGCGTCTGCCAGATGGTTTCGGTGACAAAGGGCACAAAGGGGTGAGCCAGCTTGAGGATTGTCTCCAGAGCATACGCCAGCATTGGCTTGTTGAGTTGGACCTTGCTTGATTCCAGGTACCAATCGGCAATATCATCCCAAATCAGGTGATAAATTGCTTCGGTTGCTTCAGCCAGACGGTAGCTGTCGATGTTCTGTTGCACATCAGCACTGGTTAGCGCCAGTCGCTCCAAAAGCCAGTGATCGGCTGGAGTTCGGGCTGAAGGTGTGCGGTCTTGGTACTCATCGCCTACTTTATCCTCCACTAAACGGGCCATGTTCCAGAGTTTGTTACAGAAGTTACGGGCAGCGATGATTTTGTCCCGGCCAAAAGCTTGATTCAACCCTGGACTGCGACCAAGTAACAGCCCCATGCGCAGCGCATCAGAGCCATACTCAGCAATGATGTCTTGTGGATTAAGCACATTGCCTTTGCTCTTGCTCATTTTCTGGCCATGTTCGTCAAGGACCAGGCCATGCAGGTAGACGTCTTTAAAAGGCACTTGGTCGGTGCGGTACAAGCCAAGCATGATCATGCGACTTACCCAAGGGAAGAGAATATCGAAGCCGGTTTCCATGACGCTGTTGGGATAGAACTTAGCCAGATCACCGTCGCTCAGATAGTCGGTAGTGATGTACGGCCATTGCCCAGAGCTAAACCAGGTGTCAAAGACGTCAGGGTCACGCTGGTAGGTTTTGCCATCAACTTCGACAGTCTCTTGGTCAACGCGGTGGTCAAAGACCCAGTCCTTGGAGTCATCAATATTTTGAAACGCTGGAATTGGAATGCCCCAGGCGATCTGGCGACTAATGTTCCAATCTTTCAGTTCACTGAGGTAGTTGAGCAGCGCTTTGCGTTTGCTGACCGGGTAAAAAGTGATGTCGCCATTTTCGATGGCCTTGATCGCTTTGGCAGCGAGCGGCTTAATGCGCACAAACCACTGATCTTTGATCATTGGCTCAATAACAGTGCCACATTTGTAGCAATGACCGACGGAGTGTTCTAATTCTGTTTTACCACGGAGTACTCCCCTCTCGTCGAGTCGCTCCACAATCTTGTTACGTGCTTCGGTTACGGTGAGGCCCTGGTACGCTTCCGCAACCTCGTTGGTCATTTTGCCATCGAATCCGATTACCTGGATGATTGGCAGATTATGTCGCTCCCCTATCTCGAAGTCTGTTGGATCGTGCGCAGGGGTGACCTTAACTGCGCCAGTGCCGAACTCGCGCTCAATGGCTTTGTCAGCAATAATCGGAATGGTGCGATTAGTCAAAGGAAGTTTGAGTTCCTTGCCAATAAGGTGCTTGTAGCGCTCATCCTCGGGGTGAACCGCAACGGCAGTATCGCCGAGCATCGTCTCTGGCCGAGTAGTGGCCACAATCACTTCACCCTGACCTTCGGCCAAGGGATAGGCGATATTCCACAAATATGATTTTTCGTTCTTATATTCTACTTCAATGTCCGCAAACGAAGTTCCGTGCGTTGTACAGTAATTAACTATGCGCTCACCTCTGTAAATAAGGTCATCTTCCCACAGTCGCTTAAAGGTGTCGTAGGAAGTTTCGACCACCTTTTGGTCTAGGGTGAAGGTTAAGTGGCCCCAATCGCAACTGGTGCCTAGCTCGCGGACCTGTAGCTCCATGTTGCCACGATTTTTGGCTACAAAATCCCAGACCTGCTGGTACAGCTCTTCTCGAGTAAAATCGAAGCGTGACTTCCCTTCTTTCTCGAGGGCACGTTCGTACACTACCCATGTTTCAAAGCCGGCATGGTCAGCGCCTGGAAGTAAGACAACCGATTTACCTTGTAAACGTTGGTAGCGAACGAGCAAATCCTCGACAGCGAGCGTTAACGCATGGCCAATATGTAGATTTCCATTTGCGTTTGGCGGTGGCATGATGATACTATATGTTCCTTTTGAGGTATCTTCGGAGGGCGCAAACGCATTACTCGCCTCCCACAAGGCGTAGGTCGTTGGTTCGTATTGTTGTGGTTCGTAAACCTTTGCAAGTTTCATAATAACAGGGGTACCTTAAATAGATTTCGCGCGAAATAAGCTTAATCCACAAGAAAAAACTTCACGTGAAGTAGAACAAAATTAAAACACGTTACTGATCTTTATTTTCCACCTTTTTGTGTTTGTACCCCTAGAGTATCGCAAAGTAACACGGCATGCAACAGGGGAGTATGAGTTGACATTTGTATGTAGTTATGCTTAAGTAGAAGTACTTAATTGTAGGCACAAAATAATGACCAACAATAATCATTTTGAAGAACACAATCCTTATATCGGTCGTACACCGGAAGATACTGTTCCCACATCAGACGGGTCAGCATTGATCGGCAGCGCCGCAGCACGTAATGCAATCCAAGCAGCCCTTAATCCAGGCGGAGAAGCTCCAACGCCGCTTACCCCAAAGGAATTAGAAGCAAGAAGTGACCGCATACGAGATTTATTGACAGGTGAAACAAAGCCTGAAGAGCAAGTTATCCCGCGAGCGCTAGTCCCTAAAGACCGACAGTTGGGGAGTATTGATGTAGGCGGTGTTCCAACTACGCAACCTGGTGCACGACTGGTGCAGCAAAAAGATGGCAGTTATCAGCCACCGGCTATCGGGACGATTGGAGCGCCTGGCGAGCAGGTGCCGCTGGATCAGACCACCCCAGAAGGCCGTCGGAAATACTTCGAGCGGGTCTTGAATAACGACGACAAATAAGAGCTACATCGACAAACTAGGGTTGACCTGCAAACTAAAGGGGTCAACCTTTTCTTTGTGCAATGCCGCAAAGCAGCCGAGTGCAGCGATCATTGCGCCATTGTCGGTGCATAATTTGGGGGCAGCATATTCGATAGGGAAGGGGAGCCGTTCGCTGAGCTGGCGGCGCAGCTCTTGATTAGCGGCAACACCTCCGGCGATGACTACTGACTTTGGCCCAAACTCGTTGTAAGCTTTGACCGTTTTGTCCACCACGGTTTCGATGGCGATGCGTTGAAAACTAGCCGCAATATCATTACGCTGTGAGGCGCTCAGAAGCGCTGCAAGCTGCGTTGATGGGAAGTCATATCCTTTGTCGCAAACTTGCTGAACTCGCCGGAGAACGGCTGTCTTAAGCCCAGAAAAGCTAAAATCGTATGGGTTGGACATGTGTGCTTTAGGAAAAGTGAAGGCTTGGGCGTTGCCCTCGGCTGCGGCTGCTGCAATTGAGGGCCCGCCGGGGTAGGGGAGTCCAATAATCTTGGCGACTTTATCAAAGGCTTCGCCAATGGCATCGTCTTGAGTTTGGCCAAGAAGCCGGTAATTAAAGTGATCTTCAAATAGCGCCAGCTGGCTGTGACCGCCGCTTACAATCAGGGCAAGCATGGGAAATTGTGGCATGGCACCCGGGGCAGGGGAGGGGAGCGACGCAGGATAGGCGGTGATGAAATTGGCATATATATGCGCCTCGACGTGATTGATGGCGTACAGCGGCTTTTGCTTGAGGGTGGCGAGCGTTCGTGCGGTTAATGAACCAATGAGCAATGAGCCAACCAAGCCCGGGCCATAGGTCACCGCAATGCCATCGATGTCATCCCAACTCAGCGTTGCTTGGTCCAAAGCCTCTTGAATAACCGGGATCACCACTTCGATGTGACTTCGCGCGGCCACTTCTGGCACCACGCCGCCGTAGACTTTGTGGATATCGATCTGACTGTTGACGACATTGGCCAGCAAAGTTTGTCCATCCTGAACAATACCAACGGCAGTTTCGTCGCAACTACTTTCGATTCCCAAAATGATCATTACAGGGGTAGTGTAGCGGAAAAAATGACTCTAGGCAACTGGACTCATTACGAAGCGAGGGCGTACTGTTGGTGAACCTTGGGGCTGACCGCTTTGAGAATTGCCTGGAACGAGGTCGTGTTGAGCTTACCGGTGTGGGCAAAGACCCAGGTCTGACCTTCAAGTTTTACCAGACCAGGTTGCGACTGCTGGAGCTTTTGTGCCACGTTGTTTACGGTAGCGGGGTCGGTGAGGTCGAGGCCCAGCGGTTGCAACTGCGGAATCTTTTGTAAAGTTTCGCCAAAAGAAGCGTTGGCTTGATGCGCGACAAGCTCTTTGGGCAAATTCGAAAAGAGTGAATCCACCGAGTGGTCAGGGCTGGTCACGACTAAATTGTGCATGGCTTGCAGATCGATATGCTTTTGCGTGGCTGCAGTGCTGACAATTTGCTCAAGCTGAGCCTGGGTAAGCTGGCCATTCGCGGGAAAGGTAAAGCCATTATTGTGCAGTTGTTGGGTTAGGGCAGCGTAGTCGTTATTGGTGACGCCAAGCGCGTTCAATTGAGACATCTTGGGGTAAAGGTTCTGAGCGAGCTCGGTGTCACTATGCACCGGAGCATGCTCAACCGCATTGCCAAACGAGACCTGGTCCAAAAGATGCGCGCTGGCAGCAGGATCGTTGCTGACGCGCAGACCTTGGACTTCGGCGAGGTGTCGCATCACCACTTCATTGGCGGCGGGCGGCAATTGTCCAACAGAGTTAAAGCCATAAGCCTGAATGTGGCCACCGCTGTGTACGGCGTAGGCGATGGATTGGCCGTTGGCAAACTTCATGCGGCTGAGTTCTTTACCTGAGCGGAGCATGACTTCGCGGTATTGGTCTGGGGTAAGATTGGTATTTTTGAAAGCAGGGCTGGCTTTGACGAGTCGATCAATGTGGTCGTAAAAACCTTCGTCTCGGGTGATTTCGCCAGCAGGGGAGTGGGTTTTAATGTCGCTCAGCGCTTTGTCCATGTCGAGGCTTTTTCCTGGGGCAGGAGCACTGTTACCAGGGGTTGGCGCAACTGGATGACTCGGCACATCAGGAGCCGATGGGCCAGTGGGATGTGACGAAGGTGTTCCAGTTGGTGAAGGAGAGGTTTTTGGCGCGCGTACTTCGTGAGAGCTTACCGAGTGGTGGCCGCCGCTGAAGGCGCCGTGTAAGTATTCGGCTGCGGCTGCACCAGCGATGACTGAGACCGCGGTGAATCCGAGGGCGCGTTTACGAGTGCGATTATCTTCTTTAAGCATTTCGCTAACACCACCTGCAATAAAGGCGGCTCGTTCACTGTTGGTCATAACTTCGACGGACGGTCGGTAGGATCTATCTCGTACCCACGGCATAACCCCCGCTACTCCAGCGCCGATACCGCCACCGGCGAGTAGCATACTGAGTAGCTTACTTCCGCCAAGCTCCATGTTGGTAACCGAAGCGACTAAAGCTGCGCCTCCTAAGGCAAGTGTTTTGAGCGCTTTTGACTGGTCCTCGCTTTGAGTGCCTTCTCGCTCCATTCGGCCAGGGGCATAGCGACGACTAATGGCTGTGCTATAGCCACGCACCGCGCGAAGAGCAGCTGTGCCGCCCGCGGTGGCCAAGCTAGCCGCAGCCGCGCCACCCGCTGCTGCGCCGATAAAGCCGATTCCACCAGTCAACACCAAACTTACAGCTGCAGCACCAACCGCTGTTTTGATTTTGTGCTTGCCCATGTATTCCAACGCTGCACCCTTAAGGCCGGTCTGCTCCAGAATTTGAAGCCGAGTTTCTTTGGCATCAAGCGAACGGAGAGTGTGGATGAATTCAGGGCTCCAATTATCGGTACCCTTCGGAAGGCTGATCAAAGCATCCTGATATGCGGTCACTTTTTCGTCAAACTCGGCTTGTAAAGCCCGTTGTTCTTTACGCGAAGCCCGTTGCATACGGACGCCAATTTCCAAAGCTTCTTTGCGCGCGCTGAGTGCCTCTGGGGTCAAACGAAACTGAATACCAGACGCCAGTGTTTCTTTGTCTAGCTTTTCGCGCCGCAGCTGCAATTCGCCACCACGTTTTTCGCGTTGATCGGTCAGTTTTTCTCCACCAAAGGCAACCAGTTTGCGGATGGCGGTGGTGCTAAGTTCTAGGGTTCCCGGGCGAGGAGTGGCGACTGCTTCTATTTTGGCAATGATGTTCAGCTCGTCGTCGCCTTTGCCGGCTACCCCCCTCTTGGTGACTAGCCTCTTCTCTGCATCACTTAGCGCCTTGGCTTTTTCTTCCGGAGTTGTTGTGGGGTCTTCCATAATTTCGCAGTAGGCAGGTGAGACGCGGCCGTCGGCCCAGTTAACGAGGTCGGCTGGATCGTTGGCGGCACCTTCGACTCCATCGGTACAGATTGCAAACTCGTCGCCTGGCTCGACATCGACGGTGACAATATGAAAGCCTTGGCGGATGTCCACCGGTCCTGCTGGCCCAACGCCCTCCGCATACTCAGCGTATCGCCCGCTCCAGCTGTTATACACCGTGTTCACTTTGCGAGGGTTTGGATCGTACGTCGTTGACTTGCCAGTTCGGACATCATTTGCCGAAACCGATTCCTCGGGGTTGAGCCGCACAGTACGGCGAACAGTCTTGGTGGGATCATCCGGATCAACATCATTAAAAGTGCGAGTGATAATAATATCGCCAGCGCCACCCACAACCGCGTACTGCTTGCCCTGTTTGTCGGTGCAGAATTTAATCAATCCACCAACAGTTGAACTTCCTTTGTGGATATCGCCAGCTTCTTTTTTTCGATACAGCTCCTCGTCGACTTTTTGCATGCCTTCAACAATTCGCTTCTCGGCAATATTGCGCGGCACACCTCTCCATTGGTCACCGAAGTAATCGCCAAAGCGGTTAGAGACGAACTCAGCGGCTGCGCCGCCATCACCAGTACTGACGCCATCACACACAGAAAGAAGTCCTTTTTCTTCGTCGTAGTAGCCTTTGTCTTGAGTCTCGACCTTATTACGGCCAGTCTTGCGATATTCGCCCACCGATAAGCGAAGCTTCCGCTCGGCGGAGGCTTCCTTCTCAGGGGTTGGTGCGACTGGAGGCGCAGGTGCTTGGGGTGCCATAAAGATATATTTCGAGGTTACTTAATCGGAAGTATTTAAGCATAATAGTCACTCGAGGTCAATTACGAAACAACATTGGAACAAAAACGCAATACTCCAACAAAGTCGGCTCATTACCTGCAGTCTGATGCGTTATAGTAAAAGTGTATGCAGCATCTCAAACGAACTCTCAAACGAATCCTCCCACCGTCCCTTAAACGCCTGGCGGCCAATTGGTATCACTTGGGTGAGGCGATTGCCGCGAATGTTCGGTACGGATTCCCGGCTCGTGGCAAGCACGTCATTATGATCACCGGCACGAATGGCAAAACCACCACAGCCGCCTTTTTAATTAAGATTCTCCAAGCTGGCGGTCATATCGTTGGCGCCAGCACGACCGCCTTTTACCAAATTGGTGACGAAACCATTCCCAATGCCGAAAACATGACCACCAACAACGTCTTTAAAGTACAAGAGCTGCTGCACCGCATGAAAAAAGCCGGCTGCGATTATATTGTGATGGAAACCACCTCGCATGCGTTGGTTCAGCACCGGGTGTGGGGCATTCCGTGCGAAGTGGCCGTGATGACCAACCTCACTCAAGACCACTTGGATTATCATGGCACGATGGAAAATTACGCTGCCGCCAAAGCCAAGCTGTTTGCCCGCGAGCCGCGCTTTATTGTGCTGAATCACGACGACGAATGGTTTGACTATTACAATGAGTATCCGGCCAAAGAGCTCAAAATGAACTACGGCACCGACCCGGACGCTGAATGTCGCATTACGAATGTTCGTCTGCGCCGCGAGGGGAGCGACGTGCAGCTACAGATTGATAAAACGGTTGAGCTGGACTTCAGTACCAACTTGGCGGGCAAGTTTAATGTCTATAATGCCACGGCTGCTGCCGCCACCGCATACCTGTTGCACGTTGACCTGCATCACATTAGCCAAGGAGTGCGAGCGCTCACCAGCGTGCCGGGCCGGCTGGAACGCATCGACGAAGGGCAGAACTTTGAGGTGGTGGTGGATTACGCCCACACCGAGGACGCGCTCAAGAATTTGCTTGAGACACTGCGCGGATTGACCAAGAATCGTCTGATTTTAGTGTTCGGCGCCACCGGCGATCGCGACAAAACCAAACGCCCGATTATGGGCGAAGTGGCCGTGGCCTATGCCGATCGCATTGTGCTCACCGACGACGAACCATATACCGAAAACCCAGATGTCATTCGCGATGACGTTCGTCGTGGCATTGAACGAGCCGGCGGCGGCGCCAAAACCGATGAGATCGGCGACCGCAAAGCTGCGATCGAAAAAGCGATTGGCATTGCCCGCAAAGGCGACATCATTGCCATCACCGGCATGGGTCACGAACAATTCCGGGTGATTGGAGACGGCGAGAAGATTGCGTGGAATGATGGCGCAGTGGCACGGGAGATTTTGCGTGCTCGACCTCACCAGTAGAGTTCGTTAAGAGCGGCCATCTCGCTTAAGTCTCTTTTTGCTACAATAAGAGTATGCAAAGTATCTTCAAAGCCTACGATATCAGAGGTAAAGTGGGGACCGAGCTGACGCCAGATCTGGCGAAGCGGGTCGGACGGGCACTGGCCGATTGGTTGCCAACAAGCGGCGCGGTGGTGGTCGGGCGTGACATGCGGCCTGACTCGGCAGATTTGGCCACGGCGCTGACTGACGGCCTGCGTTTGCAGGGTCGCGAGGTGATTGATATTGGTGAAGTTACCACTGACATGATGTATTTTGCGGTTGGTCGTCTTGGGCTCGCTGGCGGGGCAGTGGTCACGGCCAGTCATAATGGCGGCGAATATAACGGCATCAAGATCTACCGCGACGGCGTGACGCCAGTTGGGCTGGATGGGGGATTGGATGAAATCCGCGACTTGGCTTTGGCCAACGATTTTGTGCCTGCGACCAAGGAAGGCGCCCTGACGCACACCGATATTTCGCGCGATTGGGTCACGCATGCCCTGAACTTTGTGGATAGCATTCATTGGCCACGCATGAAAGTGGCGATCGACGCGGGCAATGGCATGGCCGGTGCGATTTTGCCCAAAATTCTGCCCGTGCTGCCATTGGATGTGACGGCATTATATTTTGATTTGGATGGAACATTCCCTAACCACGAGGCCAATCCTCAAAACCCCGACAACCTTACAGACCTCATAAAGGCAGTCAAAGAAAAAAACTGCGAGTTCGGCATTGCCTTTGATGGCGATGGCGACCGTGCGGCGCTGGTGGATGACCTGGGCAAGCCAGTGCTCGGCACCGATATGATCACGCTCATTGCGCATGCGTACTTGCGCAAATATCCGCATGCGGAAATCATTCATGATGTTCGTACCAGCAGAGCCACCATTGAATGGATTCGCCAGTGGGGCGGCAAGCCAGTACGCGCCAAGGCTGGTCGGGTCAGTATTGGCCGTGTCCTTCGCGAACGCGGTGCGCCCTTTGGTGGTGAAACCACTGGCCATCTCTTTTTTGCTGATAATTATGATGCCGATTCTGGTTTGATCGCAGCATTGATGGCGATTCAGGCCATTGTGCTTGAAGGCAAAAAGCTTTCTGAAATCATTGATGAATATCGCACATATGAGATGATTTCCGAGACTAATTTTACCGTCCAAAGTCCAGGGGAAGCGCTCAAAGCACTGGCCGAAGCCTTCAACGATGGCGAACAAGATTGGCTCGATGGTCTGACGGTTAACTACGCGCACGCCTGGTTCAACATGCGCGCCAGCAATACCGAACCATTGATCCGCCTAAACGCCGAGGCCAAAACCAAAAAGGAACTGAATGAGCTGGTGGATCGAATACAGAAAGTGCTACAGTAAATCTACTGACAAGGAGAGCTAAGAGCCATGACAACACTTCGTGATTCACTGACCTACGAACCTTCTGAACTCAAATTTGGCACCTCGGGCTTGCGCGCGCTGGTGACTGATATGACTGACCTGGAATGCTACATTAACACGCTGGGCTTTTTGGCCTTTGCGGCTGAGCTTGGTCATCTGCAAGCGGGAGGTGGCGTGGTGTATGTTGCGGGTGATCTTCGGCACAGTACGCCGCGGATTTTGCGAGCAGTCTATAAAGCAGTGGTGGATGCTGGGTACGAACCGGTCTATTGCGGCTTGGTGCCAACCCCGACCATTGCCTATTACGCCTTAGTAAAACATGCACCCTGTGTCATGGTGACCGGCAGCCATATTCCCGAGGATCGCAATGGCATCAAGTTCCACAAAGCCGATGGCGAGGTCCTCAAGGAAGACGAAGCGGCCATCAAAGAAGCGGTTGCGGCTGTTCGTGCTAACACCTACAAACTCGACGCGGCTGCCGCGCCTTTTGACGAAAACGGCATGTTGCTTGAACCGCCAACGTTGCCCGAAGCCGACCCCGAAGCAGGCGCGCTGTACCGCGAACGCTACACGGCGGTGTTTGCGCCAGATACTTTTGCTGGTAAAAAGATTGTTTTTTACCAGCATTCAGCTGTGGGACGCGATTCATTAATTGAAATCTTGGAAGCGCTTGGTGCTGAAGTGGTTCCGGTTGGCCGGAGCGAAAAGTTTATTCCAATCGATACCGAAAACGTGACCCCTGCAGATCAAAAATATTTTAGGCAGCTGGCGGCCGAACATCCCGACGCCTTTGCGATCGTCTCGACCGATGGCGATAGCGACCGACCATTCCTGATTGATCATGAGGGCACCTTTAACCGCGGCGACGTCCTTGGGGCGGTGGTCGCAGATTGGCTGAAAGCTGACTTTGCCGCCTATCCGGTGAGCAGCAGCGACGCCACTGACGAATATCTGCAGACCAAAGGCGTGGCAGTGCAACATACCAAGATTGGATCGCCGTATATTATTTCGGCCATGCAAGCGGCGCAGCAAAGCGGCAAGCAGCGCATTGTGGGTTGGGAAGTGAACGGCGGTTTTATGCTGGGCTGTGACTTTGAGTTGCAAGGTAAAAAGCTAACCGCCCTACCGACTCGTGATGCTCTTTTTCCGATTATGTGTGCGATGGCGGCCGCGATCGAAGGCAACCAATCGGTTAAAGAACTCTTTTTGACTTTGCCACAGCGCTTTAGCCAGGCTGGGCTAATCAATAACTTTCCGACTGAAGTTTCGCTGCAGATTTTGGAGCACTTTTCCAAAGACAACGAAGAGACTCGCCGCCACATTGAGCAATACTTTTCGCCCGAACGCGGTTTTGGCCGAGTGAAGGAAATCGTGACCCTGGATGGCCTACGCATTACCTTTGATAACGGTGACATTGCGCACATGCGACCTTCGGGCAACGCGCCGCAACTACGTTGTTACAGCGTGGCCGATTCCCAGGAGCGGGCTGATGAAATTGTGGCCCTGGCCCTGGCCGAACCAGACGGCATCTTCCGCACTATAGAGGCTGATCTTAAAACTCTGCAGGGGTAAAGGTAGTGACGGCTTGAAAACTCGCTTCTTGGGTAACACGGCTGGAGAGGGTTCCTGCTTGCACCTTTCCTTCGGGATCATCAAGGAGTTGCACCTTGACGCGCATCGTATAGCTTCCTAGGGGCGCTTCTGTATTTTTCTCGATAGTCTCTGGAAAGGTTTGCACAATCGTCGCCTTCACCGTAGTTTGGCCGTCAGCTGATGGCAGCTTTACATTAATAGTAAGACGATCCGGGTCGTTATCGTCTAGGGAATTGTAGCGCGGATCTCTTAAGAGCAAAATCGCTGTTAAGCCGCTTGTTTCTTCTTGGGAAAATTCTGGACTCATGTCAAAATGGTATCATGGAAACAACCACGGCGCCCAGACCTCTCGTACCAGAGGATGCTGGCGTAAACATTAGCCTCCCTGAACAGCAGGAAGTTATTGATGACGCCTTTGCTCGGTTTGATACCTGGCGCAGTCAGGATCATGTTGCGCTCTATCAGGGAAAGCTGGCAGACCGGCAGCAGGCAGCGGACCGGAGTTTTGAGGACGCCTTGTTGTGTGAACGAGCGGCCGAAATTGCGGCCAGCGAAGGTCAACGCAAGAGTTTGCTCGACGCGGCGCATGAGCTAAGGCTGAACTACCTCTTTTTGGCGCCCGAAGATGTGACAGATTACAAAATGGATTTGGCTGTGCAGTTAAGCGTGGATATTATGGAAGCCAAACAGGAAGAATGGTCGCCTAATGATTTTAGCAAACAAGTGCAACAGTTTGATCTGCAGCACCTTGTTGCTTTCTGGGAAGCAAAGCGCGCGGAAAGCGATAATCAACCGTATCGGCGAGAAATCGCTAAAGCGATTCTGGGCGGAACCATTGCTGACTCAGCTGACGAGCTTGAGCGAATGGAAGCGCACATTATGCAATTGAGAGAAACCAATGACGCCAACAAGCGTAATCGAAGCGCTGATCTCAACGGACAAATGACAGAGTTCTTTTTATTGACTGCAATGCGTTTGAACACTCTCTTTGAAGGCTCTTTAGATCAGCTCTTCTTGCGCTCGGCGCTGGACATTGAAGATAGCAAGAATACTGCCCCGGTGGCCATTAGCGCCGATCTTTTAAGCCATCATCCCGAACAAGAGAGTGCCCATTTTATTCAAGTGAAGTCTGGGAAAAGCGACCGCAAGTACGACATAACCGAAGTGCATGTAGCTGCGAAAAGATTCAGACGCGAACCCGAGATGGCTCTCTTTTTGTTGAGAGAATTTGTAGAAGGAGCAAGTCCTATGGTCAGAAAAGAGCTGATCGGCGACTTGAACCAAATTATTGGCCTTGGCGAGAGCATTCGTGGCAAAGCACCGAACCCGACGCTCGAAGAGCTTACCACGCCGCAGACGAGGGAATGAGTGAAAGCATAGCATCATATTGACTAATTGTAATGTTTATGGTAATAATAGTATTAACCTAAACATTATACAAAAATGATCGAATCAACACTCGCTCCAGCACCTTCGCATCCGGCTTCGGTTACTTCTGAAGCTTATGACGAGAAAGTTACTGCCTACCGCAAAGCACTCGAATTTCATTCTTTGATTGAGCAAGACGATTTACTAGGTGAACTTAATGGTGATCCAAGAGAGAGTCTTAACCAAACGCTTACCCGTGCGCTGCTCGATGCCCAGCAGCAAAAAATGCCCGGCGTGCCACCGCTGACGCAGAAAGCACTCGAGAACTCTGGCATTCTTGGCACGACTTCACCGGAGAAGTTCGGCAAGCATGTCTCGACCAGCTTGATCGATACAGGCCTTGCAAGCGAGTCGCAGGCACTTGCGGCGCAACTGATTGAACAATGGCGTGAGGGACAGTTTGAGCGTATCGTCACAGGCCGTGACGCCAAGGGCGAAGAGAAGTGGTACTACAATGCCGAGCCGGTTGTACATTTTCCGCCGATTGAGGACTGGCCGTTGCACCGTGTATTGGTAAAGCCGGCTCAAAATAACCAGCCACCAATGTATGCCTTGTTCCGTGTGCCGACCTTTAGCATTGCGCCGCGTATGGTTGATGGACAGCCGGTTCCCTCTGGCGCAGATCACGCGACGATTCTGCCAGCGCCGTTTATCAATGTGAGCCGCGCAAGCAATGAAACGCTTATTGAACACTATCAAGTACTGCAGCAACATCACGCCGCACTGCAAACTGCGAAGGCTAAGGCACTACAACCAAAGCCCGAGGTATTGCCTTCTCACTCTGAAAAGCCTTGGAAACAAAGAGCGTCACGCGTTTTGGGCATGAAAGCGATCAAGTAGTTCAAAAACTTAGCACTCTTCCATTGACAGTGCTAACGTCATTTGGCATATTAGAAGTGCCTAGATGAAATGTAATGGAGGAGACACTGCTCATGAGCGTGAAGATTAATCCGCTTGACGATCGTATCGTAGCCCAACGGCTCGTAGCCCAGACCAAGACCGCTTCTGGTCTCTATTTGCCTGATAGCGCGCAGGAAAAACCTAAAGCTGCCAAAGTGGTTGCCGTGGGTCCTAAAGTAAAAGGCGTAAAAGTGGGCGACCACATTCTGTACAAAGAATACAGCGCCACTGAGGTCAAGATTGACCGCGATGAATACCTGATTGTCAAAGAAGAAGACGTGCTCGCCACGGTCAAATAAAGAGGAGAAGAGTAATGGCTAAAAAAGTATTTTACGATGATGATGCTCGCCGCCGTGTACTCGGTGGCGCCAAAGCACTGTTCGACGCAGTGAAGGTAACCATGGGGCCAAAAGGCCGCAATGTGGTTATCAACAAAAGTTACGGTGCGCCAACCGTCACTCACGATGGGGTGACCGTTGCCAAGGCTGTTGACCTGCCCGAAGAAGACAATGATGAGCTTGGTTTTAAAGTTGGCGCTGAGCTGATTAAACAAGCCGCGAACAAAATGAACGACGTCGCTGGTGATGGTACCACTACCGTGACCGTGTTGACATACCACATTCTGAACGAGGCTAATCGCCTAATCGCTGCTGGCCACAACCCAATGGAACTTCGCAAAGGTGTGGAGCAAGCTGGGGCTGAAGTGCTCGCCAAGCTCAATCAGCTTTCAGAAGACGTGGGCGCCAAAAAGGGTCGGGTGGCTGAAGTTGCCACTATCTCGGCTGGTGATGCTGAAATCGGCAAGCTCATTGCTGATGTTATGGCCAAGATCGACCGCGACGGCGTGGTCACTGTTGAAGAAGGCCAAGGTCTCCAGATGGAATCCGAAGTTGTCGAAGGCTTTACGATGGACCGCGGTTTTGTGAGCGCCTACATGGCGACCGACACCGCACGCATGGAAGCCGTGTACGACAAACCAGCTATCCTTATTACTGACAAGAAAATCAGTAGCGTTCAAGAATTCCTGCCAGTGCTTGAAGGCCTTGCCCAAGCTGGCAAAAAAGATCTGATGCTGATCGCCGAAGAGGTTGAAGGCGAGGCACTTGGCGTGCTCATCCTTAACAAGCTCAAGGGTACCTTCAACACCATCGCTGTAAAGGCACCTGCCTTTGGTGACCGCCGCAAGGAAATCCTGGAAGACATTGCGGTACTGACTGGCGCAACCGTTATTAGCGAAGATCGAGGGAATACGCTTGAAAACTTTGACCTTTCGATGCTCGGTACTGCCCGCAAGGTGATTGTGACCAAAGATCAGACAACCCTGATCGAAGGTGCTGGCAAGCCAGCTGAAGTAAAGGCTCGAATTGCCCAGATCAATGGCCAGATCGACAACGCCACCAGCGAATACGACAAAGAACAGCTGGAAAAGCGCCGCGCCGCCCTCAGCGGTAAAGTTGCTGTTATTAAAGTTGGTGGTGCGACCGAAACCGAAATTGAAGAAAAGAAATTCCGCGTGGACGACGCGGTTGCTGCAACCAAAGCGGCTTTGGATGAAGGTATCGTCCCTGGCGGCGGAGTCACTTTGGTGAACATCGCGACTCAGCTGACCACTGATGACACTAGTAACTCAGTTGCAGCTGGCCGCGCACTGTTAATCGCTGCGCTGAAGCAGCCATTTACTCAACTGATGCGCAATGCTGGCCTCAACGCTGACGCCTTGCTGGCGCAAGTTGAAGCTGCCAAAGTGGGACAGGGTGTAAACGTCAACGATCCTGCAGCTGGATTGAAGGACATGAAGGCCGCTGGTGTGGTTGACCCAACTCGGGTTACCAAAGAGGCAGTCCAAAACGCTGTGTCGATTGCTGGCACCGCTATGACTATGGGCGCGCTGGTGGTAGAAATTCCTGAGAAGGAAGCACCTGCAGCCGGTGGTGGTGGCATGCCTGGCGGCATGGGGATGATGTAGGACATCGATCCGCATTTTATTAAAACAGCCGACTTGTTCGGCTGTTTTTGAGTTCCCTAATCTTCCCAGGTCGCTCTTCTTTTTTCCCAATCTCCACGGGTCCTGCCACCCGGTCCGCCCCTAAAATTTTTGTGGGTGCACAAAACATTTTTGGGAGCTGCCCCGCCGGGCACCACCCGTTCGTTCTTGAACTTGAGAATCGGTGGTATTCAAATGTGCCGCTCGAAGAGCGGCTCTTTTATTTACTATTCTATCCATTTCCAAACAACAGACATATCGCTATTACCAACAACGAGGACAGTCCGCAGCATCCCCAACAGCCAAGAGACTGTGTGACGCCGAAAGGCGGATCTCTGTCTTTAGGCTGTTGGGGTGCGAGGAGCGTAGGGGGAGGAGGGGGGAAATCCTAAAACAAAAAACCTCTTTCAGCCCTCACGCCTCGTGCTACAATAGAGCCAACTAAGTAGGAAAAGTTATACATGTTTCACCGATCTAAGCGCACCAAAGGTGCCAAAGACGAGTCTAAGCTCACGCTTTTTCAGCGCTACGGACTCTTCTTTTTTAATCATACTCGAGTCACTTTATTACTATGGGTCTTGCTGACCTCCTTTGGCGTGGCGTGTTATACGACGTTCATGCAGCGCGAAGGATTCCCGAACGTGGCCGGGCCGTACAGTACGGTCAGCGGCACCTATTTTGTGAACAATAAAGAAAGAGTGGACCGCGAAGTTGCCAAGCCGCTTGCGCAGGCAGTGGCCAAACTCGGTGACGTCAAACAGGTGAGCAGCCAAGCTGGCGACAATTTTTTCTCACTGCAGATTGAATTTAAAGACAAAGTGGTAGCTACCGATGGTAACAGTGAAGTGCAGCGGACTATTAGCGATCAGCACCTGTTGCCAACTGGCGCCAAGGCAGACTTTAAGCCACTCTTTATTAGTAAGTTGACCCCAGATGGCGATGACATGCTGATTTCGATCTCCAGTGATCAGCTCAACTCTCAACAGCTGCAGCAAAAAGCTGACACGATCGCCACCGCACTTGGCCAAGGTGGAAGCGCCGCAATTGACGGAGCTGAGCGAGTCAAAGCAAGCGAGACATTCCGAACCGGCAACGACCCCGAAACCGGTAAATCCGTATCTGAACAAAAAAGTTTTGACTGGATCGCGACTTCACAAGACGGCAAAGTAACCTTTGCGCCATCGATCTTGGTGGCTGTGCAAGCCAAAAAAGGCGTCGACATTCTGCACTTAGACGATGCGGCGCAAAAGAGTTTGCAGACCTTGCGTAATGACCCGCAATACTCGGGTCTCAAATTTACGGTGGCCGCGGACTTTGCGGAAAGCATTCGCACGCAGGTGAGTGGCTTGCAAGATAACTTGCTGGGCGGTTTAATTGCGGTGCTGGTGGTGAGCTTCCTGCTGATTAGTTTTCGTGCGTCGCTGATTACGGCTATCTCGATGAGTACGGTGCTGGCGATTACCGTTGGGGCGCTGTATGTGTTTGGCTATACCTTAAATACGATCACATTGTTCTCGCTGATTCTCTGTTTGGGCTTGATTGTTGATGACACGACCATTGTGGTGGAGGCGATTGATAAAGGTCGGCGCAGTGGGGCAAGGGCCCACGAAGTGGTGGCCACGGCACTTAAAAAAGTAGCTTTGGCGAGTACAGCAGGCACCTTGATGACCATGATGGGTTTTGCGCCACTGCTCTTTATTAGCGGTATCATGGGGCAATTCATTCACGCCATTCCGGTGACGATTATTACCAGTTTGGCAGTATCGCTGCTGGTCTCGATCACATTGATTCCATTCCTGGCCCGCTTTACCTTGCTGCGCGGCGAGGCCAAAAAACTCAGCAACCCAATTAGTAAACTGGAAACCGCGACCGCTCACGGGCTGTCGCAGCTGGTACGTCGCGTGGGAAAATCGCGCAAACAAGGCGTGGCGATTGGGCTTACCGCAATTTTGCTCAGCTTTATCATGCTGGGTGCAGGTGCCTACTTTGCGGGCAAGTTGAAATTTGATATCTTCCCACCCACTAAAGATAGTGATGCGGTGTTGGTGGACATGAGTTTTGCGCCCGGAAGCACCATTACTGCATCACAGGCAACCAGTGCGCGGGCCAATCAGATTATTAGCGATACCATTGGGCAATATGTTCGCCGCGTTTCTTACCAGGGTTCTGGTTCGGATTCTGATGCGCATATCACCGTCGATCTGGTTTCGTTCAAAAAGCGTGATCCGACCTCGCCTGAGCTGGCGCAACAGTTGCAGGACAAATTTGCCAACTTTACAGGCGCCAAAGTGCAGGTTCATGCCGACGCTGGTCCCGCACCAGCTGGCAGCTTCACCATGCAAGTTCGTAGCGAAGATAGCACCAAGTCCAAGCAGTTGGCCACCGCTATCCAAGAGTACCTGGAAGGCCGTGAGCTCAAACGGCCCAACGGCACAGTTGCCCACATCCACAATGTGGAAGTGAGTGGTAGTAACTCCATTCAACGCGATAATGGCGTTCGCTATTTGCAGATCGACGGTAGTTTTGACGCTGACGATACCTCCACGCTGGTGCCGATTACGCAAGATTTGCTCAAAAAAGGGTTTGATAACGACCGCGTGCAGCGCCAGTTTGGCTTGGACGGCAGCGCATTAAAGTACGATGTTGGGCAAGAATCGCAAAACCAAGATTCGTTTAAGAGTATGTTGATCGCCTTTCCAATCCTGTTAGTAGCTATGTATATCCTGTTGGCCATTCAGTTCCGCTCAACTTCGCAGCCGCTGATGATCTTCTTGGCTATTCCGTTTAGCTTCTTTGGAGTCACGGCTGGGCTGTACTTTACGCACAACTCCTTTAGCTTCTTTACGATGCTGGCGATCTTTGCGCTGCTGGGGATTGCGGTGAACAATACGATTCTTCTCACCGATTATGCCAACCAGGGACGCAAACGCGGCCTTCGGCGCAGCGAGGCCATGGCTTCGGCACTTGAGGAACGCTTCCGTCCGCTGCTTACCACCTCGCTGACCAGTGTTGTAGCGCTGATCCCATTGGCGCTGAGCGATCCATTCTGGGAAGCCCTCGCTTTTACCTTGATCTTTGGATTACTCTCTAGTACCTTCTTGGTGGTGGTTGCCTTCCCGTACTACTACCTGGGTAACGAATTGATTCGGTCGCGCTTTAACCGCTGGCGAGCAATTGGCTGGCTGGTGCTGTTGATTGTGGGCGGTGTCGCTGTCAGCAAGCTGGTGGGCAAAGCAGCTGGGAACGGCTTTATGCTGGGCTACATTTTGCTCACCATTGCTTTCCTGATCGGCCGGGCGGTAAAACGTCGCCGCAATAGGTAGATCTGAGTCCTAGACACCTATCTTGGTTGGATGATACATTACTACAATGTTTGAACAAGGCGATACATTTTATACTGGCAGTCAGCAGCCGGAGCAACTGGATTCATATCAACCAAGAGCCGACGACACTGCGGCTACGCAACCATCTATGGAAGATGAGCAGGCAGGTCTGGCCGCGCAGCAGGATAAGCTGTCGCTTCCGCCGGAAGCCGTCTTGAAAGACGAGTCTCCTCTGGGACCAGGGCGAAAGAGCGACCAGACACCTGTGGACGCGGCTGAATCTTTAGAAGCCCAAGCCCCACCTTTAGCCCAGGGTGGCGGAGGAGATATGCTGCCACCGCCTGGAGATAGAATCCCTCCACCATCTGACGACGATGGTGAGAATGGTGATGATGAGAGCGAAGAAAGGTTCGAGATAGCAGAAACGTTCGTCCAGCCCGGAGATATCATTGCTGAGCGTAGATTGGTCAATGGAACTCCTGTAACGGCTGTATTGTTTACGGGTGATGTGGATCAAGCTCCAGAAGTCGCTGCGGCTGTCGTAGATTGCGACGTGGTTATTATCACCCCAGTGATGGATGCATATGCGGATGAAGAGCATCGTCAGGATCATGAAGAGAAGTGCAACGAACTGGCATCTCGCACAGCCGATCCCTTTTGGCGTGGAGTAGTCGCAGAAGCCGCTGCTGAGCACCAGATACAAGAAGCTGCTATTGCGTCGGAGCTGCGAGATACAGATAAACGCATTAAGATAGTTGCTCTTACCAACGAAGATTATCGCCAGGCGAATATTCCCGACTATAGCAATACTGGCCCAGAGCTCACTGCTAAGACAACCTCTGATATCCCTCCGCTCGAAGAGGTGCGGGCGTCGTTGTACCGGCTTGCTGAGTTTCATGCTCAAGTAGCACATTTGGAAGCGGCAAAATTATCAGGTGAAGTACAAGAAGTATTGGAGGAGGCTGGACGACGCGGGCAATCAGTTGGAGTAGTGATGTCGTCTGCGCTTCATTGCGAACTTATTGATGTTCTGGGCGGAGAAGCTTCCCGAGAGAGCCCCATTTCTTTACCAGAGCTCGCCGAGCAAGCCCTGGAGCAAATGGCGCGTCCGAGGATCGCTGCATTGCAGGGTGACATTAAACGGACCGTGCAGCTTATCGATAGATCTGTCTTTGCTTTGTATACAAGATATGGTGCCATGAGCCTTGGTGAGTCTGAAGAGATATTTACCGCTATTGGTGAGTTTGCGTCAGTGATTGATGTACCAAGCATGGGGCAGGCTCTGAATGACCTGGGCCCTCAGCTCGCTGCTCCTGATCTCTTGCTTGAGGAAAAAGCACGTATTACAGCAAATTTTGCCACTCCCATACTTGCAACAATGCGCGAGCGAGGCTTCTTATAGAGCTTGTCGTGAGTAATACAGCGGTAGTTTCATAGATTCTTTCTCTGTGAAATGGTATATTGCTCACTATGCTTGAAGGAGAAATACCCTTTTTACCAGGGAATAGCATTCCAGTTGCTCGAGAAGCCGATTCTGATGCCACACAGCCGCCAATCGATGCGGAGCAGGCTGCACTTAGGGACGGACTTGCAGAGCGCTCGCTCTCGGTAGGCGCTGTCTTGGATGGAGAATTTGCTGCCACTGACGACGCGGACGGCGACGAGGGAGAGGCCGACTTTTATCCAGGAAATGAGGATAACCTAGATTCTCCAGATCCAGAAACTGAGCCAACCGAAGGTGGAGCTGGCGGGGGAGAGCCACCAGAAGACACCATTCGGGCCAGCGGTAACTTCGAAGACGATGATCGTGACGGTGAGTTTGGTGGTGATGACGAAGAGTATGAAGAAACTATCGCTGCCGAACCGAATGAGGTGGTGGTGGAGCGTCGCATCGTTGACGGTATTCCAGTTACGGCCGCGCTCAGTACGCAGCAGATCGAGGATACTCCACAAATTGCCGTCGCTGTGGGAACATGTGACATTTTGGTTGTCTATGCAGGCATTTGTGACGATGAGGTGGAACGAGCTCGACAAGAACAAGCTTGTAATCTTCTGACTTCATCAGAAGCGAGTCCGGAGCAGGTCGAGGATGCGATGGGGACTGCTATTCAGAATGATTTTTTTGCGCTGACCCTTGCGTCCCAACTGTCTGAAACAAATGCGAAGGTCCGAGTATTTTCGCTCAATGCGACTGATCCTGAGGCTTCGGCTATCGTGGCCCACGGTGAAGCACGAAATGAAGCAACGACCTTGGTGGCCGATCTTGCTCCTCCTTCAAAAATACGCAGCGCCGCATACGAGTACGCTGAGACAGGTGCAGCGGTTACCCAGGCAGTGAATAGAAAGCTTGCTCAAGAAATGCCGAAAGCTATTGAAGAGGCTAAGCAGCTGGGCGATGCGTCAGTCGGGGTAGTGGTTCCTTATGGAGCCTGTCCAATCGTAGAAGCGATGGGCGAGCGAGCACCAAATGCACCTGTTGCCTCTGCAACAGAAAGGGTGGCTCAGACAGATTGGGCTTTCAACCAAGCCCGCACGGCTGCTGCTGAAGGAGACCTTGAGCAAGCGGCTGTGTTCATCGAAAGAGGTATTCTGGTAAGCTTCATGTGTTTAGGTACGGAGAGAGGGGTCGCAGGAATACACACGAGTGAAGTGAGCATGGCAATGGAACGTTATGTCTCTGGGCTGAGTGATCGAACAATAAGGAATGCGTTAACTTCCCTCGAGGAAGAATTGACCGATCGCAGCTTAGAAAGGAACGGCCGACAGAATGTTGTGCGTCGTTTCGCCGCACCTTTTCTGGCCGAAATGGTACAGCTAGGCTTTCTAGAATAACACTTTAAGACAGATAACACGGATAGATAGATGATGGCAATGTTTGAACAGGGAGATACTTATAATTTTGAAGGCGCTGACGAAGCTGCGCCTGTCAGGGAAGAAGCGGGTGATCTTGTCGCCAGCCAGCCTCCAATAAACGAAGAGCAAGAAGGCCTGGCCAGGTTCGTTGCCGCACATACTGTGCCGGTGGGAGAGATCTTAGCTGATGAGCAGGCTCCTATTCTCAATGATTCAGGCGGAAAAGATGTGCCGGAAGAAGGCGGCCAACCAGCAGGATCAGCCAACGCGGAAGAGTCTGAGGGTGAGGCTATACCACTTGCACAAGGTGGCGAGGGCGGTATGAATCCGCCTGGTGAGTCTGAGACCTTTCAGCCAGCTGATGATGGAGACGACGAGAATGAGGAGCGTGAAGAGAGTAATAAGACTGGCCCCAATGAACTGGATCTCGCCTTCGAAAGTATCGTAGAGGGTTACGAAGGAGCTGGAGAGGTGCTGGCTCGCGAGGAACGACAAGTCCTTCAAGAGATACAACCCGGCGACACGCTCGTCGAGTCTCTGCAGATTGGCAATACGCAGGTGACGGCCGTGCTTACCCACAGCGAGATGCGAGAGACTCCGCAGATTGCTGAAACATTGCGGGAGTGCAAGATAGTTGTTATTGGCACCTCTCGTTTTAAGACTGAGGAGGATCGATTGGCGCAACAAGCTGCATGCAATAATCTTACTAAGAGTGGTGCTGATCCAGACTGGGTCGCGGGGGTTGAAGCGCAGATAGCCGAGCGTGAGCTCTTTTATGCCGATATTGCTGACAAGCTGCTTGGCTCGGATAATATAATACGATTAGCTAAACTTACTCCTTTAGACGAACCCCGTGTTGAAGTCATAGCGAATGCCTATTTTGCTCGAGAGCATTGCACAGGGTCACTCTCGACAGCACCACCTATTGAGGAGGCGAGAGAGGCGCTTTTGGCGTTTGCTCAGGCCGAGGTTGCAGCTATTGAGCTTGAGAAAGAGGTGCTCATTCGGGAAATAGAAGTTACTGCAGGCGTGGCAGAAAAGATGGGTGCTTCAGTTGGAGTAGTACTACCCATTCATCGGTTTGGAGTGGTTGATGCCCTTAAGGAAGGTGCTCCTCAGCAAGGAAACTCCTTTTTAGCCGAGAGGGTTGAACGAAGCCTCCTCGCAATACGCCGGCCTGTGATCCCTCTTCTTAGAGGCGATATCGAGCAAACACAGCGCTCTATTGATAGAACGCTTTTAGGACTTTATATACATGCTGGAGCGACTTTAGCCGAGGGAGGTTATTACTTTGACATTGCCACAAATTATGCTGCCGAGCTAGGTGATGAGGCGGTTCAGCGAAGCCTCGCCGAACTGGAGCCGCAAATTGCGGATCGGACGATAGGTCTAGAAGAGAATACAACCGTACTAAAAAACTTCGCAGCTCCCTTTGTTGCAGATATGCGCCGGCGAGGCTATCTGCCGTAAGCCTTGTGCTTACTGCTTTCCTTGACTCGAGAAGTATTCAATCTCTTTGACAATGTCTAAGAGGGCTTGCGCTTTTTTGGCTTCATCGGCAATGCCTTCGGCAGCTTGATAAGCGGCTTGGACCAGCGATTGATCGTCGCTGGAGCGAATAACGAGCAACAGGGCATCAAATTTTTCTTCAGCTGGTAAGTCTAGTTTGCTAACGATTGGTCGTAATTGATCGAGGGCTTGGCGTTTGATGTCATCGAGGCTACCAGTGGCTAAAGGAGTAGCGGTTGCGCCAGTAGATGGCGAGATGGTTGCGCCGTGCGCACTGATGGTCGGTGCGGCAGTTGGCGCAGCAGCCATGCTGGCGGCGGGAGCGGCAGTGGGTAGGGTTGCAGGGATCGGCGGAATGTTATTCTCGTCAAACACGCGCTCTGCAGGAGCAGCTGGTGCGTCGGTTGGCGCAGCAGCTGGTTGATCTGCAGCAGGCGCAGACTGATCAGCCGGCATTTGCGGCCCGTTTGCTTGATCGCTCATGCTCGCTAAAACCTTTGCTAACTCTTGGTCATCCGTTACTGGTGCTTTCTTGTCGTCTGCCATGCCCACCTCAAAGTTGTTATGTCTAATTACATTTACTGTAGCATACCCGCGCCGTGCTGCAAAGAAAATTCGCAGTTGTTGTGGAAGCAACGCTTGCCCCTCGGTGAGAAGGCTATTATGATAAAACTACATTCTTAGTGGAGGAACACTCGTGCTTGATGATCAAAACTTTATTGCGCAAAAAGACCCTCAAGATTTACTGGGTGTCGTAGCCACGAGCCCTGCACAACTTGCGCACGTGTATGAACCCACGGGCCCAGCCTTACCTTCCAAAGATCAAATCGATACAGTCGTGGTGGCCGGAATGGGCGGTTCAGCGTGGCCAGCCGAAACACTGCAGGTCTGGGGCGGGCTACAGGTACCCTTGGTGGTTTCGCGAACCTATATGCTGCCTGCGTTTGTGAATGACCGTACGTTGGTGCTGGTGTCTAGCTTTTCTGGCAACACCGAAGAAACCCTCAGCGCTCTTGATGATGCGAAGAAAAGGAGCGCCAAAATTGCAGTTATCTCACACGGCGGCAAACTAAAGGAACGCGCAGCTGCCGAAAATTTGACCTTTTTGCAAGTGCCTGATTGCACTCAACCGCGCGCGGCTGCCAACTTCACCCTCAAGGCCATGGCGACAGTACTCGAAAAGGTCGGCCTGATAAGTGGTGCCTGCGCAGAGCTCGAAAAAGTAGCCGCAAAGTACGCCGACCTGGCCAAAGAATGGACGGCCGATGCCCCAACCGCTCACAATGCGGCCAAGCAATTGGCTGAAGAAATCATGGGCAAGACGCCCATTATTTATGGTGGTATCCTCGGCGGCAGTGCCCTCAAATGGAAAATTTTCTTTAACGAGAACGCCAAAAATCTGGCGTGGTGGAATCAACTGCCCGAATTTAATCACAACGAGTTTATCGGCTGGAGTTCGCACCCGATCGATAAACCATTTGCGGTCATCAACCTGCTTTCCAGCTTTGATCACCCGCGCGTGCAAGAGCGCTTTGTAGTTAGCGAAAAAATGCTTTCCGGCATGCGTCCCGAATCCATCGACATTCAAGCCAAAGGCGACAGCCTGATTGAACAAATTATATGGGTAGAACTATTTGGCAGCATGATTAGCGTGTACGTAGCGTTGTTAAATGGGGTGAATCCGACCCCTGTGGATTTGGTAGAGAAGTTTAAAAAAGAGTTGGGTTAACGCGGCCGCAACCCAATAAACACTGCCAGCCGGCCAGAGTGCTGGCTGTCTCGGCGATAGCTGTGGAAGCGATTGTCTTCGACGGTGCAACCTTGGTCCGCCTCGATGTGGGTAACGCCGAGCTCGCGCAGCTGCGCTGTCACGGCCGCTCGGTTGTCAAAGCAGACACGACCGTCGATGGTTGGCATAAACTTCTTATCAAAGAGTTCGTAAAAGCTCGGTCCAACCTCGTAATCTTTGGCGCAGGCGATGGGGGAGATGTAGGCATGCAGGCGAGCAGGGTCGGCGCCACGATTAGCCATTTTAAGGATAGTTTTGGCAATGATATTGGTCTTGGTACCGCGCCAGCCGGAATGGACTGAGGCAATCACTTTGGCTTCGGGATCGTAGAGCAAAATGCCTGCGCAATCGGCAACCAACTCGCAGAGGAGGAGATGTGATGCCGTGGTTACTTGAGCGTCGGCCTCGGTGCTGCCCCAGATATCACCTTCGCTCGGTGCCTCAATGACGAGGTCGCTGTGGGTTTGGTGCGTAATGGCCGGCTTGCCTTGCGGCCCAAGCAGCGAAGTGGCCAACTCTTGCCGGGCAGCAATCACCGATGCCTCAATCAAGGCATGCTCGTCACTCGACAAAATTGCTTGTAGCGCGCGAAAGCCAAAGTTCGCATCTTGGTAAGGCGGTTGAGTCCCAGCACGGAGGGTGATGCCGGCCACCACTTCGGGAAACTGAGCAAAGATTGCGGGTGTTTTGATGGCCACTCTACTCATATCGCAGCGCCTCAATTGGGTCTTTATGAGCAGCTTTAATGGCTGGCGCAATGCCAAAGATAATGCCAGTCACGGTTGAGACTCCAAAAGCAAGCAGCAATGTGAGGGGAGTGATCGCCGGAGTAATGTCCAACTTCAGCGAGAGCAACCCACCAATACCAAAAGCCGCCCCAATACCCATAATCCCGCCGCCCACACTAATCACCACTGCTTCAATCAAGAATTGGCTCAGAATTTGACCATTGGTAGCGCCAATGCTTTTGCGAATCCCAATCTCGCGCGTCCGTTCGGTAACACTCACGAGCATAATGTTCATAATACCAATACCGCCAACGAGCAACGAAATCGAGGCAATCGCGGCCGTAAATGTGGTGAGCACGGTAATAATCGAACTGGTTGCATCCAATGCTTGCTGCTGCGTGATAACCGAAAAGTCCTCCTGCTGATTGTGATTGTGCAAAATATTCTGGCGAATATCGCCAATCACTTGTTGCGGTTTGCGCCCGTCGGCCAGTTTGACCTCAATCTCTTGCAGCTGAGCCGCACCTTGGTAAGCTTGCTTGCCAAGTTCAAATGGAATAAAGATCGCTTGACGCATATCAGGGGACAGTCCACCAAAGGCCGAGGCGCCAGATTTGTCGTCCAGGATACCAATTACGGTGTAGTCTTGGCCGCGGATGCTGATCTTGCCGCCCAATTGATTGTCTGTATCTAGCAACTTGTTGGCCGCCGCGCTGCCGAGCACAACCACGTGGTCGTCAATGCCGCTATGAAAGAACTCGCCGTAGGTAAAATGGAGGTTAAGCACATCGGGAAGATCTTCGGAAGTCGCAATAATAAAAGGGTTGGCTAGGGGATTACCATCGTGATTGACGTCGCCGTTTACCAGCAGCATTGGCGCGGCTTTCTCAACGCCTTTGGTGTGCTCGGCCGTCTGGAGGTCATGCTCGTTGAGGGTAGATGGCATGCCGCCACCCAACACGCCCAGGGTGAGTGGCTGATTAAGGCCCGTCGAGTTGATCTTGCCTGGGCGCACTTGCACCACATTGCCACCAAACTTTTGCACCTCACTGCCTACCTGGCGTTTGATGCCTTCACCCAGGGCCATGATCAAGGTTACAGAAGCTACGCCCACGATGATGCCAACCATAGTTAATATGGTGCGGACGCGAGCACTTTTGAGAGCGGCAACGGCGATCTTAATGTTGAGCACAATCATTTTGAAGCCGCCTTTTTGGTTGTCGTCTTGCGTTTACTCACGTTCCCCAGCGGTCGCTTGGCGTTCTTTGGTTTGGCTTTGGGTTTGTGCTTGCTGTCGCTGGCCACGCGGCCGTCGATCATCTGGATAACTCGATCAGCATATACGGTGAGCGCGGGGTTGTGAGTGACCATAATAATGGTGTGGCCTTTTTTGTGCACTTCGCTGAGTTCTTGCATGATAATCTCACTCGACTTACTATCCAAGTTGCCAGTGGGTTCGTCAGCCAAAATGATGGCTGGATTGTTGACCAACGCTCGGGCAATGGCCACGCGTTGCATTTGGCCGCCGGAGAGTTGGTTGGGCATGTAGTATTCGCGTTCCCGCAAGCCGAAGGTTTTAAGCAATCGGCTGGCCGCGTTTAGCCGCCGGGTGTAGCCCCAGCCTTTGTAGGTGAGGGGAAGCGCGACGTTTTCGATCACACTGACGCGCGGCAAAAGGTTGAATGATTGAAACACAAAGCCGATTTTGTTCCGCCGAAATTTGGCGCGCTGACGTTGGCTCAGTTCAATGACTGGCTTGCCTTCCAGGTGGTACTCGCCGTGGGTAGGGCTATCCAGCAAACCAAGAATGTTCATAAGGGTGGTTTTGCCGCAGCCGCTAGGACCCATGATTGCCACGAATTCACCCTTTTCAACCTTGAGTGTCAGATTGTCCAAGGCAACGGTGGTCGCATCTTCGACGCCATATAGCTTGCTCAAATTGGAGAGCGCAATGACAGACTTTGAGGTAGCGGGAGTTGCAGATTTTTTTCGGAGCATCACTCCTATTATAGATACGCTTGAAAGCAGAATGCAATGTGTTGTAAGAAGTTTTTGCAGTATAATTAACAAAGTCCCGAAAGATAAGGTGGCCAAGAGTACCGGTGACAGCAAGGAGAGATGTCCGAGTGGCCGAAGGAGCACGCTTGGAAAGCGTGTGTACGGGCAACCGTACCGCGGGTTCGAATCCCGCTCTCTCCGCCAATTAAAACAGCCGACTTGTTCGGCTGTTTTTTGTATCCCCCTCCTCCCCCTACGCTCCTCGCACCCCAACAGCCCAAAGACAGAGATCCGCCTTTCGGCGTCACACAGTCTCTTGGCTGTTGGGGATGCTGCGGACTGTCCTCGTTGTTGGTAATAGCGATATGTCTGTTGTTTGGA
>DATIIB010000002.1:0-1519 GCA_035480055.1 Saccharimonadales bacterium (SeqCode)
GTAGCTAAGGTTCTTTTGCAGGCCACGTTTGTTTGAGATTAGCTGTATGACCGGCCCAACGTACTCTTTCGGTACGACTATTTCGCCCTTTATCCAGGGTTCTCTTATTTCTTTAATCTTTGCCGGGTCCGGTAGGTCGGCGGCGCTTTTTATGTCCAGCTCTTCGCCGTTTAGCAGGCTTACTTGATAATCGGTGGATGGGTTGGTAACCACCAACTCCAGGCCGTATTCACGCTCTAACCGTTCGCGCACAATGTCCATGTGTAGCAGGCCGAGGAACCCGATGCGCACGCCAAAGCCCAACACCGGCGAATTTTCAGGCGCGAACTGCAGTGCGCTGTCGCTCAGTGATAACTTTTCAATGGCATCTTTCAATTCCTGATAATATTCGTTACTCTCTGGGAAGAAACCGGCGTACACGAACGGTTGCACGTCTTTGTAGCCGGGGAGTGGTTCATGTGCCGGAGCACTCGCCAGAGTAATGGTGTCGCCGACTTTGGCATCGCGCGTAGTTTTTAAGTTAGTGACGAGGTAGCCGATTTCTCCAGCTTTCAAGCTAGCACCCGGAGTCATATCAGGTTTGAGTGCGCCTACCTCCAGGGCTAAGCCCTGGGCGCTGGTAGCCATCATGCGAATTTGCGAATTTTTTGCAATTTCTCCCTCAAAAACACGAATATACAATATGACCCCCCGATAATCGTCGTAATAACTATCAAAAATCAGTGCACGCGTCTCGGATTTGCCAGAAGCTTTGGGTGCCGGTATTTCTGCAACTATTCGCTCCAATACTTGCTCCACGCCCTGCCCCGTCTTAGCGGAAATCTGAAGTATATCTTCGAACTTGCAGCCGAGCAAGCTGACCATTTCGGCACCGACTTTCTGGACATCTGCCGCCGGCAGATCAATCTTGTTCAGCACCGGGATGATGGTGAGGTCAGCTGCCAAGGCCAAGTACACATTTGCAAGTGTTTGCGCTTGGATACCCTGGCTGGCATCCACCACCAGCAGAGCCCCCTCGCAGGCTTCCAAGCTTCGCGACACTTCATAGCTAAAGTCCACATGCCCGGGTGTGTCTATCAGGTTCAGCTCGTAGCCTTTGTACTCCATGCGCACCGATGCCAACTTGATGGTGATGCCCTTTTCCCGCTCCAAATCCATGCGGTCCAAAACCTGGGCCTTCATGTCTCGCTGTTGGATAGTCCCGGTCAACTCCAGCAAACGATCGGCCAGCGTAGACTTACCGTGGTCAATATGAGCAATGATACAAAAATTGCGTATATGGTCTTGTTGCATGTCAATCTAGTATAACAGAGGTGAGCTAATGTCCAGTTGCTTCCGCTTGCGCGAGCTTCTGTTTGCTTGGATTTTGAATAAGGAACCAGGAGATGGTACCGGCTGTAATTGCCATAATTCCGCATAACAAAATGGAGAAATTGTAGTAGCTGCGGGCACCGAATATGCCTAACACCGCTATAACTACAAGACCGGATACCCTGGCCAGAGCATTGTTGATGCCCGA
>DATIIB010000003.1:0-121040 GCA_035480055.1 Saccharimonadales bacterium (SeqCode)
TGTTGGCTTAGAAGCAGCCATTCATTTAAAGAGTGCGTAACAGCTCACTTATCAAGAGATCCTGCGCGGAAAATGTAACGGGGCTAAGCATATTACCGAAGCTGCGACCCAGCCAGAACTAAGTAGTTTATATATCAGAAATGATATTTAGTACTACAGGAACGCTTAAATAAGTGTTACCTAACAGTAGTAACGTAGCAATAATTGCAACATAGACTATTTAGTTTTGGTTGGGGGTAGAGGAGCGTTGATATCGCACTGAAGCCAGATCGTGAGGTCTGGTGGAGCGTTATCAAGTGAGAATGCTGGAATGAGTAACCATAAGGGCAGTGAGAATCTGCCCCACCGAAAAAGCTAGGTTTCCTGGGCTATGATTGTCATCCCAGGGTTAGTCGGGCCTAAGCTGAGGCCGATGAGGCGTAAGCGATGGACAACGGGTTAATATTCCCGTACCGGCGCTAGTTTGTTTGAAAGTGCGCGGCATGTTAGTGAGAGCGGGCTGATGGTATGTCCGTCCAAGTAGCAGAAACGGCTACGAATGAAAGGGTTGCTTTACTGCGACCTGATTCTCGCCAGAGTGCTGACCAGAAAAGCTTTCAAACGCGTGGCTAGAGCCGACCGTACCGCAAACCGACACAGGTGCTTAGGTCGAGTAGACCAAGGTGTACGAGTGATTCTTCGTCAAGGAACTCGGCAAAATAGCAGGCGTAACTTCGGGATAAGCCTTGCCCTGCCATCCTGTACACAAGCTTTGGGAGGAACTATCCTTCCTGTCAGTGTTTAGGCGGTTTTATTTTATAAAACCTAGTAAACAATATGTTTGTGTCCAGAATGGCAGGGCCGCAGCTAACGAGCCCACGGAACTGTTTACCAAAAACACAGGTCTCTGCTAACACGAAAGTGGATGTATAGGGGCTGACTCCTGCCCGGTGCCGGAAGGTTAAGGGGAAAGGTGTATGCCTAGAACTGAAGCCCCGGTGAACGGCGGCGGTAACTATAACCGTCCTAAGGTAGCGAAATTCCTTGTCAGGTAAGTTCTGACCCGCACGAATGGAGTAATCATGTGGGCACTGTCTCGACGAAGAGCTCGGTGAAAGTGCATTGCCGGTAAAGATGCCGGCTGTCCGCAGCAGGACGAGAAGACCCCGTGGAGCTTTACTACAGTTTGGCATTGAGCCGGGGGTGTATATGTGTAGGATAGGTGGGAGACTTTGAAGCCCAGGCGCTAGCTTGGGTGGAGTCATCGGTGAAATACCACCCTTGTGTACCTCTTGTTCTTACCTGCGCCTTTATTTGCTTCGTACTTATATATTAAGTAGGAGGTAGATACAGGCGTGGGGAAAGTGTCTGATGGGTAGTTTAACTGGGGCGGTTGCCTCCTAAAGAGTATCGGAGGCGTTCAAAGGTTGGCTAACTACGGATGGAAATCGTAGTGATAGTGTATACGCAAAAGCCAGCTTGACTGTGAGGCTTACAAGCCAAGCAGGCACGAAAGTGGGAGTAAGTGACCCGCTGTTTGCTAGTGGTAGCGGCAGCGCAAACGGATAAAAGTTACCCCGGGGATAACAGGCTTATAGCGCCCAATAGTTCACATAGACGGCGCTGTTTGGCACCTCGATGTCGGCTCATCTCATCCTGGGACCGAAGCAGGCCCCAAGGGTCGGGCTGTTCGCCCGTTAAAGAGGTACGTGAGCTGGGTTCAGAACGTCGTGAGACAGTTCGGTTTATATCCGGTGTGGACGTTAGGAAATTTGAGAAGATTTGCCCCTAGTACGAGAGGACCGGGGTGAACGCACCTCTGGTGTACCAATTGTTCTACCAAGGGCATTGTTGGGTAGCTACGTGCGGCATGGATAAGCGCTGAAAGCATATTAAGCGCGAAGCCAACTTCAAGATTAGATTTCCCTATGAGACCCCTGAAAGACGATCAGGTTGATAGGCGCAAGGTGAAAGCGTAGAAATACGTTGAGCTGAAGCGTACTAATAGGTCCAATGACTTTTTATGCTCTCATCTGCGACGTTTATGCTTGCATAAACTGAGCGGATGAGATAAGGTTTGACTAGTGGTTGGTGTTTATCACCATCCTTGTTCTTACATTTTATTGGTGGACATCGATAGGACATACCATTACGGTATATCCAATTCGGTGCCCATGGCGCTAGGGAAACACCCGTTCCCATTCCGAACACGGAAGTTAAGCCTAGCAGCGGCGAACATACTACGTATGTGGGAAAATAGCACGGTGCCGTATTATGGAGAACCCAAGCTTAACGGCTTGGGTTTCTTCTTTATTAAAAGGTCTCTCTTTTGTGAGGCCTTTTTTGTTACCCCGTATATCACGCTGCGGATATCCTAAAGGTAGCGTTGGTGCAAGCGTATTGTCATCTGCTGCAAATGGACTGTAGTCTTATCTGTGCTGTGATGTTAGTTATTAACAGTGAGGAACTAATAACCGTAACAAGTAAATATTGACAAAAAGCATAAATATTGTTACTATATTAACATAATTAATATCAAATGTGAGGTACAGATATTATGGCAGGCACAAAAGCTGGCGGTGAGAAAGCCGCTAAAATGAATAAAACCAAATACGGCACAGATTTCTATGCACGTATTGGTGCTAAAGGTGGCAAAGCGACAGGTCCTAAGGGCTTTGCGGTGAACCGTGAATTAGCACGTGCGGCTGGCGCCAAAGGTGGCCGTATTAGCCGTCGCGGTAAGGCAACGGTTGTTCAGATTGCGCCTATCCAGGTTCAGGCTGATGACGACCAGACTCAGTTCGATCTTGCTGCGTAAGCAGTTGTTCGTCTGAGAGCGCAAAACTTCGCGTCATTGACGCGCCAAGCGCATCTACAGTTTATACACTGGTAGGTGCGCTTGTTTTTTTGTATCCCTGTGGAAGCGCAAGTGGGACAGGTACTTCGTTTGGCAAGCCAATCTCGATACGTCTCCAGGCTGGCTTGAGCATATGGTTCGCTGAGTTGCATGCCGCTTTCCTCAGCAAGAAGCGACGCCTGTTGCCAGGCTTCGGCCTCCATCTGTACAAGAGTGACATCGTAAGTATAGGAAGCATGTCCCAGCAGCGCATGTCCAAGCTCATGTAAGAGATCGTATGAGCCCTCTTCGGTCTGAAGCGCGCGTGGATCAAAATAGAGAGTCCTCTCTGCGGCCGCCCAACGAAAAGAATCGCCGGGGACAAAGGTAACCTGGCGATAGCGGAGTTGTAGTTGCTTAAACCACGAGGGCTTGTTCAGCGAGCTGGTAGCATCCATAAATCACGGCCTCCTCAGGGTGTTTGGCTTGGATAATAGGTGGGAGTGCCACAAGCGCAGGCAGACCAGCACGGAGCTCATCAGAGAGCAGGTGACCGTAGCGGTCGAAGTATGTCCCGATGCCTCCACCAACAACCACGACGTCCGGTTGCAGGATTGCCAAAAAGGCAAAAAAACCCAGCGCCATCTTGTGGGCAATTTCTTTCCAAGTTGCAACGTCTGTAATATCGGCAGCTCTTTGGTGGTAATCGCGCAAAATGGCTCGTCCTGAGGCAATATCTTCCCAGCGTTGCAGCAACCCATTATGCCAAAGCATCATATGTCCCACTTCGCTGTGCGCAAAGGTGGGATCGATGCGTCCCTCGGTGATAATGCCAGAGCCGATGCCGGTGCCAAAGGTGACGTACAGAAGATTGTGGGGAATTTTTTCAAGCGAATGAGCTTCGGCAAGGCCTGCGACGTTCGCGTCATTGTCGATAAAAACAGGGACATGAAGAAGCTGATGCAGATATTCCACCAAATCGATATCATGCCAGAGCAGGTTACCTAGTTTGGTGACTTCATGCGTGGTGTAGTCAATCAGTCCAGGGGCGGCAATGCCGACCGCTTTGATCTCAGGTTGGGCAAAATCTTGTTGGATAAGATCGGTGAGCTGCTGTAAGAATTGATAATAGTCAGGAGTGGTGGCGATTTTGCGTGACTTAATCATATATTGATTGTCGCCAAATAACGCTACAAGCGTTTTGGTACCTCCTATATCAATCGCCAAGATCATAGTGTCAGTGTAGCATATATCATTGTGAAAACCGTTGGCATCCGGTAGCATAAAATAAGAACACAGGGAGACTGAAACCGACCATGAACAGCTATCGACCGTTTATCACATTTATCATCGTTGTGTTGATCGTGGCCGCTGGCTTTTGGGGAGTTCTGAGCTTTGCATCGCATTATAATCATCGACTGGCTTCGCCACAGCCGGTTGCCCAGAAGCAGCCATCTTCATCGCAAGCTCCGCCGTCAAATAACAATCAGCCCACGCCAAAGCCAAAAGCAACCCCATCGCAGCCTTCCCCTAAGGCAACGCCCACGCCCGCTCCTACGCCTACGCCATCACCCTCCTCATCTGCGCCTGTTGCGCAGGCAAACCCTACGCACGTCCCGAGCACCGGTCTAGAATCCAAGAACTTGGTGTTTGCCAGTATCCTCATCAGCATGAGTGCTTTTTTGCTTCTACAGCTGCGTCGTCAGAACGCCACATTGCGACTTAACAGATAACAACTCTTTACAACGGGCGTAAGATCAGGTTTAATAAGAGGTAATCTTTAAGCACGTTTTTAAGCGTGTAAAGAAATACATTTTACGGAAGGAGTTAGCTACTTCAATGGCTACGACATCAAAAAATATTACTATGGACGATCTCCTGGGAGAAAGCACCCCTGCGGCGCTGACCACCGGTGAGGTTGTAGAAGGGAAAGTGCTTTCTGTAAAGAAGCACGAGGTTTGGGTTGACCTTGGTACTCACGGTATCGGGTTAGTTCCTCGCCGAGAAATCGGCTTGGCACGCAGCTTGGTTGCAGACGAACCAATCACTGCAAGTGTGGTTGATCCAGAACTTGAGGACGGCTATGCCTTACTCAGCCTTCGCAAAGCGGCGAAAGACCGCGGTTGGGAAGAGCTTCAGCGTATCTTTGAAGCTGGCGAGACCATCGAGGTCACCGCATACGATGCAAACCGTGGTGGATTGCTCATCGAACTGGAAGGCATCCGAGGCTTTATGCCAGTCAGCCAACTTTCGGCCGAACACTACCCACGTGTTGCTGGTGCGGACAAGGATGAGATTCTGCAACGCTTGAACGCATTGATCAATCAATCGATCAAGGTGCGCATTCTTGATGCAAACCGCAAAGAGAACAAATTGATTTTCTCAGAGAAAGAAGCAATTCGCGAGAACATGCAAGAACGCTTTGAGAAGCTCAAGGTTGGCGACGAAGTAGAAGGTACTGTCACCGGTGTGGTTGACTTTGGCGCATTCGTCAATGTTGATGGCATCGAAGGCTTGGTGCATATTTCGGAGATCTCTTGGGAACGCGTCAATAATCCTGCGGATTATGTAAAGATTGGCGACACTGTTAAAGCGAAGATTATTGCCATCGACAAAGACCGTTTGTCACTGTCGATCAAGCAACTCAGCGCTGACCCATGGCTCAAAGAAGTCGAGAAGTTTAAAAAAGGCGATGTGGTTGAAGGCTCAGTGACGCGTATTACGCCATTTGGCGCATTCATTCAGATCAGCCCTGCAGTTGAAGCTTTGGTGCATGTGACCGAACTCGGTGAGGGAGACGGCGCAGACCCTGAGAAGATCTTTAAGCTCAACGAAAAGAAGGAATTTGTCATTCTGGATATCGACAAGGAAAATCGCAAGATTTCGCTTGGGCTGAAAAAATAAGTAAGCGCTACTGAGCGCCGGAAAGGAGACGGAAATGGCAGAGAAGACTATTGTTCTTCCAGATATGATTACCGTCGGTGATCTGGCGACACAACTTGATATCCCAGTCACTAAGCTCATTGGTGAGCTCTTTAAGAACGGCATCATGGCAACGGTCAATCAGACGATTGACTTTGATACTGCGCAAATTATCGTTGAAGAGCTTGGCCTTGAGGTAGACCTGGAGCAACAGCAAGAAGAGCCGGTTATTACGAGTAAAGCAACTCGCGAACTTGGAGATGATGCTGTATCTCGTCCTCCGATTGTTGCCGTAATGGGACATGTTGACCATGGCAAGACAAGCCTCTTAGACGCGATCTTGAATCTGAAGGTAGTTACTGGTGAGGCTGGGGGCATTACTCAGCATATCTCAGCGTATCAAACTGAGCATAACGACCGTACGATCACTTTTTTGGATACTCCTGGTCACGAAGCGTTTAGCGCGCTACGTCAGCATGGGGCAGCGTTGACTGACGTGGTGGTGATCGTGGTGGCAGCTGATGATGGCGTAAAGCCGCAGACTGTTGAGGCTATCAAGTTTGCGCAACAGGCAAACGCGAAGATGATTGTGGCAATTAACAAAATCGACAAGCCTGCCGCAGATGTGAACCACACTAAACAGCAGCTGGCTGAGCATAACCTAACCCCTGAAGATTGGGGTGGTGACACCGTTATTGTTGAGGTTTCGGCCAAGACAAAACAAGGTATCGATAAGTTACTGGACATGATTCTGCTTGTGGCAGACATTGAAGAGCTAAAGGCCGACGTGAGTGGCGCGGCTGAAGGTCTGGTGATTGAATCACATATGGAAACTGGCCGTGGCCCTGTCGTGTCAGTGCTCGTGGAGCATGGATACCTTGAGGCGGGGCAGTTCATTGTGGCTGGTGGCGCAAATGGCAAGGTGCGAACACTCACAGATTTCCGTGATAAGCCACTCGCCAAAGCTGGTCCTTCGACACCGGCAACCGTCACTGGTTTTAAAGAGTTGCCGCAATTCGGTGATCGTTTCACTATCTTTAAAAGTGAAAAAGAAGCTCGATCGGTAGCGAGTGATAGCCGCCAGGCGCATCGTGGTAGCTCCGCAAGCCTGTCCATGACCAGCACAGAACTCCTGACTCGTATGAGTAAGTCTGCCAAGCAGCAGCAGGTGAATCTGATTGTCAAAGCCGATGTACAGGGTTCGCTCACCTCGGTGACAGATAGTTTGCGAGTTATCGAAAACGAAGAGCTGGACATCCGTATCCTTGGTTCTGGCGTGGGTAATATCTCTGAAAATGATGTCCGAATGGCCGCCAGCAGTAATGCGGTTATCTATGGCTTTAATGTCACGCTTCCTACGAGCGTCAAGCAACTTGCCGCACGCGAAAAAGTTTCGGTGCGAATCTTTAAAGTTATTTATGAACTGATTGATGATGCACGCGATATGCTGACGAGCCTTCTTTCGCCAGAAGTGGTTGAGACGCAAATTGGTTCACTCGAAGTTAAAGGCGTATTCCGTATCCAACGGGATATGGTTATCTGTGGTGGTAAAGTGCTTTCTGGCAAAGTTGTGCCTGACCTCTTGGCGCGTGTCAAACGTGGAGAAGAAGCGATCGCTGAAGCGCAGGTGCACAGTGTCCAGCGCGAACAACAGGAAGTCAAAGAAGTTTTTGAAGGTGATATGTGCGGCCTTCAGCTCAAGACTCGTGGCAAACTGCTTCTTGAAGAGGGCGACACGCTAGAGTTCTTCACTCGCGAGACCAAAGCTCGGGCGCTCTAAGGGTGGCATATTCCACGCAATCTTTGTAGAATAAGAGAATAACAACAAGAGGACGTAGTATGTTGCAACTTGATCAAAACTGGCTTGCCCAACAAGGAATCACTGGCCTCGCTCCTGACGATGTCCAGTCGCTTCTGCAGTATGTGTACAGCGAGCTAGAACTTCGGGTGGGGATGAAGCTCTCGGAGAGTCTTACTGACGACCAACTTAAAGAGTTCGAGCAGTTGGCTATGAGTGGCGATGATCAGCGCCAGCTGCAATGGCTTGAAACTAATTGCCCGAGCTATAAAGACGTGGTGAAGCAAGAGCTTGACCGTCTTGGTGCTGAACTTCGTGAACATCGCGAAAAGATTTTGCCTGCTGCTCAAGCAGACGCTCAATCTCAATACGACCTTGCAGCCTAAACTGGTTCGCGCAAGTACCCGCGGATAAAGTCGCTGCCATTCATGGTGCGGCCGCTTGGAGCGGTGAGCTCGAGTATTTCTAGGAATGTTCCTTGGCCGCAGGCAATTACGAGCGCGCCATCTTCAGCAGTAGCGGAGATGCGCGCTTTTTTGATGATAATGTGCTGGCCCGAAAGCTCGACAGTACTTTTTGGCCATCCCGCATACGCGCGAATTTGGCGTTCAATCTGCTCGGCAGTTTGGGCAAGGTCCACTCGGCCGTCGTCTTTAGTAAGGAGCTTGGTATAAGTTGCCTTACTCTCGTCCTGTGGGGTGGCGGACAGACTGCCGTCGAGGATTGCCGGAAGGTGTGCAATCAGCAGCTCGCCTCCGATAGAGAGGAGTCGCTCTGTGAGCGCTTGTTTGCTCTCTTGCGGCTCGATAGTCACTGGCACTTGCGCAAAGAGCGGACCTGCGTCCATCTCCTTGACCAGCTTCATCAGCGACACGCCAGTGGCCGAGGCGCCGTCCAGCATCGCTTGTTCGATAGGAATAGAACCTCGGTAATGGGGAAGCATCGACGGGTGAATATTCACAATGCCTTTTGGAAAGATATCTATGATAGATTGAGGAATAATTTTGCCGTAGGCGACCAGTACGCCGCATTCTGCGTGGTAGCTTTTGAGGGTTTCTGTAATCTCCGAAAGCTTTGACGGAAGCAGCAGGGGAATGTTGTGCTTTTGAGCTACTGCTTCGATCTCAAGCGCTCGCGATTTACGTGACCTGGCGGGCTCGTAATTGGAAACTACTGCAGCCACCTGATAATCATGCGCAATCAACGCCTCTAACGTGGGGGCGCCATGAGGGTCGAAAGCAGTGCTTAAGCGTTCATTTCCAAAGAATATGATTGTTGGCGATGTCTTTGTCATAATCTAACTTTTCGAGCTTTCCGTCGTTATTAAGTTCAAAAAATGCGTCCTGGCCTTTAATGTGGTCGATAAAAAGCACGCCGTGAGTATGATCGATCTCGTGCTGCAGGACCCGAGCTAGAAAGCCTTCGGCGCTCATTCGAATCTCTTTGCCTTCAAGGTCCATGGCCTTGATCCGTACCTTGTTATGCCGTGGGACATGGCCGTAGATGTCTTTAACGCTCAGGCAGCCTTCGTAGTCGTATACAATATCGCCACCGGTCTTGATCACCTCGGGATTAATGAGAATGAAAAAGCTGCGATCGTCTTTGTTGTCGAAATCGTTTCGAATAACCACCACTCGCTCAAGCTTATCAATCTGGACCGCAGCCAGAGCTACGCCAATTTCGTGCGGACGGTGGTCTTCCCAGTCCAGGGTCGCTGCTTCCATGTCGTGCGCAAGCGCCCGCACCGCAGGACTGATTGCTTTGATTTGCTTGGATTCTTGCCGTAAATGAACATTAGGCAAAGTAATAATAGCGTGTCGGGTGGTACTCATTGTCATTAGTATAAAAAAGTTATTGCTTCTTGGCTAGATCAGAGAAGACTTACCGGGTCTAAATCATATTGCCAGGATGAGGGGAGTGTACTCGCAATGGTTTGTAATAATGGACGGTGTTTACTTTTAATGACAATTTGCCAATGGAATGCGCCATTTAGTTGTTCCCTAAATGCTGGTGCAGGACCGACAACTTCAAATTGAGGATAAGTGGAACTCAATTGTTGTGCAAGTTGCTTAGTGGCTCGAATGGCTGCGCGCTCGGTTTTTGAGGCATAGACAAGTTTGAGCAAAAAATAGTACGGCGGAAAATGCGCCGCATGGCGGTAGGCCAGCTCGGATGTATAAAAGGCATCAAAGTCATGGTGTGCGGCAAATTCGATGATAGGATGGTCCGGCAGATATGTTTGCAAGATGACGTGACCCTCTTTGTGCGCCCTTCCGGCACGACCACTTACTTGGTACAACAGCTGGAAGGTTCGTTCTCTTGCTCCAAAGTCCGGAAGATGCAAGCCGGCATCTGCTTGAAGGATGCCAACGGTGGAAATTTTGGGCAGATCGAGGCCTTTTGCAATTATCTGCGTGCCCACCAGAATATCTATCTTGCCATCGTAAAGGTCTTGATATCGCGCCTGCAGCTGTTCGCTCTTGGCGTTGTCTGTATCAAAGCGGGCGATGCGAGCTTTGGGAAAAAGTTTATACAGTTCGCTCTCGATGAGCTTGGTGCCGATGCCTTTGAAGACAATTGTTGGCGCATGGCACACCGGGCAGGTGTGAGTGATGGGCGTAGTGAAATCGCAAGAATGGCAACGCAGTTGCATAGTATCCCCATGATAGGTGAGAGGGAGCGTACACCGCGGGCAGATCGCTTGCCAGCCACATGATTCGCAGAGCACGGAAGGTGCAGTGCCGCGGCGGTTATGGAAGATGAGTACTTGTTCGCCAGCAGCCAGGGCTTTCTCGGTTGCAGTGATCAGGCTGTTTGCAATAAACCGATGGCGAGTAAAACCACTCCGGTCGCGATGGTTCACGATCTCAATCGTATTATGAGTCGGCTGAATCGCTTTGGGGAGTGTGAGTAGCTTAATCCGTCCTTGTTCTGCTAAATACAACTCATTAACACCAGGGGTGGCGCTGCCGAGTACAATTTTTGCTCGGTGTAACTTCGCCAGAGTGCTTGCAGCATATACAGCATGATACCGTGGCGATCGGTCTTGCTTAAAGCTTTGCTCGTGACACTCGTCGACAATAATAAGCCCCACATCTTTTAATGGACTAAACAGTGCCGAACGCGGACCGACCACAATCAGCGGCGAAGTGGCGGTGAGCATTCGCTGCCAGGTAAGGTGACGCTCGGCCTCAGTCATAGCTGAATGGATGACAACAACATGAGGAAAATGATTCGAAAACTCGGCGATTAGCTGGGCGGTGAGGGCGATTTCGGGCACCAGTACAATGACCGATTTACCTTGGCTAATGTACTGCTTGCTGCTTTCAATATAGACCTGCGTTTTGCCCGACCCAGGTACCCCGTGTAGCAAGAACGCGGATGCTTCCGAAGAGGTAATACTATCGATTGCCGCCTGCTGATCAGCGGTCAGGACAACCGTCTTTTTGGCGCGCATCGGCAGCTGCGAGGTGCGTGCTATGTCTCGTCGTTGCTTATGAAGCCCAGATGGCAAGATGCTTTGCAACACAATCCCCAAATGCGAAACATAGTACTTGCTGAGCCATTCGGCAAGCGCGATCAGCTGGCGAGGAAGCACAAAGCCTTCATGTAATACGCTTGTGATGGGTTTGGTGGCAAAGCTTGGTTTTTTGAGTGTCTTAGACAACACCACTCCATTTGCGATCGTCCGTCCAATAGGCACGCGGACCAGACTGCCTGGGGACAAGTCAAGATCGCTATGATAGGTGAACGAGGCGTTTTTGCTATGGGCCAAGGTCGCAACTGCAACGGTATAAAAAGGCATTGTATACCTATTATAGACTGTTGTGGCGATCTGTTACACTAAGCATATGTATTTTACGAATCGCGCCGACGCCGGAAGACAACTTGCCGAACAACTGCAGCAGTATCGCTACGAAAATAGTGTCGTCGTGGCTTTGTCTGAGGGAAGTGTGCTCGTAGGCGAGGTTATTGCTGCGGCATTGCACTGTATTTTGACCTTACTTTTAGCCGAAGACGTCAACGTTCCTGGCGAACCAATGGCGATTGGAAGTGTCGACCAGAATGGCGGATTCAGCTACAATTCTGACCTCTCAAGCGGCGAGGTGGACGAGTATCAGTCGGAGTTCTTTAATTATATCGAAGGCCAAAAACTTGAACGATTCCATCACCTCAACCAGCTGCTTGGCGACGGCGGAGTGATCGATAGATCGCTTCTGCTAGATCAGAATGTCATTCTGGTGTCAGATGGGCTAAAGGGTGGAGCGATTTTGGATGCTGCGGCCAATTTTTTAAAGCCAATTCGTATGCACAAGTTAATCATTGCAACGCCGCTGGCTTCGGTAAAAGCGGTGGACCGTATGCACATTATGGCCGATGAGCTACATGTCCTTAGCGTCACCGATAATTACCTTGACACAAATCATTATTACGACGACAATGTAATCCCGGGCCGCGATGAGATCTTGGCTAAAATCAGACAGATAATCCTTAATTGGCATTAGACCACACAGGCGGGAAGTAACCCGGGATTGAGGATCTAACCTTGAGCAATTTGCGGCGAAATTGTAAAATAGTAATTAGCCATTAACGACAGACTAGGACGGGGCGACAAAGCATGCTTGACGTTTTTATTACTTCAAGAGTAAGACGAAAGATAATCGTGGTATATGCAAAGTATCCCGATTTTAAAACGCACGTACGGGGACTTGCCAAATTGATCAAAGAAGATCCGGGTAACATCCAGCGCGAACTGAAGCGACTTGAAAAAGTAGGCTTTTTGGTTTCAGAAAAACAGGGAAATACCAAGATTTATTCTACCAACAAACACTTCCTGTTCTTTAAGGAACTTCAGAGTATTGTGCTAAAAACTCAACGGCACCAGCAGACCAAAGCCAAACGCCCGTAAGCGTATGGGCGCGGCTGCTGACTTATTTGCAGAGCTCTTAAAACGTCGAGGCTATGATGACCTGGACGCGAGAGAGCTCTTTTTGCATCCAAATTACGAGATGTACAAGCACGACCCTTGGCTGCTTCCTGATATGGCTGCGGCGGTGACTCGCTTGCAAAAAGCCAAGGCCGAAGGCGAACGCGTTGTTATTTATGGTGACTACGATATTGATGGACTCACAGCAACCACTTTGCTCCGAGATGCGCTGACGAGTTTTGGGATAAGGGTGGAGACATTTATTCCCAACCGTTTTATCGAAGGTTATGGGCTGAGCAGCGAGGCAATGAAAAAGTTGAGTGCCGAAGGCTATCAGTTGGTAGTGACTGTAGACTGCGGGAGTTTGTCGCACAAAGAAATTGCTTTGGCGAATGAGCTTGGTATGGAGGTAATTGTGACCGATCATCACAATGTAGCCGATACTATGCCCGCCGCGGTAGCCACGATTAACCCAAAGCGCCCGGATCACAAGTATCCCTTTATCGATCTGGCAGGTGTGGGCGTGGCATTTAAACTGGTGCAGGCTATGCAACAAAAAATGGACGGCTTACCGCTCGGTCAGGAAAAGTGGTTGCTCGATCTGGTAGCGATGGGCACGGTTTGTGACGTTGTGAGTTTGGTGGACGAAAATCGCGCCAATGTGTTTTGGGGATTAAAGGTGCTCAGCAAAACCAAGCGTGTGGGCTTGCGGGCACTTGCCGAAGCGGCAGGGGTGGAAATTGAGAGAGTTACCGCGCGGCACCTGGGTTTTGTGTTGGGTCCGCACTTGAATGCCTCCGGTAGGTTGCAAACTGCGCAGATCAGCCTGGACTTATTTACGGCAACCGAACGCGCCAAAAGTGAATCGGTTGCGGCCGTGTTACGCCAAATGAATATTGATCGTCGAGCTGAGCAAGATCGTATTTTTGCCGCAGCCCTTGAACAGGCCGCGCAGTTTGAGAATGATCCAGTGCTGGTACTCTCGGCACCAGATTGGTCGCATGGCATTATCGGTATTGTTGCGGCCAAGATTCTGGAGCATTATGGCAAACCGACCTTTGTACTGCAAGAGATGGAGGATGGGTTAGCAAAAGGTTCGGCGCGCAGCTTTGGCGACTTTAGCGCTGCTGATGGAATCCAGTTTGCCGCTGATACCATCGAAAAAGGTGGGGGACATAAATTGGCAGCTGGTGTGACCTTAAAGATCGAAAACATTCCTGCTTTTCGTGCAGCCTTGAACGAGTTTTATCGCAGTTTGAAGCTCGAGGATCAAGAAGCGCACCTTAAACCAGCACCTGATCTGCAGCTCGATTCCTTTGCCGGCATTGATATGGAATTACTTAAACTCCTCGACCAGCTCGAACCCTGCGGCAATGGTAACCCTGAGCCAATTGTGCGAGTTGCCCCTGTTATTTTGAAGGAAGCACGACCGGTGGGCGCAGATGGTAAGCATCTCAAAATCACCGCCGTGGACCAACATGGCCAGCAGCTCAAGGGCATCGGATTTGGGTTTGGCCACGCAGCAGACAAGGCTGGCAAGCAGGTCACGCTTACTATGAAGATCATTGGGAATGAGTGGATGGGTCGGCGATCGGTGGAGGGCCAAGTGCTCGCGATTGATAGTTGCAGATCTCCCTCTGTTAAGTTATAATGTACTCCATGATTCAAGTTACCCGTAAAGACTCAAAAGAAGCCCTCGAAAACCTAATCCGCCGCTTTAACCGTAAAGTGCAGCAGTCGGGCGTACTGGCGCGCGCCAAAGGCAACCAGTATTTCACCAAAGACATTAGCAAACGCGAACGTCGCGAGCAGGCCATTGTGCGCCGTGCCCGCAAGGCTGAAAAAGTGAGACGAATCCGTCTCGGTACTCGCTAATATGCTGAAGGATCGCCTACAAAACGATCTGAAACAAGCGATGATGGGGGGCGACAAGCGCCGTGCCACACTGCTCGGAATGCTTAAGAGCGCTATTTTGTACGCCGAAGTTGCAGCTGGTAGTCGTGACACTGGCTTGCCAGACGAAGATATTCTGAAGGTATTGGCCAAAGAAGCCAAACAGCGCCAAGAAAGCGCTGACATCTACGAAAAAGCCGGCGCGTTTGATAAGCGCGATGCAGAGCTAGCCGAAAAGGCAATCATTGAAGAATACTTGCCTGCGCAAATGAGCGACGCAGACCTGGCCAAAGAGATTGATGCTGTGATCCAAAAAAACGGACCATTGAGCCCACAAACTATGGGCAAAATTATTGGCCAAGCCAAACAACACCTTGGCAGCAAAGCTGACGGTGGTCGTATTGCTGCGTATGTCAAAGAGCGCTTGAATGAAGAGGTGGAAAAATGATCATTCTCTACGGCCCGCCTGGATCTGGCAAGAGTGTGCAGGGTCAGCTCCTCGCCGCGCGACATAACTGGCGCTGGCTTTCGACTGGTCAGGTGCTTCGCGATCTGCATGATCCACAAATTATGCGTGAGATGGAAGAAAAAGGCATTGTGAACAACAAAGTCGTGTATCGGGCGCTTATTGAGGCACTTCGCAAAACGAGTGATGTCGAGCGGGTTATTTTGGACGGATTTCCACGCGATCTTGAGCAAGCTCATTGGCTGGTCGCCGCTCTGCCTGAGCATCAGCGGTCTATCAAAGCTGTGGTAAACATTTCTGTGCCGTTTGAAGAAGTGATTCGTCGTTTGAAAGTCCGCGGCCGTTTTGACGACGACGAGGAGATTATTCGCCGTCGCTACAACGACTACCTCGGCATGTCTGACGAGATGGTGGCATTTATGCAGCAAGAGCGCATTCCAGTGGTAACCGTTGATGGCACTGGCGACGTAGAAGACATTCATCACTATATCGACGCCGAGTTGAAGAAATGTTTACAAAAGTAAAAACCCCTCGTGAAATTGAAGCCATGCGCGAAAGTGGCCGCATGCTAGCCACAGTCTTGCAGCACATTCGCGAAGTCGCTGAATCCGGAATGACGGGTAAAGACGTATCGCACATGGCACGCCAAGAACTTAAAGCGCTCGGTGGTAAGCCAGCTTTCTTTGGGTATCAGGGGTTTCCAGACGTCATTTGTATTTCCATTAATGACGAAATCGTGCACGGCATTCCCAACCGCGAAGTGTTTGCCGATGGCGATATTCTCAGCTTTGATTTTGGCGTTGATTATAAGGGGATGATTACCGATGCAGCGTTTAGCATGATCATTGGCGGCAAAGGCACGCCCCAAATCGAAAAACTATTGGCTGACACCAAAAAATCACTCGATGCAGCAGTGCGAGTGATTAAAGATGACGTGAAGGTCGGTGATATTTCGGCCGCAGTGCAAGGTGTACTTGATAAAGGCGGCTATGGCATTGTTCGTGACCTCGTTGGTCATGGAGTTGGACACTACGTGCATGAAGGGCCAGATATTCCCAACCATGGCAAAGCCGGAACCGGTGATACATTGCAAGCGGGTATGACGATTGCAGTAGAGCCGATGTCCACACTCGGTGATTACAAAATCAGCATTGACCCTGATGGCTGGACGATTCGCACGAAGGATGGCAGCTTGAGCGCCCACTTTGAACACACCATCTTGATTACCGAAAAAGGCGCCGAGGTTTTGACGACATTATAGATCTCCTTGCCTGAGAGGGAGCGTAAGCGCTATACTGGGTCATATGCAAGAAACTGCACGCTATGCGGTTGGTCTCGACATCGGCACCACAACTATTCGTTGTGTTGTTGGTGTGATGGACCCCAGTACTCCTTCACCTAGTATCGTAGGCATTGGTGAGGCGCCTAACAGCGGGATGCGCAAAGGCTCGGTGGTTAACATCGTGAATGTCGCTCACGCCATTGACAAAGCGCTGGAATCTGCTGAACGGATGTCCGGCCAAGAGATTAACCAGGCGACCATTAACATTAATGGTACGCATGTCATGTCGATGGATTCGCGGGGAGTGATCGCTGTTGGAGCGACTGGTCACGAGATCACCCAGGCAGATTTGCTGCGTGTAGAAGAAGCGGCCACAGTGATGCAACTGCCTGCGAATCGCGAGATCCTGCAGGTGACGCCACGCTCTTATCGATTGGACGGTCAGGAGAATATCAAAGACCCATTAGGGATGGGCGGCGTACGACTCGAGGTAGACGCGCACGTGATTACCGCGCTCGGGCCTCATATGCGCAATCTTCAAAAAGCGGTTGAGATGACTCACACCACTGTACACAATATGATGGTGTCGAGCCTTGCGGCTTCACTGGCTGTACTCACGGACCAGCAGATTGAAAATGGCGTGGTATTGATTGATTTGGGTGGCACGACCACTAATATGGCCGTGTTTGAAGAAGGAGAGTTGCAGCACTTAGCAATTTTGCCACTTGGCGGAGTGAATGTTACCAATGACTTAGCGATTGGATTACGAACCGATCTGGACGTTGCCGAGCAGGTGAAGCTGCAGGCGGTGAATCTCGCCAAGGGTAAGGACAAGAAAAAAGAGTTTGTCATCAAGCACCAAAAAGAAGAACTCTCTTTTAAACACAAAGAAATCGACGAGATTGTGGAAGCACGCTTGGATGAAATCTTTGAGATGGTTGATGCTGAGCTTAAAAAGATCCGCCGTTCTGGGCAGCTGCCTGGCGGTGTGGTATTGGTTGGTGGCACGGCAAAAATGGCTGGTTTGGTTGAGTATGCCAAAGCCAAGTTGCGACTGCCTGCCCGCGTTGCAGTGCCACAAAATGTGTCAGGTTTGGTTGATAAAGTGGCAGTGCCAGAATGTGCCACAGCCGTTGGTTTGATGCTGGAAGATTTGCAAAAGCCCACTACTCAAGTTCGCAAAGGTGGCGCAAACCTAGGCGCAGCAACTGAGAGTGCTAATCAATTGTTCAAGCGCGTCAGTGGTTTCTGGGGCAAATTTAAGTCGTAAAATACACTGAACACCATTTGCACCAAAAGCATTTTAGGTATAATAAAGCTGAACACCAGGTTGGTACGTCTTGAACCAATCGTGTATAGTAGTGAACAACACATATATAGCATTCAAATGGGGGTCCCTCAATGCCTGAAGTAAAACCAGCCGACATTCAAACATTTGCATCCATTAAAGTGATTGGCGTGGGTGGTGCCGGCGGTTCCGGAGTGAATCGGATGGTTGATGCAGGGCTCAAGGGTGTCCAATTTATTGCAGTCAATACCGATGCTCAGGCACTGCACAATTCTAAGGCAGAGATCAAGATCCATATTGGCAAAGACTCCACTCGAGGCCTTGGGGCGGGAGCAGATCCAGCTGTTGGAGAACGCGCAGCTGAAGAGTCGCGTGAGGAACTTAAAAAAGCGCTCGAAGGCGCTGATATGGCCTTTATTACGCTGGGTGCCGGTGGTGGTACAGGTACTGGCGGAGCGCCGGTGGTGGCTTCGATTGCCAAGGAGCTCAATATTTTAACAGTAGCTGTTGCCAGCAAACCATTCTCGTTTGAGGGTGAAAAGCGTCGCCAAAATGCTGAGCTAGGGATCGCCAAGCTGGGCAAAGAAGTTGATACACTTATTACTATCCCTAACGACCGCTTGCTGCAAACTATCGACCGCCGCACGCCATTACTTGACGCCTTTAAAGTGGCTGACGATGTGCTGCGCCAGGGTGTCCAGGGCATCTCTGATCTTATCATCGAACACGGACTGATCAACCTCGACTTCGCTGACGTAAAGGCGATTATGAGCAACGCTGGTTCGGCCTTGATGGGTATTGGCCGGGCAAGTGGTGAAAACCGTGCAGTCCAAGCTGCGCAGCAGGCGATTGAGTCGCCACTGCTTGAGGTGTCTATTGATGGAGCCCGCGGTGTCCTCTTTAATATTACCGGTGGCTATGACATGTCGATGCATGAAATTAACGAAGCTGCCGAAGTCATTACCAACGCCGTGGCGCCCGATGCCAATATTATCTTCGGTGCAACGCTGAAGCCAGAAATGGAAGAAGAGTTGGCGATTACGGTTATTGCGACCGGTTTTGATTCGGCTTATTTCCATCAGCGTAATGGCGTGGTCGCTACAGATGCACCAAAGACCACTCCAGACGACGATGATACTGACGATGATGTCACCTCTGATACAGACATTGATGATACCGATATGCCAGCGATTGCGGATGATGTGACCACCGCTGATGCTCATGATATGCAAGCTGCGCACGAAGAATTCCAAAAAGAAGACACTGGCAGCATTTGGCACTACGATCAAGATGACGATGCTGATACCCCCGCTTTTCTGCGCCGCCGTAAGAACACCAGAGACGACGAATAAACAACTATCCTCTATATAGTGCATGACCAGCCGAGAAGGCCCTATATGTTGTACACAAAACTCTTGCATAAGCCTAATCGTAAGGACTATAGTAATTCGTAGGCTACACACAAATTGGGAGGTGTAGACGTACTTTAAACGAGACGACTGACTATGAAGTGCCCACAATGCCAAGAAAACAACTCCAAAGTAATTGAGTCACGAGATGTGGCCAGTGGCGAGAGCACCCGGCGCCGCCGTGAATGTTTGGCTTGCCAGTATCGCTACACAACGTATGAGCGAATGGAACGACCAAATTTGACGGTGATCAAAAAGACGGGGGTTCGCCAGCTGTTTGACCGGGAGAAGTTGGTTGCCGGGTTGGCACGGGCTTGCGAAAAAACAACCATCACCGCAGGCGCTTTTGAGGAGTTGGTTGCCAGAATCGAGCATGCGTTATTCGACCGTAATGAGAACGAGATTACCTCGGAACAGATCGGCGAAGTGATCATGGACGAACTGGCAGACTGCAACCAAGTAGCATACGTGCGATTTGCGAGTGTGTACCGCAGCTTTACGGACTTGGATAGTTTTGAGCGTGAGCTGGCACGGATTCGCGGACGTCTTAATAAAGTATAAAAATAAATATCAACCGCAGGTGTTTCTAGAGGTGGAGATACCGGCAAACAGGAGGGTAGAGTAATGGCGCAGCAAGCAACTGCACTTGGCGTGTCACGCTTTTTTACAAAAGCGGGAGTACATCCGTATGACATGCTGAATTGGGTAGAGCGAGATTCATTTATCAGCAACCCAATGACCGGCGAGGTGGTCTTTGACCAAAAAGGCGTCGAATTTCCAGACGACTGGTCGTTAAACTCGATCAATATTGTGGCCCAAAAGTATTTTTGTGGCACACCAGGCAGCAAAGAACGAGAGCGTTCGCTGCGGCAGTTGGTCGACCGCGTGGCCGACACGATTACACGGCATGGGTTTGAGGAAGGGTATTTTACCGACGAACTTGAAGCCGATGTGTTTAACCACGAGCTGAAATATATTTTGACCACTCAGCGAGCAGCGTTTAACTCACCGGTGTGGTTTAACATTGGGGCGCCAGAGCGTACTCAGCAAGCCAGCGCCTGTTTTATTCTGCACGTTGAAGACACGATGCCTTCTATTCTGGATTGGTACCGTGACGAGGGGATGATCTTTAAGGGCGGCTCGGGTTCGGGCGTCAATATCGGGAGTATTCGTTCGTCTTTTGAGCCACTCGGCAAGAGTGCAGGTCGTGCATCTGGACCACTCAGCTTTATGCGCGGAGCAGACGCTTCGGCGGGAGCAATTAAGAGCGGCGGCAAGACCCGTCGGGCAGCCAAGATGGTTATTTTGAATATTGATCACCCAGATATTGAAGAATTTATTTGGTGTAAAGCGATTGAAGAGCGCAAAACTCGTGTGCTGCAAGAAGCTGGCTTTGATATGAGCCTGAACGGCAAGGATGCCTTTAGCGTTCAGTACCAAAACGCCAACAACTCGGTGCGCGTGACAGATGACTTTATGCGCGCAGTTGAAGAAAGCCGCGACTGGCAGCTCAAGGGCGTCACGAATGGCAAAGTGTACAAGACGGTGAAGGCTCGCGAGCTCTTTCGTGAAGTTGCTGAAGCAGCTTGGGAATGTGCCGACCCTGGCATGCAGTTCGACACCACTATTAACGATTGGCACACCACGCCAAACGCTGGGCGTATCAACGGCAGCAATCCATGCTCAGAATATATGCACCTCGACAACTCGTCGTGCAACTTGGCCAGTCTTAACCTCTTAAAATTCCTTGGTAAAGACGGCCGCTTTGATGTTGAGGCATACAAGCATACTGCCGAGATGATGTTTATTGCGCAAGATATTTTGGTTGGCTACTCTAGCTATCCAACTGAGGCAATCGACAAGACTGCTCGCGCCTACCGCCAGCTCGGTATTGGCTATGCCAACCTGGGTGCACTCTTAATGGCCAAGGGCTTGCCATACGACTCTGACGAAGGCCGCGCTCTTGCCGGCACCTTGACCGCTATTCTGACCGGACATTCCTATGCCACGAGCGCTAAGATGGCTCACCGCGTTGGTTCATTTGACGGCTATACCAAAGACCGCGAGGGAATGCTCCGTGTCCTTAAGAAGCACCGTGCGGCAGTCTCCAATATTGATGCGGCGTTGGTTCCAGAAGAACTGCTGAGCGCTGCAGCCAATGCTTGGGACGAAGCGGTTGAACAGGGAACGAAGTACGGTGTTCGCAACTCACAAGCCAGCGTACTGGCACCAACCGGGACCATCGGCTTAATGATGGATTGCGACACGACCGGTGTTGAGCCAGACTTTGCGCTCATGAAGATGAAGAAATTGGTTGGCGGTGGCACAATGAATATCGTCAATCAGACCGTTCCACGTGCGCTCAAGTCGTTGGGCTACACCCGCGAAGAGGCCGAAGACATCGTGACCTACATCAATGAAGAAAAGACGATCATTGGCGCACCTCATCTGCGGCCTGAACATTTGGATGTCTTTGCCTGCGCAGTTGGCGAAAACGCGATTCACTACCAAGGTCACGTTGACATGATGGCTGCGGTGCAACCGTTTATCTCGGGCGCCATTAGCAAGACGGTCAACATGCCTGAAGAAGCTACTGTGGAAGATGTAGAGCAATTGCACATCGACGCCTGGAAGAAAGGTCTGAAGGCGATTGCCATCTACCGTGACAACTGTAAGGTTGCCCAACCCCTTGGTTCCGCCAAGAAAGAAAGCAAAAAAGAGGACGCCCCAGTTGCCGCCGCCGCGCCTGCAGCCAAGCCGGTTGCCGTAGCAGTCGAACAGCCTGCCGTTACTCTTGCCAACATGCACCGCGACCTGCCTCGCCAGCGCCGAGCCCGCACCTACGAGTTTCATGTTGCCGACTGCAAAGGTTTCATGACCGTGGGGGAGTTTGAAGACGGTATGCCTGGTGAACTCTTTATCCGCGTGGCCAAGCAAGGCTCAACCCTTGGGGGCGTGATGGATGCTTTTGCGATCTCCATTAGCCACGGTCTGCGCTATGGCGTGCCGCTCAAGAGTTATGTAAAGGCCTTTAGCCACATGAACTTTGCGCCAGCCGGTATGACCGACGATCCTGAGCTGCGCACTGCGAGTAGCCTGACGGACTACATTTTCCGTCGGCTCGCCAAGGACTATTTGAGCTTTGACGATCAGCTTGAGCTTGGCCTTGTTTCGGCCGAAGACTTTACTGCGCAACAGCAGAGTCTGCTGGATGAACCTGCAGCGGTTGCAACCAGCCCAGCCGAGCGAAGCGAAATGACGTACGTCAAGGAGCCAGCCGCGTCGGCTCGGGAAGTGGCGAGCACTTCGGTTGCGCCTGTGAATTCGCCAGCGGCAGCCCAGCCTTCCAAGGCGCCAGGCGAAGACAACGCGCCACTCTGCACCAACTGTGGGAACCAAACGCAACGTGCCGGCAGCTGCTATGTCTGTACCAGTTGTGGTTCAACCAGCGGTTGTAGCTAGGACTGTCCGAACAGGTCCAAAGAAAAGCGGAGCGTAATGCTCCGCTTTTTGCTATGCTAGTAGTATGAAAGCACTTCTTTTATACCGCAGCAATTCCGAAGGCGAAAGCTTGGCGCGAAGCTTCGCGGCCGATTTTGAACGCCAGACCGGCAAATCCATCGAAATGCTCGATGTCGATACGCCGCAAGGTATCGAGCTGGTGCAGCTCTATGACATCGTGGCCTATCCTGCGGTCTTAGCCCGTGCAGACGACGGCACCCTGCTGCAGTTATGGCAAGGTGAACCAATGCCACGCATTAGCGAAGTCAGCTATTACGCGACCGGTTCGTAGAATGCGAAACGGGGCTAGTGGTCATCTCAAGGAGAGCGAGCCGGTCTCTTAAATGAAGACGCCAGGGTCTGTACTTGGTGTTATCGGTATGGTCTTACTAGGGTGTGGTTTTTTGTTTCTTAGTCATCAACTTATTCAAAGAAGACAGAGCGAGAGGCAAGCTAAACAGCGATTGGTAAGAAACGAAGTTTGCAGTAACCAGCTGCAACCCCAATTACGGCAAGCTCGAGAGGCTGCGGAGCAGGGACTGAATGCTATGGCTAATCCGTATAGGAGCCAAGGAGCTATACAAGTTGTTGCAGCTTCTGCGTTGTTTACTGCGTATCAAGAGGCACTCAAACAGTGCCAACAAGCTAAATGAAAAGTCTACTCGATTGCGTCATTGCCTTCCTTGTTGTACTATATAAAAAATGCATCTTATCAAATATGGTAAGTGAGTGGCCATCACCCACGAAGCAGCGGGAAGAAATCAGTAGAGAGTAAAACCCGTCGGCATCGCCCCGTCAGTGCGAGAAACAAGCGCCAAAGAATCACTTCTTTTGGAAGCTGGATGGTACCGCCCGCAGCCGTGGGTTCCAGCAGTCGAAAGCAGTGATTTTTTAATTGAGGAAAAAGCAATGGTGGAGCTAGAGCTTGAAAAAACCTACTTGGCAAAATACTTGCCGCATAATCTCTTGACGCTTCGATCAGAGGTGATTAGCGATGTGTACATTCCGGCAACAGCCGAGCACGCCATGTTGCGATTGCGGCACAAAGGCGATACCTATTGTATTACCAAAAAAGTGCCAGTATCTGGAACTGATTCTTCGCGTCAGCATGAGCATACGATTGACCTGAGCGTCCAAGAATATGAAGCGCTCGCCAGCTGCTCAGCCAAAAAATTTGTGAAGCGCCGCTACTTTACGGAATTTAATGGACATTCAGCCGAAGTTGACGTGTATCAAGAAGATTTGGCCGGTCTGGTGGTAATCGATTTTGAATTCCCCAGCGACGAGGCAATGCAACAGTTTTCGCCGCCGGATATCTGCCTGGCCGATGTCACCCAAGATGCGCTGATCGCTGGCGGAAAGTTGGCCGGCAAAACGTATGAGGATATTCGGCAAGAACTTGAGGCTTATAAGTATCAACCATTAGGACAAGCGGTAAAGGAGTAGATATGGCAGAGACACAAGCACCCAAATCGCCCCAGGCGCAGATAGAAGAAGAGATGCTGGCAACGTGGCAGCAGGAACACACCTTTGAAAAAAGCATTGCCCAGCGCGAGGGTCAGCCGTACTTTAGCTTTTACGATGGTCCACCATTTGCCAATGGTCTGCCGCATTTTGGACACAGCTTGGCCTCGAGTATCAAAGACGCCATGCTGCGCTACAAAACCATGCGCGGCTACTATGTCCCGCGCCGCAATGGTTGGGATTGCCACGGTTTGCCAGTAGAGTATGCGATCGAAAAGCAGTTCGGCGTGAGCGGCAAAAAGCAGATTACTGAGCTTGGCATTGATACGTTTAATGCCGCCTGTCGTGATTCAATCTTTACCTACAAATCAGAATGGGAACGTCTTTTACAGCGCCTTGGCCGCTGGAGCGAATACGATAAGTACTACGCGACTGTCGACACCAACTACACCGAAAGCGTGTGGTGGGCGCTGAGCCAAGTGCATCAGAAGGGACTGTTGTATAAAGGCTACAAATCCACGCCGTACTGTCCACGCTGCGAAACGCCGCTTAGTAACTTTGAGGTCAATGACGGCTACAAAGATGATGTGACAGATCCGAGTTTGTTCGTCAAATTCAAGCTGACCGACGAAGACGCGTATCTGCTGGGTTGGACCACCACACCGTGGTCACTGCCTGGCAATGCGGCCATTGCGGTTAATCCCGAAGAACAATATATATATGCCAAGCTGACCGATGACGAAGGTCATGAGGAAATGCTGGTGGTAGCCAAAAGCCGCCTTGAGGCAGTCTTCAAAAACGAAGAAAACTACCAGGTAGTAAAAGAAGTCGCGGCCAGTGAATTGATAGGCAAAACCTATCAGCCGCTCTTTGCGGTAGAGAATGTACACGAGCAGGAAGGCGCCGAGAACCTTTATAAAGTGTGGCCTGCAGCGTTTGTAAGTGTCAACGATGGTACCGGCGTATTGCATGTGGCGCCGGCGTTTGGTGAAGACGACTTGAACCTTGGCCAGGAACACAATATTCCCGTTCTCACCACTATTGATACCAGCGGTCGCGTAAAGGCGCACCTTGGGTTTGATGAGATCACGGGGCTCTTCTTTAAAGAAGCAGATCGCCACATTATTGATCATCTGACGCAGCAGGGACAGGTATTTGCAGCCGAGACATTGCAGCACACCTATCCATTCTGTTGGCGCTGTGACACGCCGCTGCTGTACTATGCGATCTCGAGCTGGTTTATCCGCGTTTCTGAGATTCGTGAGCAACTCAGCAAGACTGCCGAACAGATTAACTGGACACCTGCGCACATCAAAAACGGTCGCTTTGGCAAATGGGTTGCTGGTGCGCGCGATTGGGCGATCAGCCGCAATCGTTATTGGGGTGCGCCGCTGCCAGTTTGGGTGAACGAAGACGACGAGAACGACTATATCGTCGTTGAGAGCATCGCTCAGCTGAAAGAATTAGCTGGCGCCGATGCCAAACTTGATGATCTGCATCGCCCATTTATCGACGAGATCACTTTTACTAAAGACGGCAAGACCTATCGTCGTGTGGAAGAAGTTTTGGACTGTTGGTTTGAATCTGGCTGCATGAGTATTGCACAGCAGCATTACCCCTTTGAAAATCAAGATGTCTTTAAGGAGACCTTCCCGGCTGATTTTATTATTGAAGGTCTCGACCAGACCCGCCTCTGGTTCTATGTGCAGCACGTGATGGCGACGATCCTCTTTGACAGCCCAGCTTACAAAAATGTGGTAGTAAACGGCATGATCATGGCTGCTGATGGCCAAAAGTTGAGCAAACGGCTGAAGAACTATCCACCCATCGAAGATGTCTTTAACAATGAAGGGGCAGATGCGCTGCGCCTCTTCTTGCTCTCTAGCACTCAGGCAACGCAGACGGCAGATTACACACGCTTTAATCGTGACGGCATGAAAGATCTGAGCCGCAACGTGCTCGGAACGCTACAAAATAGCTATCGCTTCTTCAAAATGTATGCCGATATTGATCATTGGGAAGCGCCTGCCAAGCTGAGTGTTCCGGAAAGCACCAATGTGTTGGATCAATGGATGATTGCCCGTTTGGCCGAAGCAACTCGCGAAGTCACACGCCAAGCTGACAATTACAAAATTGCACATGCAATTGAGCAGATTGTCACCGTGATTGACGACATGTCCAACTGGTATATTCGTCGTTCACGCCGCCGCTTTTGGAAGAGCGAAGACGATAGCGACAAACTTCAGGCCTATGCAACGCTGCACTACACTCTGGTGACTGTATTGCAACTACTGGCCCCGTGGGCACCTTTCTTGAGCGACAGATTGTACCGGGAGCTTATGCACGGCGAGTCGGTTCACTTGAGTGATTGGCCAGAAGTAGGCGATGGGAATCAACAGCTGCTGGACGAGATGAGCCAGACGCGGGAATATATTGCCGCAGGACTTGCCCAGCGGGCTGAAGCGAAAATAAAAGTCCGGCAGCCACTTGCTCGAGTAACTGTGCCGCAGCTTCCGGAAATGTACAAAGAAGTTATTGCCGAAGAGCTTAATGTAAAGGCGGTGGAATGGGGCAGTGAAGTTGCTTTGGATACACACCTTACGGATGATCTCCGCGCCGAAGGGCTTATGCGCGACCTCGTACGCCATATCCAAAACGCTCGCAAACAGGCTGGACTGCAGGTCGATGATCGCATTGCGCTGCATGTTACCACCGAGGATCCATTGATTCAAAAAGCGCTCAGCACATTTAAAGCCGAGATCATGCATGAGACTTTAGCAGTTGTCATGAAAGATGAACCCACTCAAGATATGGCTACTCAAACGGTCAAAGTTGAGGGCAACGAGGTCACTATTTCGCTCCGTGCTGTAGAGGCAGAGTGACCTTTACAAACTGCTCCCCATCTGTTAAACTAGAACAGATTTGTAAATAATCTTTAAGGCAGAGATACAAAATGAAAGCAGTTATTGAAGTTGGTGGCAAACAGTACATCGTGACTAAAGGCCAAACATTGCAGGTTGACCGTCTGACCGACGGCACCACTAAGCTCGCCCTCGAGCCCTTGATGGTCTTTGACGACAAAGACGTAAAGGTTGGTGCCCCTGTAGTTAAAGGTGCCAAAGTTGAAGTAAAGGTACTTGAAGCCGAAGTAAAGGCCAAAAAAGTCCAGTTCATTCGCTACAAGTCTAAGAAGCGCGTGCACAAAGTTGGCGGCCACCGTCAGCAGTACAGCGTGATTGAAATTACGTCGATCGCGTAGCTCTGAACCTTGTGAAAAGAGGCGTGAAAACGCCTCTTTTTGTTTTGGTCGAACAATGCTAGGATAGAGGCAGTACTGTGAGGGCTTAAAACAGACATGCTTCCAAAAATTATTGCAGTTACCAACCAAAAGGGCGGGGTCGGTAAAACGACCACTGCTATTAATGTTGCTTTTAATCTGGCGAAGGGCGGCAAAAAAGTGCTGCTGGTCGATTTTGACCCGCAGGGAAACGCGACAAGTGGGCTGGGCATTGCCAAGCAGGAACTTGAGCACACCATTGTCGATGTCCTGGCCCGCGACGTCACGGCCAAAGAAGCTATTATTACCACTCCTCATGCGCAACTTGACCTTTTGCCAACCACTCCACACCTTGCGAATGCCGAAGTGGAACTCGCTCAAGCCGACCAGCGATTTCATCGGTTGAAATTGGCGCTGAATGGTTTGGCGTACGATTACATTATTATCGATTGTCCCCCAAGTCTGAGCTTGCTTACGGTAAATGCGTTGGTCGCGGCCAACTATGTACTACTGCCGGTGCAGGCTGAATTTTACGCACTGGAAGGCTTGAGCCAACTATTAGAAACCATGCAATTGATCCGCAAAGGACTCAATAAGGAGCTGGAGCTACTCGGCGTTGTGCTGACCATGTATGATCCCCGTACCACCTTGAGCCGCCAAGTGGCCGAAGAGGTAAAGAAACACTTCCCGGGCAAGGTCTTTGAGACCGTGGTACCGCGTAATGTACGGCTTGCCGAAGCGCCCAGTCACGGGCTGCCGGTGGCAGCCTATGATCGCTGGAGCAAAGGCGCACGGGCCTACAAGCAATTGACCAAGGAGGTGCTGCAACGTGGCAAGTAACAAACTAAAAGGTCTGGGGCGAGGTTTTGACTCATTAATTCCAACCAATCTTGTGGATGAAGCCTTTGACCCGACCAATCAGCAAGATAAAGAACTGTCGCAGGCCAAAGAATTGGCAGTGGCGGATATTTTCCCCAATGTTGACCAACCTCGCAAGCAATTCAACGAAGAAGCCTTGGACGAATTGGCCAACTCCATCAAAGAACATGGCGTTTTATTGCCGCTGATTGTCACACCAGAAGGTCATAAGTACATGATCATCGCTGGTGAGCGACGTTGGCGCGCAGCCCAAAAAGCGGGGATTTCATCGGTGCCGGTTGTGATTCGGACTATGACCGATCAGCACAAGCTGGAGATCGCTTTAATCGAGAACCTCCAGCGCGAAGACCTCAACCCCTTAGAAATGGCAACTGCCTACCTTAAGCTGCACGAGCAGTTCAACCTGACGTACGAACAAATTGGCCAACGCGTGGGGCGCTCGATGAGCAGTGTGAGTAACATTCTGCGACTGTTAGGCCTTCCGGAAGAAGCCAAGCAAGCAGTGGCCGAAGGCAAGATTAGCGAAGGTCATGGACGTCAAATTCTCGCAATCAAAGAGCTGGAAGTCCAAAAAGAATTACTGCGTTTGATCTTGACGCATGGATGGTCGGTTCGCAAAGCAGAACAATTTGTGGTTGGCTACAAAGAGGGACAAAAGAATAAAAAGTCGGCAGTGGCCAAAACCCAGGTAGAAACAGACGGAACCAAGGCGCTGGGCAAACGACTGGGCGCTGAAGTGCGGGTCAAAAATATGGCCAAGGGTGGCTTGCTGCAGATTACGTTTAAGAACCAGGACGACCTGGATCGCATCACTAAGTTGCTGATTACTTCTTAAAAGAACTTAGCTTTGTTGAGAGGAACCAGGCGCATTACCAGCTCGCCAACCATTTGGTCGCTGGGGATTGGGCCGAGCTCGGTGCGGGAATCATATGAGCCGCCAGGGCCGCGATTATCGCCCATCACAAACAGTTCGTTCGCAGGAACCACTTCGTCGATCATTCCATCGCTGGCTTCAAGGTTGAGGTGTAGCGATTGGTCGACATTAAAGCCATTTGGATTAGCTTGGTTGTAAATGGTTACTTTGCCATCCTTCACCACCACGCGTTCGCCAGGCAAACCAATAACCCGCTTAATTAACTGTTCAAACTGACCATTGTCCGGAGAGCGGAGAGAGCTATTAAAGACAACGATCTCGCCACGTTTTGGAATAAAATGTGAGCGAGTTACTTTAGCCCAAGTGCGGGGAATCTTATCGATAATCAATCGTTCGTTTGGCTGGAGAGTCGGGGTCATGCTGGTGCCATCGACGTAATACGATTGAAAAATAAACAGATTAATCAGCGTGGCCAAAATAACCACCGAAACCACAAAGCCTGCAAACGAAAGAAAACCTTTCGTCATCTGCCACGAAGGTCCTTTGTGTGGCGCCGCAGGTGGGGTGCTAATTGGATGAGGTTGCGGCGTGGGCTGCGGGGTAGGAGTAGGCTGCTGAGGTTCGCCTGTTGGAGTATTGTCTTCTTCTGGTTGCATCATCTTATGATAGCTTGTTTCGAGCCGTCTGTCATGACGTTTTCGTTTCAGGTTACTCACAGTTAGGATGGGTAGGCTTGGATCAAATAAGATACGCGGGTGCAAGCTCTACGTTACCTCAGTTGCTACCCGTGGTATACGCACTTTAAAATGATAGGTCAGCGTTGGTGCGCGTGGCTGCAAAATGATATAATCGAGAGCAATATGGAGTTAATCAAATCCAAAACTGCCTCGCGGCGTTTCAAAGTGGGCGATCTGTTGCACTTTTTGCTGAACCTGGCCTTACCGGTGGTGATTTTTTTGCTTGCCAGCCAGTGGCAGCTGTATGCCGTGGCTTTGGCGCTGATTTTACTCAGTAAATGGCGCATCTTTGCGGTGCAACCGCGCTTTTGGTGGGCTAACATTCAAGCCAACTTGATTGATGTGTTGGTTGGAGTAAGTATCTTGGGTTTGATGTTTCAGGCCAAGGATTCAATGGCGTTCCAAGCGGTCTGGGCGGCGCTCTATGCCATCTGGTTGGTGGCGATTAAGCCGCAGTCGGGTAGCGGCGCAGTGTCCTTGCAGGCAGCTATTGGTCAAGCTCTGGGTATTACAGCCTTGTTCTGGTATGCCGATCAAGCGAATGATCTTTTGATCGTGGCAGGTACATGGGTGGTCGCCTATAGCGCAGCTCGGCATGTGGTGAGTAGTTACGAAGAAGACTTGCTTGTCTTACTCAGCGCGGTGTGGGGACTGTTTGTGGCCGAAATCGCGTGGCTACTCAACCGTTGGCTTGTGGTGTATACCATTGGCCACCATGCGAGTGTTCCTCAAATTACCCTGATCGTACTGATTGTTGGCTACTGCGCGGCGCATTTGTATGACTATTCAAAACAAGGCAAGCTGACTGCTCGCCAGGTGCAATATGTGTTTGGGTTTGGTGGGTTACTACTATTTTTGGTACTGACGATCTTCTCTAATTGGAGCGGATCGGTCTAAATTTCTAGGAGGAGGGGTTATGGAAGAAAAATCTGAAGACTCGCCGTCACCGGTGAGGACGCGTCGGAACGCGCAGGTCAAAAAGCCCAGTTTGCGCAGTCTCGCACTTATTTTCTTTGTGTTTGTGGCCGGCTTTTTGGGAGCCTGGGGAGCGATCGAGAGTGGTTTTATTAAGGCCAGTAACAAGACAATCACTCAAAACCGTGAAACAGTGGTGACGCAGGAAGGCGAGGTGATTGCTGATGTTGCCAACAAGGTTTCGCCCAGTGTGGTTTCGGTGAACACAACGCAGACGAGTGCCGGTGGCGTATTTGGCCAAGCGGTTGAGTCGCAAGGTGCGGGAACTGGGATTATTGTGTCGAGCGATGGCTACGTGCTGACCAACAAACATGTTATTCCAGACGGCACGGACAAAGTGCAGATTGTCACCGCCAATGGCACCACCTATGACAATGTGCAGGTTATTGGCCGCGATCCATCCAACGACATTGCGTTTTTGAAGATTCAAGGGGTAAAGGACCTCACGGCTGCCAAGCTTGGCGATTCAGATAGTGTGCGAGTTGGACAAAAGGTGATTGCTATTGGTAACGCTCTTGGTCAATTCCAAAACACGGTCACCCAAGGAATAATCTCTGGCAAAGGCCGGCCGCTGCAGGCATCTGATTCTAGCGACAGCCAGAGTACTGAATCACTCAGCAATCTCTTTCAGACCGATGCTGCAATCAATCCTGGAAACTCTGGCGGTCCGCTGCTCAACATTAATGGCGAAGTGATTGGCATTAATACCGCGGTTGCCGAGCAAGCCCAGGGGATTGGCTTTGCCTTGCCAATCAACGACGCCAAAGGTTTGCTACAAGGCGTGCTGAGCCAGGGAAAAGTGGTGAAAGCATTCTTGGGCGTACAATATATTATGCTGACGCCTGCGACGAGCAAGCAGGTTAATGCTGACTTGGATCACGGTGCGCTGGTGTATGCCGGAACCGGTAACCCGATTGTGGCTGGCAGTCCGGCCGAAAAAGCTGGACTCAAACGTGGCGACATTATTACGCAGGTCAATGGTAAGGATGTCAACGAGAATGCTCCGCTCGCCTCGCGACTCGGGCAGTTCCAACCCGGCGATCAAGTATCGCTGACCGTACATCGCGATGGCAAGGACCAGACCATCAAAGTGACTTTGGAAGAATACCGCTAATCAGTTAGCTGCGGTGTAGCACAATCGCAAACCCTTGCGAGGCAGTAACGGCAAACCCGTGCTGCTTCGCAAGTTCAGCGATGCGGGTATGCTGCCGAGGGTCAGCCTCCAGAAGCAGCCAACCCTTTGGGGAGAGCGCTTGGGTTGCTTGCGCAATCAGTGTGGTAATCAACGCCAGGCCATCATCATCGGCAAATAACGCCAGGGCGGGTTCAAAGTTCGTTTCTGCAGAGCGTTCCCAAGACCGCGCCACATACGGAAGATTGGCCACAATATAGGTGAGTGAGTGCGCAGCGACCCCATGCAGGAGGTCACGAATCGCAAACGAGACATCTGCCTTTAAGTTGGTCGCATTTTGCCTCGCTACCTTAAGGGCATCAGCACTCACGTCGGTGGCCATAACGTGAAGATCGGGCCGCTCTAACTTTGTGGTAATAGCGAGTGCTCCTGAGCCGGTACCTACGTCCAAAAGCGTGTCATGTGCGGTGCGGGGAAGCGTAAGGAGTGAGTCAACTAATGCCTCACTTTCTGGACGTGGAATAAGCACCTGGGGAGTAACCACAAACTCGCGGCCGTAAAACTCCTGGTGACCACGAATGTAGGCCATTGGCATACGCTGGGCTCGCCGGGTGAGTTTGTCCGCCAGCCGGGTGAGTTGTTGCGGGCTGAGCGCTTCGTCGGGATGCGCCAGTACCCAAGCTTTATTGGTACCAAGTTCATCGGCGAGCAAAACCAAAGCATCAAGACGTGCTGAAGTAACGCCAGCCTGCTGGAGTGACGAGGTGGCCTGGTGCAGCCACTTATGTAAGTTGATTGCTGGCGAGCTCTCGCTCATAGGCTTGCAAATGTTGGATAATATCGTCAATGTCGCCGGCCAATGCTGCGGGAATGTTGCTGCGGCTGTAGCCAATGCGCTGGTCGGTAATGCGGTCTTGTGGGAAGTTGTACGTGCGGATCTTTTCGCTGCGATCTCCCGAGCCAATCAGGCTGCGGCGTTCGGTTGCTAATTTTTCTTGCTCCGCAGCGATCTTCATGGCTAACAGGCGAGAGCGGAGTACGCCAAGCGCTTTGGCCTTGTTTTTGATCTGAGATTTTTCGTCTTGGCAGGTTACCACTAACCCGGTCGGCACATGCGTAATCCGTACCGCAGAGTCAGTAGTATTAACACTCTGTCCACCATTACCACCAGAACGGTAGACGTCGATGCGGAGATCGCTGGGGTTGATTTCAATATCGGTTTCTTCGGCTTCCGGGAGGACTGCCACAGTGGTCGTACTGGTGTGGATGCGGCCTTGGCTTTCGGTGGATGGAACACGTTGGACGCGGTGCACACCAGATTCAAACTTGAGATTTTTGTAGACTTCGTCGCCTTTGGCGCCAAAAATAATTTCTTTAAAACCACCGACGTCTGAGGGGTTTTCGCTGATTAATTCGGTGCGATAGTGATGCTGCTCGCAGTAGCGTGAGTACATACGGTATAGCTCGGCCGCAAACAGGGAAGCTTCATCGCCACCTGCGCCAGCGCGGATTTCAATGATGACGTCTTTGTCGTCGTTCGGGTCTTTAGGGGCGAGCAGATCAAAAAGTTTTTCGTTCAGTGCGGTAATGGTCGCTTCGTGCTCCGGCATTTCGGCTTTGGCCATGTCGCCAAGATCAGGATCTTGAGCTAGTTCTTTGGCATCTGCCAATTGGTGTTCGGCGCGGTGCAGGTTCTCAATCGTTTGAAGAATAGTCTCGAGCGCGGCATGCCGCTTGGTCTTGGTGCGAAACTGCGGATCGCTAAAAGCATCCGGTCGCGCCAAAAAAGCGTTGAGTTCATCAAACTCCGCGTGCAGTTTTACTTCATCAAGGTTGAGCGTACTCATACCGCCACCCTCCGGGGATTGTTATCCGCCTGCAGTTACTTGGTCTTGGCGACAGTTTTTTTGTCGTCGGTCTCAACGGTCGCTTTTTTGTCAGCGGCCTTTTTGGCTTTGATAGCTTTGTTGCCACGAGCCGCAGCGCGTTCTGCAGCAGCTGCTTGGCGAGCCTTAAAGCGATCTACGCGACCTTCGACGTCCATCAATTTTTCTTTACCAGTGTAAAAAGGGTGAGACGCACTTGAGATGTGAATCTTTACCAGGGGATAGGTGTTGCCATCTTCCCACTTGGTGGTCTCAGTTGTTTGTACGGTGGCGTGCGTTAAGAACGAGAAACTCGCAGCTTCGTCTTGGAACACAACCAATTGGTAGTCGGTAGGGTGTAAATCTTTTTTCATAATCTCTGTTATTCTAGCAGTAGTACAGGGGTTTGTCAAAAGTTGCTTTTATAGATACTATATTTCTTGATATGGGAGAAGATCTATCCTCGCAAGAAGGTTTTGATAATGAAATAGAAGCGCAAATTCATGCTGAATTTAGTGTGGCAGAAACGAAGTGTCAGGCGTTCGCGCGCTTTCGAAAAGATCGCCCTGATATCCAACGAATTCTTGGCGTGCACACTCCATCTTTTGAATTTGACAATGCAAGGGCTATGGTTGCCAGCGCCGCAACCTTACCAGAGGGGAGGACCTCTTTGGCTCCCCAAATAAAGAAGCTTTTGTCCATGTCAGATATGCCGGAACGAGAGTTTAGTGGGCTGGCTGATAGAATGGTGCGGCATTTACTTAAGGGGACTGATCTTCGTGAGCTGGATCTTGCCGATGTGATCATCGGTATAGACTTATTGAACCAAGAAACTGCCAAAATAACTTACGCTGCGGGACTTTTGGATGACCCGACGCAGTTAGAGAAAGTTGAGGGAAATCGTCAGGCTTTTTTGCATGCAGCAACCATTCGCCTGGTTGATAGTGTCTCGTTTGATAAGATGAGCGGGTTTGATACCGGTCAGCTTCGCAAGCTGCATCAAGCTGTTGTGGGACCAGAGCGCCGACCTTTAGAGGCAATAGTGCTGCGGATGGCCAATAGTTTACGTGAGACTGCGGTAATGGCCCAACTTGCAGCGGCTACTTCACAGGTGGAGATGGACAAGGGTGAACGTCAACAAATGGATGCCTATAATCGCCAACTCATCGGCGAGATTGCCAAGAAGCAAGCGGGAAATTATCGGGTGGCGCCGTTGATTGTCCAAGGAGCCGACCTAGGGATTCCGGGGTACGATATTATTATGGGCCATCCTGATTTTTATGGTGTCCCTTTGGAAGCGCATCGCCAAGTGGTGGGTGATTTCTTTTTGGTTGAGCCCAAGCTTGAGCATCGGCTTCCGACCATTGTCCAGGAATATAAAAGATATAGCATCGATTTTGGTGACGAGAAGTTGTTTGTTCCTCTGCGTTTGTTTAAGAATGGCTCGGTAGATTTCGGCATGTTGCATGCCACGCCTACTCGTTCCATCGAAACGATCTTTCGGCGCATGGATGCGCAGGCGGGATTACGTTTGCTGATGACCATGTTGCCGGCCTTGATCTGCGACGCAACTGCTCCAACGGAAGTTTTGGAAAGTGACGAAGTTGCGAGCTTGCCACGAACGCGGATTGTTCGCGAAGCATTTCAAGGAAGAGCTCGGCCAAAAGATATTATGACAACCGTATTGATTCCACGCATCCAGATGATGCGCCGACTCCCTGCGGTAAATCCAGAGGAACATATACAGCATTCGGACAAGAAAGGCAGTGCGCGCCGTTGGCACTTGGCTGAACATTACGCCCGCAAGTTACCCGCAGGGTACCGGCGGAGTGACGAGAATCTGCAGAAGTATCTAGACGACATTCGGCGAGGATACATCAATCCGCTGCAAGAGGATGATCATGCAGCCGTTCTGGCCGGCACCAAATGTTACATGCCGCCGTCTGAGCGAGGTGATGAGAGATTGGGGAGAGTGGTAAGCCGGCGTGCTGTGCTGGGCCGAGGCGCAACTCAACGAGTAGTTCGCCGTGACTGGCCCGAAAAAGAGTGAACTTGTCTCTGTAAAAACAAAATGGTATACTAGGCTTAATATAACGAAACAACCCGCGCATTATATCCTCTCGAAAGAGTCGCGCAGGTGAAGAAAGGAAGGATATCATGGCAGTAACTGTTGATATCAAAAAACTATTAGAATCGGGCGCTCACTTTGGTCACAAGACCAGCCGGTGGCATCCTAAGATGGCGCAGTACATTCACAGCAAGCGCAATGGTTCGCATGTGATCGACTTAGTTAAGACTGTTGAAGGTCTGGAAGTGGCTCTGCCATTCATTACCAAAACGGTTGCTGAAGGCAAGCAAGTTTTGCTCGTAGGCACTAAGCGTCAGGCTAAAGACATCGTCAAGGCAACCGCTGAAGACCTCAAGATGCCCTACGTGGTAGAACGCTGGATGGGTGGTATGCTGACCAACGTTGCAACCATCACGACTCGCATTAAGCACCTCAAAGATCTTGAATCCAAGATGGAAACTGGCGAATTGGCCGGTAAATATAACAAGCTTGAAGTCCAACGTTTCCAGGAAGAGATCGACGACCTCAACTACAAACTTGGTGGCATTAAAGACATGCAAGGCATGCCGGGCGTCATGGTGGTAGTTGACGTGGTTAACGAAGCAATCGCTATCAAAGAAGCTCACAAGCTGGGCATTCCTGTTGTCGGTTTGGTTGATACCAACGCTGATCCAGACGTAGTCGATTACGTGATTCCAATGAACGATGACGCGATTAAAGCCGTCCAGCTGGTCGTGAGCGACTACATCAAGCAGGCTGTGCAAGAAGGTGTGGCTGCGCGCAAGGACAGCAAAGAAGGGGACAAATAATGGCTGTAACCATTGAGAACATCAAACGACTCAAAGATTTGACCGGTGTTGGTCTGACCGAAGCCAAAAAAGCTTTAACCGAAGCCGATGGCGACTTTGACCAAGCTCTAGAAGCAATGCGCAAGAAAGGCCTGACTCGTGCCGAAAAGCGCGGTGAACGTACGGCCAGCGAAGGTATTGTGGAGGCTTATGTCCACGATGGCCGCGTTGGAGTGCTCGTGGAAGTAAACTGCGAAACCGATTTTGTGGCTCGCACCGACGAGTTCAAAAACTTAGCTCACGACATTGCCCTGCATGTTGCAGCTATGAACCCAGAATATGTGACTGCTGATGACATTCCTGCTGAAGAGCGCGAGCGCAAAGCAGCTGAATTTGCCGAAAAAGCCAAAAATGAAGGCAAGCCAGAAGCCATGGTTGCCAAAATTGTAGACGGCATGGCAAAGAAGCATTTTGCTGATCTCTGTCTGTTGGAACAGCCATTTATTAAAGACCAAAACCTCACCATTGGCGATTTGGTCAAGCAAGCTGGCGCGAAACTTGGCGAAAATATTGTGGTCCGCCGCATTGCTCGATTTGAACTTGGTGTAAACTAGGTACATGGATACACAACCTTACCAGCAGCGCATGGCCCAAGCGGTCACGCATTTTGAAGAAGAGCTAAAAAAACTGCGGACCGGCCGCGCCCACGCCAGCATGCTTGAAGGCGTGCAGGTGGCGGTGTATGGCAGTAGAATGCCTCTTCCGCATCTTGCCAATATTGTGGCTGTTGAAGCGCAGCTGCTGCAGGTCACGCCGTTCGACCCGAGTAATTTACAGGCAATTGTCGGCGCCATCCGCGACGACCAGACCTTGGGATTTAACCCAAGTGATGATGGCCGCGTAGTTCGCGTGCCGGTGCCAATGCTGACTACTGAGCGTCGACAACAGATCGTGAAGCAACTTGGCGAGAAAGTCGAAGATGCTCGCGTGACGCTGCGCGGTGTTCGCCACGATGCCTTGAACGAAGCCAAGCAACTCGAAAAAGACAAGCAGATCTCGCAAGATGACGCCAAGCGTATCGAAAAAGCGATGGATGACGAACTGGCCAAAGCCCAGACTCGTCTCGACGAACTGGCCAAAGCCAAAGAAACCGATATTTTAACTGTCTAGACCGCTACTCAGCTCGCCCAAACAAGGGTATAATGAGCTGACATGCAAGAGATTACCGCAACCATTCCGAGACATATTGGGTTTATCGTGGACGGAAACCGTCGTTGGGCCAAAGAGCATGGGCTGCCGACGCTTGAAGGCCACCGTCGGGGCTACGAATTGCTGAAGCAGATCGCTGTTGCCGCTATTGACCGAGGTGTCAGTGTGGTTTCTGGCTACATTTTTTCTACCGAAAACTGGAAGCGGACCGAAACCGAAGTATCGTACTTAATGAAGCTGGCCTTGCGCTACGCAGAGCATGACTTGGATGAGATTATCGCCAAAGGCATCCGCATCCGCGTACTTGGAACCACCAAAGGCTTGAGCCAAAAAATGATTGCGGCCATTCGGCGGTGCGAAGCCAAAAGTGCGCACTGCACCAGGGGCACGCTTGCCCTATGTTTTAACTACGGCGGCACTCAAGAGATCGCTCACGCCTGCAAAGCGCTTATTACCAAAGGCGTGCAGGCCGACGAAGTCACGCCGGAAAAAATTCGCGAAGAACTCTATCAACCCGATATTCCAGATGTCGATATCGTGGTGCGTACTTCTGGCGAACAGCGCTTGAGTAATTTTATGCTGTGGCGCGTGGCATATAGTGAGTTTTTGTTTGTTGATAAAAAATGGCCGGAGATGAATGCGCAAGATGTTGATGACATTTTGCACGAATACGCCCGGCGCAATCGTCGGTTTGGAGGAAATTAATGGCAATTGTGATTTTTATTTTAGCGTTAATTATGTTTGTAATGCTGGTGGTTGTGCATGAGCTTGGCCACGCCATTGCTGCGCGCCGAAATGGGGTAGAGGTAGAGGAGTTTGGCATTGGGTTTCCGCCACGCGCCTGGAGCAAAAAGCTGAAGAGCGGCTTGGTATTTAGTCTGAACTGGCTGCCGCTGGGCGGATTTGTCAAACTCAAAGGCGAGCACGACGATGCCAAAGGCAAGGGCGCGTTTGGGGCAGCTTCGCTGAAAGCCAAAACCAAGATTTTGCTCGCGGGTGTGGCGATTAACTGGCTGACCGCGGTGTTTATTTTTACCGTTTTGGCCTTGGTTGGTATTCCAAAGTTGGTGGATAACCAATTTACGATTGCCAGCGATACGAAGGTTGCGCATCAACAAGTGCTTGTCAGTTTTGTGGGCAAAGGTTCGCCAGCCGAGAAGAGTGGTTTACAAGTTGGTGACCATATTCTGCAAATGGCCGGCCAAGCGGTGACGAGTGCAAAACAGGTGACAGACCTGACCCATACTCACGCAGGTCAAAAAATCGCCATTATATACACGCACAACGGCACTCAGCATACCGTGGCCACGCAGCTCAATAGCACTAATGATGGTGGCAAAGGCTATCTGGGCATTTCGCCGCTCGAACGCAGCACCCAACGTTCTACTTGGTCGTCGCCGATTGTAGGCGCAGGGTTGACTGTCCAACTGACCGCACTGACCTTTCAGGGATTAGGTAATGCGGTAGGGAACTTGTTTGAAGGAATTTTCCAATCGATCAGCCCGAGTAGCCACACCCGCGAGCAAGGCAAAACGCACCTCGCTGTAGCTGGCGATAATGTCTCGGGGCCAATTGGGATCTTTGTATTGCTCAAAGAAGTCAGCGCCGACGGACTAGCGTTGGTGCTGTATCTTATCGGAGTTATTTCGCTCACCTTGGCGGTAATGAATGCCTTGCCGATTCCAGCTTTGGACGGCGGTCGTTTGTTCATCACTCTGCTTTTCCGCATGCGTCACAAAGTGCTTACCAAAGACCGTGAAGAGCAGATTCATGGATATGGCTTTGCGGCGTTGATGGTATTAATCCTGTTAATTACGATTGTCGATGTCAAAAGATTCTTCTAATCAGCCGCCAGCCAGCGCACATCCAGTTGAATCGCCCGAACCTCGCCAATGGGGTTTTTGGGCGATCATCCTGGGCATTCTGGCGTTCCTTGGGTCGCAAGTGGTTATTGGGGCAATCGCCTATGGCATTGCGGGTAAAGAGCTTTCCACCAGCGCGCAATTTTATACCTACGGCGGTTCATCATTGCTGACTTTGGCGCTGCTGTCGCGAATCCTCCGTCGTTACCATGCCACGTTTCGTGATTTGGGTTTGCGAGCGTTTAAGCCCAAGTTTATCGGGTACGCCGCTGTGGCTTTGCCGGTGTATATCGTGCTTTCGGGCCTTACCACAAAGCTGGCGACCTCGGTGCAGCCGCATTTTAACCTCGACCAAAAGCAAGATCTTGGATTCACGGGAGCTCATAGCATTCCAGAGCTTGTGATGGTGTTTGCGTCATTGGTATTGCTGCCGCCCTTGCTCGAGGAATTATTGTTCCGCGGCTTTATCTTTAAAGGTGCGTTAAAGCATTTTCATCCAATTGTGGCTGCGCTGTTCACGAGCGTGCTTTTTGGCGCCGCACATGGGCAGTGGAATGTGGGGCTTGATACTTTTTCGTTAAGCCTCGTCCTCTGTTTTTTGGCCTATAAAACCAAAAGTCTCTGGCCGGGTATTGTGCTGCATGCATCCAAAAACTGCATTGCTTTCTTCTATGTATTTATTGTTCCTCTGGTGCATTCAGGACATTTTTAGTATTATAAAGGCGTTTATGGTAGCTCTTCAATTGCTCAACTATCGATTCCATGCTGGCATTATGCCTCTCCCGGCCCCGCGGCCGTAATTCCTTTTGACCTAGTTTTTTGAGCATTAATATTTTAGAAAGAGAGACTCACCATCATGAGATCGTCACAATTATTTGGCAAAACATCCAAGAGCGAAGGGCTTGATTACAAGATTGCCTCGCACCGCTTGCTCACTCAAGCTGGATATATCCGCGAATCAACCGCCGGCCGGCTTTTCTTTTTGCCACTTGGCCAGCGTGTCCAAAACAAAATTATCGATGTGGTGCGCAAGCATATGGAGGGTATTGGCGCACAGGAAGTGCTGATGCCAACCTTGCATCCTTTGGAGCTCTGGCAAGAGACCAACCGTACGACCACAGTTAGCTTTGAGCTAATGACCATTAAAGACCGCCGCGATGCCGAATTTGCGCTTGGCGGCACGGCCGAGGAAATGGCTGTTGATCTGGTGCGCAAATTCAATGTCAGCTACAAGGATCTTCCGTTTAGTATTTACCAGTTCAGCATGAAGTTCCGCGACGAAATGCGGGCTCGTGGTGGTTTGTTGCGCGTCCGCGAATTCATTATGAAAGACGCCTACAGCTTTGGCACCGAGGCGCAGTTCAAAAAAACGTACCAACAATATTGGGACGCCTACGCGGCCGCGTTTACCGAGCTTGGCCTCAAAACCGATGTGGTCGCTGCCGACAATGGCTACATTGGCGGCGAATACTGCCACGAATTTGTTAGCGAAAGCGACGCAGGTGAGAGCCGCTACTTTATCGATGAAACAAGTGGCTATGCCGCGCACGAAGATGTAGCTACCTTTCAGGTTGATGAGAAGAACCTCGACGAAGAGCTCCAAGAGTTGAAACCGGTCGAAGCGGTTCGCGGCACTACCATGGAAGATGGCGTGAAGCTCCACAATATGCCACTGTGGCAGCAGATTAAAGATGTACTGTACTTTGATGAGGCGACGAAACGCTATATCTTGGCTATTATCCGCGGTGATTTTGATGTTAACGAAACCAAACTCATGCAGGCTGCAGGCGCATGGGAACTACGTTCAGCTACCGAGGAAGAAATTCGTGACGACCTCGGGAGTGAACCAGGCTTTATCTCGCCTGTTGATTTTGCCAAACAAGGCAAAAACAGCGGGCATACAGTAGTCATTGTGGCAGACAAAAGCCTCCGGACTGTCAGAAACGCCTATGGTGGGGCGAACCGCAAACACCAAGATCTCCTGAGCATTAACATCGACCGCGATTATGTTCCTGACATCGAAGCAGACATCGCGCTTGCGCAGCCAGGTATGAAAAGCCTCAAGGGTGGCGAACTGATTGAGAAGAAGGGGATTGAAGTTGGGAATATCTTCCAACTTGGCTATCACTACACCAATCTGATGAAGGACGCTGAGTACACCGACGATGCGGGCACGCGTCAAAAATATTATATGGGTTGTTATGGCATTGGCATTGGCCGCACTATGGCTGCTATTGTGGACGCGCATCACGACGAAAAAGGTATTATTTGGCCAGATGCAATTGCCCCTTACCGCGTGTATCTTGCTCGGCTAGGGGGCGACGAAGCAGTGGTCCAAGCTGCAGACGAGCTCTACCAAAAACTCCAGGCAGCGCACATTGACACTCTCTACGACGATCGCGACATCTCTGCAGGCCAAAAGTTTGCAGACGCAGACCTTACCGGAATCCCTCATCGCGTCGTAGTGAGCGCCCGAACTTTAAAAGAAAATGCTATTGAATATAAGCAACGTGACAAGGACGCTGCAGAAGTAATTTCTCTCGACGAGCTCTTGGCAAGTCGGTTGTAATACGCTTTAATAATCAGTTTGCCCATGGTATAATGTGGGCACCAGCTATATGTGGAGGGAAGCTCGGTGTCTGTATTATGCCAATCAGACTCCGGGCTATTTCAAGTGAATGCAGTAAAGGACTTATTATGAAAAAAGACTACCAATTGACCAAAGAGGGTCGTACAGAATTAGAGAAAGAGTTAGAAGCCTTAAAATCGCGCCGCAGCGAGATCGCTGAAAAGATTAAAGCCGCCCGCGATTTTGGCGACTTGAGCGAGAACGCTGAATACGACGCTGCTCGTGACGAACAGGCACAGGTGGAAAGCCGTATCTCAGAAATCGAAGAGATCTTGCAGAACTCATCGCTTATTGTGGGCACAAATGGCGATGGCACGATTGCTCTTGGCAGCAAAGTGACATTGGAATCCGAACGTGGTGTGGTTGAATACACCCTGGTGAGCTCTGTCGAGGCTGATCCAGCTGAAAAGAAAATCTCAGATGAATCACCAATCGGCCAGGCTCTGGTAGGCAAGAAACAAGGCGACGAAGTAGAGATTGCGACTCCCTCTGGGAGCGTTACCTTCAAGATTAAAAAGGTACAGTAGTCCGCTCGTACCGTCACTTGATCTCAGCCAAACGACCACCGTCTAAAATTTGAAGGGCGGTGGTTTCGCTTTCAGGGGTGACCTGGTACAATAAAAAGCAATTATGGCAACACTCAAAGAACTTCGCGACGAGCGACTTCGAAAGCTCGAAGAACTCAAAACTCTCGGTATTAATCCATATCCAGCTGAAAGTAATCGCACGCATGTACTGCGGGTGATTCACGACGATTTTGCGCAGCTAGAAGGCTTGGAAGTGAGCGTGACCGGGCGGATTACTAATATCCGTAAATTTGGCAAAATCGCTTTTGTGGTTATTAAAGACGCAAGCGGCACGCTGCAGCTTTTTTTGGGCGCTGACAAAATGGAACCACTGCAGGCGATGGATAGCCAAGTGGGATTCGATCAACTTCCACTCCTGGACAGCGGCGATTTTATCGAAGCACATGGGAAGGTTATCAAAACCAAGACTGACGAAATTTCAGTAGAAGTGGACAAAATCCGCTTGCTGTCCAAGAGCCTGCGACCGCTGCCAGCTTCGCACTCTGGTCTGACGAACAAAGAAGAGCGCTTACGCCGCCGTTATGTTGATACCAACATCAATCCAGATGTCTATCAGCGGTATATCCGTCGCAGCATGTTTTGGCAGGCCACACGCCACTTTTTGCTCGATAAAGATTTTATTGAGATTAATATTCCGGTACTCGAAAACACCACTGGTGGCGCAGATGCCACTCCATTTGTGACGCATATGGATGCGCTTGATCAAGATTTTTACTTGCGCATTAGCCACGAGCTCCCACTCAAACGCCTGCTGGTCGGTGGCTACGAAAAAGTTTTTGATATTGGTCCGCGCTTCCGCAACGAAAATTATTCCGACGAGCACCTTCCTGAGCATGTGGCCATGGAGTGGTATTGGGCCTATGCCGACTGGGAAATGGGCATGAAGCTCACCGAAGAAATGACTCGCTATGTGGCGGACAAAACGTGGGGCACGCGCCAATTTAAATTGCTCAATGGTCACGAGATAGACCTTGGCGCCGATGGCCAGGATTGGCCTCGTGTCAGTTTTGTAGAAGTGATCCGCGAGCACTATGGCATCGATGTATTTAACTGCACGCTCGAAGAAGTGCAAACCAAATTGAAAGAAAATAATCTGGAAGTAGAGAAGCAGGACAATAAAGCCCGCGGTATCGATAAATTGTGGAAGAAAATTCGGGTGACATTGCCTGGCCCTGCATTCTTAGTGGACATGCCGACCTTTTTGCAGCCCTTGGCCAAGACTCAGCCCGGTCATCCTGAGCTTACTGAGCAATTTAATATGATTTTGGGCGGCACCGAGGCCTGTAAGGCCTATTCGGAACTGAATGATCCCATTGACCAACTACGCCGTTTTAAAGAGCAGCAGGCCATGCGAGACGCCGGCGATGACGAAGCACAGATGCTGGATATCGATTACGTGGAAGCTTTGGAATACGCGATGCCCCCAGCCTGTGGGTTTGGCTGGAGCGAACGACTTTTTTGGATGTGCGAAGGTGTCACCGCTCGCGAAGGTGTGGTCTTTCCGCAACTCAGACGCGATATCGACGAAGTAACCAAAGGAATCTATGGACCAGACATCCTCGGGTGAGGCCAGTCCAGTCTTCGTTGCCCTCGCCACAGTCTATCGCCGGAAAGACAACCGGTTCGAATTCTTGGTGATTAAGCGTGTGCCTGATGATGGCGGCTTTTGGCAGCCGATTACCGGCGGCATTGACGCAGGTGAGACGCCGCGCGAAACCGTCATTCGCGAAATCGCCGAAGAAGTAGGAATTAGCGAGTTGCTGCATGTCAGCGAAGAATTAGCGCGTCATGAGTTTGAGCTCGATGACGGCCGGCGAGCAAGCGATATCCTGCACGCGGTGGAAGTGCCTGTGCACGCTGAAGTCGTACTGAGCCACGAACACGAGGACCATCATTGGCTGCCACTTGAGGATGCCATTGCCTTACTCAAATTTGATACCAATAAAGCGGCTATGCGACTTGCGCTCCAATATGCGCAGGCAAATCTCCCGCCCGAGGCTTGACCAATTTGTTTGCGGGCTGCTATGATCTCCTCACCATGACACATATGTCTCAGAACTCCTGGCAATGGCCGCAACTTACTCACTCGTGGCGAGTGTAGCTTTTTGTTTACGTAAAAATATGAGTCGCCACAAATGTGGTGATTTTTAGTTGTAAGGAGTTTTTATGAAACCAACACCCCGAATTTTAATTGTGGGCGCCCAGCATGGCACCGAACGCCTTGGTCCTCGTGTGTATCGCTTTATTCAGCGCCATCATCCCGAGAAACTTGCCTACATCGATTACCTTTGTGGTAACCCCAAAGCAGAACGGCAGCACCTTCGTTTCGTAGAAACCGATCTTAACCGCAGCTACGATGCGACTATTCCACGCAGTTACGAGGAGAAACGGGCACAAAAAATACTAGAGCGTATTTCTGCCGGTACGTATGACTATGTGCTGGATATTCACACCTCTTTTACCGACGTTGATCGGTTTTTGATTACCGCGCGCATGGACAAGACAATACAGGAGATTATTAGTGCCTCGCCTTTTTCCAGGGTAGTGGTGATGCCGCCGCATATCGCGAGCAGTGCGCTTATTGGCCACGTGCCGCAGGCGGTCTCGATTGAATATAACAATGTGCTTGCCAGGAGCCACCAAGCCTTGCAGGAGGTATTGCTTTTGCTGGACAACCTCATACAACGCCAATTCATGCCGCAATTCCGCGACATATTTTATGTTGAAGACAAGATTCCTTTAGATAGCGACTTTGATATAGACAGCCCTAATTTCCAGCTGTGTCCGCAGGGTTTTTACCCTGTAATTGCTGGGCGAGGCGTGACCTACACGCACTACAAAGGCTTTGCGGCGCGAACTAAAGAAGCTGTCGTGATGTAGAGCGAAACAGAGGAGTCCTCCTCAGGCTTATCCCAGGCTCCTCGGCTTTTATAGGGGTGCGCTACGAAGCGTCTGTTGTTTTTTCATGATGTGGAAAACTTCGGTCGCTAATGGCGTTTACGCTTAGGTACTTTGCCACTATACTAGGTACTTGAAGCGAAAAACAGCAAACCATAGCTAAATGCTAGGAATAATTGATTTTGAGAAGTTTAGACGGATTCAACCGCCAAGATCGCATTCCCCGTCGTCCTCGGAAAGATGGGGGAACGGGTGCGCATCCTGGCTTTCAACTACCACAGCCGGTTGCCAAAGGCTCGCCTGCGAGTAACGCGGGCATTTCGCAGAATAAGGCCATCGACCTTGGGACTATTTCTCCTGACCTTGATATTGAGGAGCCGTCACGAAGCAAAAAACGCCGTCGAGGCCTTTTTGGACGCCGCCGCAAAGAAGGCAAAAAGCGCTGGAGCCGTCGCAAGAAGATTATTGTTAGTATTATTAGTGTTTTCCTGCTGGTCGGAGCTGCAATTGGCGGCTACATGGGCTGGAAAGTGTTGCATTCTACGGCGCAGGTCTTTAAAGGGAATCCTTTTACAGCAGTTTTTAGCAATACTCCCCTCAAGACCGATCAGTACGGACGGAGTAACATCTTGTTGTTTGGTACCTCCGAAGATGACCCTGGCCACCCTGGCGGCGACCTCACCGACTCTATTATGGTGATCAGTGTTGACCAAAAGCAGCACAACGCCTTTATTATGAGTGTCCCGCGCGATCTATGGGTGAAGTTTGATAAGACATGTGCCAGTGGTTATGCTGGCAAAATCAACGAAGTCTATCTGTGCGGCAAAACTGGCGGCGATGAAACTTCTGGCCAAGAGGCGCTGCGTTCCAAGGTGGGCGAAGTATTTGGCATGGATCTGCAATATGCTGTACATGTAAATTACGAAGTGCTTCGCAATTCAGTGGACGCGCTTGGCGGTGTAGACATCACCATTAATAGCGGCGATCCTCGAGGAATTCTTGATCGCAACTTTGACTGGCGCTGTAACTACAAGTGTTACCTGGTGAAATGGCCCAACGGTCCTGTTCACTTGGATGGCGAACATGCGCTCTACTTGTCGCAAGCTCGTAACGACGCCGGCGGCTACGGATTGCCTCGAGGTAACTTTGACCGTGAAGCCAACCAACGTAAGATTATGCTCGCCGCTAAAGACAAGGCAGCGTCTGTGGGCTTCCTGGCGAACCCAATCAAGGTGACTAAACTGATTGACTCACTTGGCCAGAATGTGCGCACCAACTTCCAAGCAGCAGAAATCAAAACATTGATTGACATTGCAAAGAACACCGATTCTAAGAGTATTCAATCGATCAGTCTCGTTGACCAAGTGCCGGCGCTGTTTACCACTGGCGCTGCACCAACTGGCGCGAGCATTGTGCGCCCAGCAACCAGCGGTCTGTATGACTATAGCGGTCTGTCTGCCTTTACCAAGGCGTATCTCTCGGGCAATGGCGCGCTCATCCAAGAAAACGCTCAGGTTGATGTCTTGAACGGCACAAGCACGCCAGGCCTGGCTCAGACCAAGGCCGACGCCTTAGCCCAAGAGGGAATTAAGATCGGCGCAGTGAGCAATGTTCCGGACGGCACTTACAATAGCGTAAAACTCTATGACCTCAGTAAGGGCGCAAAGCCAGCGACCAAGAAAAAGCTGGAGCAGGTCCTTGGTATCACCACTACCACCGAGCCTTTGCCAAGCACGGTCAAAAGTACTGCATCATTTGTAGTGATTGTCGGCCAGTAGCCGTATACTAAGGACATGAAGCGGAAGATAAGCTTGCTTGGCGCGATTGCCGCGCTGCTCATGCCGATATGGCTCATTCAGGCAAAGCCTGCTCACGCTAGCGCCAACGATTTTACTGTTAGTTCGTTCACCGCAGACTATTACCTTGGTCGCGATAGCAATCAAGCCTCGCAGATGAAGGTTGATGAAAAAATCGTAGCCGAGTTTCCGAATTTTGACCAAAATCATGGTATCCTCCGAGCGATTCCTCAGACTTACAAAGGCCATTCGCTGCATTTGGCAATCCAAAAAGTGACCGACGGCAACGGTGCGTTGCTCCATTACAGCAGCTCGACCGCTAATGGTAATCTGGTGCTCAAAATTGGAGACGCCAAAACCTACGTGCACGGCACCCAAGCATATGACATTGTGTACACACTTCATGATGTGACCACCGCGTATAGCGATCACGACGAACTCTATTGGGACGTCAATGGCGATCAATGGCCGCAAACCTTTGGCTCAGTCGTCGCTCACGTCCATATACCGACCGACTTAGCGGATCGCTGGCAATCTGGTGGCCGTTGTTTTGTTGGTCAATACGGCGTAGCGGCCGAGCAGTGTCAGATGACTAGCTCGACCGAGGCCGGCGGAAAGGTCGAGACGATCACAAGCTCGCGACCTTTGCAGTCGCACGAAACGCTCACGTACGTCATGGGGTTTTCTCAAGCTACGTTCGGTACGTATCATCGATCTACGAGTGAGATCGTCCGAGATATAGCGCTTGTGGTCGGGTTTGGCGTACTGCCGCCGCTGGTGGCAACCGGGGTGATGTTTACTCGGTGGCGCCGTCAGGGCAAAGACCCCAAAGGGCGCGGAACCATTGTGCCCGAGTACCTGCCGCCCACGGCAACCAGCGTGCTGGGCAGTGGGGTAGTGCTCAAAGAAAAATTATTGCCAGCGGCAATCACCGCCCAGGTTATTGATCTTGCGGTGCGACATTATCTCAAGATTTATGAAGTCACAGTGGATCGTAAGATTCGTGCGGACTACACGCAGTATGAGATCGAGCTGGTCCGTTCGCCGCAAGACTTGCGGACAGAAGAGCTCGAGGTGGTACATATACTGTTTGGCGATCACCCCAGCGTCGGCGCGCGCGTCCAACTCGAAAAGCTCAAAGCCAGCTTGTCCACAAAGGTACGTGCTTTAGGCAAAATGGTGAGTGCACGCGTTGCAGCCGAAGGGCTGTTTAAAGGCGACCCAGCTCGTGCCGCGCGTCCTTACACGACCGTAGGATCTGTGCTTATTGTGGCTGGTTTTTTTGTGCTGCCGTATTCGCTTGGTTTGGTTTTGGCAGGAGTGATTGTACTCGCTTTTGGCCATGCCATGCCAGTGCGTACACCCAAAGGCGTAACCCTCCGCGAGTATCTCTTGGGTCTTAAAATGTATATGCAAGTTGCAGAGGCTGAACGAATCAAGATTTTGCAAAGCCCTCACGGCGAGCTCACCGAGAAGATCGATGTGAGTGACAAAACGCAATTGGTCAAACTGTACGAAAGGTTACTGCCATACGCAATGCTGTTTGGCATTGAACAAGACTGGGCCAAGGAATTCGCGTCATTGTATGAATCGCCACCAGATTGGTATGTGGGATCTTCCACCTTTAATGCCGTCTGGTTTGCCACAAGCCTGACCAGCTTTAGCGCGAGCAGTGCCAAAAGCTTTATGCCACCAAGTAGTTCGGGCGGAAGTGGTCTGGGTGGTGGTGGCTTCGCCGGCGGAGGCGGAGGCGGTGGTGGCGGCGGAGGCTGGTAGCCTTAGCCATTTGCCGGTTGCAACACCAATGTTTCGCCACCCAGATTCTTGGCAAAATAACTGTCGTGACTGACAAAAAGCAGCGCGCCATGATAACTGGTCAGAGCGTTTTCAAGTTCCTCGATCGACGGCAGGTCCAAGTGGTTGGTTGGTTCGTCGAGCACCAATAGGTTGGGATTATTCGCCAGCATCTTGATAATCTGCAAGCGGGCTTTTTGGCCACCACTCAGGCTAGAAACCGGCAGGTGCCCGTCCTCGTATGGGTTAAAGAGGTAGTCGCTCATAATGCGCTTTACCAACTCATCGGTCACTGGCATCTCCAGTTGGTGATAGGTTTGCTCAATTGCTTCAGCCAGATTAAGCGACAGAAGGGAAGTATCCACCTCTTGGTCGTACACGCTCAGGCGCAGTTTACCGTCAGTAAAGATACTTCCCGCACGCCAGGTCGTTGCTCGCGCGCCATGGCTCGCATCAACAATCGCTCGAATCAGCGTGGTTTTGCCCACACCATTGCGCCCTACCAACTGTAGCCGATCGCCATGCTTCAAGCGGAAGCTAATGGGCGAAAAGAGCGGCGCGTCGGTATAGCCCAGCTGTAGCTCGTCAATGTGAAGGAGTTCGCGAGCGCCTTCGCTGGTTCTGGTTTTGTTAATACGAATATTTTTGGACTTATATTTTTCGTAATTATCACTGACTTTTTTGTTAAGGTTTTCAGCCGATTCGCGGTCGATCCAAAAGTTGGGTTTATCGATCGATTGCAACTCTTCAATTTCGTCCACCGCTTTTTGCTCAAGCCGTTTAAATCTGGCAATGGTGTCTGGGTCGCGGGCTTTTTCTTTGAGCCGCCGGTAGTTAATCAGAGAGCTCTTAAGGTTTTCAATGCGTCGCCGGCTCACCTCGTATCCGTGCATTTGCGCGGCGGTGCTGGTGGCGTTTTGTTTGAGGTAGGCGTCGTAGTTGCCTTTAAAGCTGGTGGCTTTGCCGTCTTTAATCTCAATGATGCGGTCAACATAGTGCAGAACATCACGGTCGTGACTGATCACCACCACCGCATACTTCACACTTTTGAGCCATTCAATAAACGACTGCTTGGCCAAATAATCCATGTGGTTGGTTGGTTCGTCAATCAAGGCGAGGTCAGCAGCGGAGTGCTCAATGCGCACCAGCTCGACAAAGCGTTTTTGGCCACCGCTCAGACGCTTCATGGGGGCACGAGCCATTTCTTCATCAATTTGATAATCGGTCAGGCTATGCAAAATTGCATCCTCAATATTGTAATAGCCCAGGCTACTAAAATGCTCGAGTGCATTCGAATAAGCTTCGATTTTTTTAAGATCATCGCCCATAGTCTCGGGATATGTATCAATGATGTGTTTCATCCGGGCGTAATCGGGCAGGTTGGTGATGATGTAATCGAGTGCGCTCTGATCGCCAATATCGTGATGCTCTTGAGCAGTGCTGACGATGCGCGTGCCGTTGCGAAAGATCACTTCACCGGCTTCGCTCTGCTCCTGGTTGGTAAGCATGCGAAAGAGCGTGGTTTTGCCCACGCCATTGCGCCCAATGATCGCCAATTTTTCTTTGGCGTCGACCGAAAAGGTCAGGTGATTAAAAAGTTGTTTTGTGCCAAGGCTTTTGGCGTCAATGTCGATTGAAAGGAGCATAGAAGGAGTCTCGTTTAAGGAAATAACAGAGTGAAGCGAGGCGTTTTGAGGGCGCCTCAAAAAAACTGTTTAGCAGCCGCCGCTCATCGCGTGCTGGATCTCTCTGTTAAAACTCCTACTCATGATGTAATTATTATATCCGAAAGCGCGATTAGTGCCAAATCGGCGTATACTGCAGATATGAATACAAGCATGTTAGATACCGCTCGGACGGCAATTCGTCAGGCGGCTACAAAATTGGGTTACGACAGTGCGACGATCGAGGGATTGCTTGAAGCCGAGGCTGAGCATGTGTTTGAAATTGAGCTTAGCAATGGCAAAAAATTTCCCGCGTACCGCGTGCAGCATAATAGCAAACTTGGGCCGTACAAGGGTGGTATTCGTTTTCACCCCCAGGTCACCTTGGACGAAGTGCGGGCGCTGGCCACGTTGATGTCGCTTAAGACGGCAGCGGCTGGTCTGCCACTCGGCGGCGGGAAGGGCGGTATCGCGGTTGATCCGCGCGGATTGACCCCGGCTGAACTTGAAGAGCTGGCGCGTCGCTATGCCAAACACCTGAGTCCGCATATTGGGCCGCAAAAAGATATTCCAGCACCGGACGTCAATACGAATGCGCAAATTATCGACTGGATGGTGGACGAGCTCACGGCTGAAAAAGGCGAGGACGCCAAAGCCACTCTGACCGGCAAGTCGATTGCCGGTGGCGGGAGTGAAGGCCGCGCCGCAGCTACCGGCCGAGGTGGCGTGATCGCACTGATGCAATTATTGCGGTACCTTGGCAAGGCCGACCAGCCGCTGACTGTGGCGCTGCAAGGCTTTGGTAATGTTGGCTATTATTTTGCCGAAGTGCTGCGCGAGTATCCGAATGTGACGCTGGTGGCCATCGCTAATAGCAAGACAACTATTTATGCCAAAGATGGTCTGGACGTCACACAACATGCCTCGTCGGATGATACGCCAAAGCTTGAGCAACTTGATGGATTTGCGGTTGCTGACAAACTCGCGAGTGACGCGGTGATTGGGGTGAACGCTGACATTCTGGTTTTGGCGGCACTTGAAGATGCGGTCACTGCTCACAACGCTGACACAGTGAAGGCAAGTGTGATTGTAGAGCTCGCCAACGGGCCGGTAAATGCCAGCGCAGACGAAAAGTTGGCCAAAGGTGGCGTGCTTGTTTTGCCAGATATTATTGCCAATGCCGGCGGTGTGATTGTCTCATACCTCGAGTGGCAGCAGAATCTTCAGGGCGTGCATTGGGATGAAGCCGATGTGAATGCGCAGTTGGAAACACATATGCAGCAAGCGATGAAAGCGGTACTCAAACGTTTTGACCAGCCCGGCGCAACGCTCAAATCGGCAGCTTTTGAGTATGCTTTGACGAGGTTGTTGGACGTATGATTCATATTCGTAATGTCACCAAAACGTATGGCCGACGGCAGAACAGGTTTGTAGCCATCGACGACATTTCGTTTGATGTGCCCGAGGGCACATCGGTGGCCATTATGGGTAAATCTGGCTCTGGCAAATCCACCTTGATGCACGCCATCTCTGGACTTGATCGTCCCCAAAAAGGCCAAGTGATTATTGGTGATAAAGACATTTTGCAGCTGCATGGTCATGAACTGGATAGGTTTCGGGCCAACGAGATGGGATTTATTTTTCAGTCGTTCTTTGTGGAGGGCAATGCCAGTTGCTACCATAATGTTGCGTTGCCACTGGAGATTGCCAGGCTTCGTCCCTGGAAGCGCAAAAAATTAATCCTCGAGGCGCTCGAAAAAGTAGAAATGAGCGACAAAGTACATGCTCCGGCACGTGATCTTTCGGGTGGCCAAAAACAACGCCTGGCAATTGCCCGGGCGATTGTGAACAGCCCAAAGCTTATCTTTGCCGATGAACCCACGGGTAACTTGGACTCGGGTACTGGCGAGCGCATTATGGATTTGCTGTTTGATCTCAATCGCAAGATGGGCAGCACCTTGTTTATTGTGACGCATGATGCCGACCTGGCGAATCGCTGCAAACTGCGCATTCATGTCAAGGACGGCCGCATTGTCAGCATGGCGGGCCAGACCAAAAAGGAGAAACAGTCGTAATGCGTTTGGTTGACAGCATCCGCCGCAGTGGTCGCAACTTGCGTCATGCCAAATTACGCACCATTCTGACCATGGCAGCCATTTCGATCGGCGCGTTTGCCTTAATGCTGACCCTGGCGGCGGGCAAAGGCGCTCAGCTTTTTGTGGACCGACTGGTAAGTAGTAATTTTAATCCCAAAACGATTTATGTGTACAGAGATACCAGCACCAAGGACAATCCTTTTGCCGCTTCTGATGATCAACCGCAAGAATATAACGGCACGACGAGCACAACAGCCACAGCTTCGCCCACCGGAGTGACCGCTCAGCAATATTTGCACCAAGATGACCTGGACAAAATTGCCAAAATTGCCAAGGTCGATCATGTGTCGCCAACGCTGCAGCTGACGGTTGATTATGTGACTGCGCCTGGCGCAAAGAAGTTTCAGACGCAAGTGGTGAGTGATGATGCCGGCGCCCAATATGAATCCCTGGCTGGAACCATTCCTGCCAAACTGCAAGATAGCCAGGTTATTTTGCCCGAGACATACTTGGGTGCGCTGGGATTTAGCTCGCCTCAGAGTGCGATCGGCAAATCGCTGACCATCCAATTTAGTAAAGGGGTGAATGGTGATATTCCCGCTCAGCAATTTACGATTGTCGCTGTGGCCAAAAAACCGAACGGCCTCTTGGGCGGCGCAAAAGACGTGGTGTTGGCGCAGCACGCTATGAGTGAGATCTATAAACAGCAGCGAAGCGAAGCGGATCCTGTGTACCTGACCGCGTTAATCTACGCCAAAGACGGCAACGACGATACCCTGATGAGCATCAAAGACACATTGAGCGACCAGAACTATAAAGCCCTCAGCGCCAAAGATGTTGCGCAGTCAATCACCATGGTGGTGCATATTGTGCAATATTTTGTGGCCGGGTTTGGAGTGATCGCCTTGTTTGTTTCAATCTTTGGCGTGGTGAATACGCAGCTGATTAGCGTGTTGGAACGGACGCGCGAGATTGGTTTGATGAAGGCGCTCGGTATGAGCGGCGCCGGCATCTTGCGGTTGTTTACCTTTGAGGCCGCGTGGATCGGTTTTGGCGGCGCGAGTATTGGCATTTTCCTGGCGTTTCTAGCTAGCATTTTTGCCAACCCTATGATCACCGACAAGCTGAACTTGGGCGGCAATTTGCTCATCTTCAAGGCAGGCGACGTGCTGCGTTTGATAATCAGCCTGATGATTATCGCAGCATTGGCCGGGCTGTTGCCTGCTTGGAAAGCGGCACGGCTCAACCCGATTGAAGCATTGCGGACGGAGTAGAGAACTTAGGTCGTTTTTAAGAGGTGGTAGTGATATAATGCGGATATGTTAGACATCCGTTATATCCGCGAGAATCCCCAAAAAGTCCAAACCGCTGCCGAGTCCAAAGGTTACTCGGTGGACATTTCGCATCTTTTGAGCCTGGACGAGAACCGCCGCGAGTTGCAAACCAAGGTTGAAGAAGTGCGTCGGGAGCGCAACGAATTGGCCGACGGCTTAAAACAAACCAAGCCAACTCCTGAGCAAATCACCAGAGGTAAAGCGCTCAAAACTCAGGTTGCCGAAATTGAAGATCGCTTGCGCGTGGTTGACGAAGAGTTTATGACGTTACTCAAAAAAGTGCCCAACATGCCGCTTGAAGATGTGCCTGTTGGCGCGTCCGAAGACGAGAACGTGGTGGTTAAAACGGTCGGTGAGTTGCCAAAGTTTGATTTTGAACCCAAGAACCACTGGGAGATTGGCCAAGCTCGTGGGTGGATCGACAAAGAGCGAGCTGCCAAAGTAGCAGGCTCGCGTTTCGCCTATGTGATGGGTGATTTGGCGCGCCTGCATTTTGCCGTGCTGCAGTTTGCGCTGGATCGCTTGACTGACGAAAATGTTCTGCAGCAGATCGTTACTGACAATGGCTTAACAGCCAGCAGCAAACCCTTCGTGCCAGTGCTGCCACCGGCAATGATTCGCACCGAAGTGTATGAAGCGACTGCCAGACTCAACGGTGAGGAACAAACCTACAAGCTGGCCGACGATGAACTCTGGCTCAACGCCAGTGCCGAACATAGCATGAGCCCGATGTATCAGAACGAAATCTTGGACGAATCCCAGTTGCCGCTCAGGTATCTGGGCTATACTACCGCTTTCCGTCGTGAGGCTGGAACGTATGGTAAGGACATGGAAGGCATTTTTCGCCTGCACCAATTTGACAAACTGGAGATGGAAAGCTTTACAGCAGCCGCTGATTCGCTGCAGGAACATTTGTTTATGGTGGCAGTTCAAGAATACTTGATGCAGCAACTCGAACTCCCATATCAGGTGGTGATGAAGTGTACCGCTGACATTGGTGGACCAAACGCGCGTGGAATCGATATTGACGTCTGGCTACCTGGCCAAAACATGTACCGCGAGACGCACACCGCTGATTTGATTACCGATTACCAAACGCGCCGACTCCAGACTCGTGTGCGGCATGGGGATGGTACAATTGAGTTAGCACATACAAATGACGCAACTGCTTTTTCGCAGCGACCCCTGATTGGCATTATTGAAAACTATCAAACCGCCGATGCCCGTGTCCGTGTCCCGAAGGTGTTGCAGTCGTACTTAGGAGGGAAGGAAATTTTATGATTAAGCAAATTGCTATTGTTGGCGACGGGGTGGAGCTGAAGGACGACGTCAAGAAATACATTACCAAAAAGATTGGGAAGCTCGACCGTTATATCCCACGCCATGCGCGCAAATCGGTGCATGCCGAGGTGAAGATGCGCGAAACCACTCACAAAAGCGTTCAGAACAATAATAAATACGAGTGTGAAGTGTTAATCCACTTGCCTGGCGAACAGGCAACGGCCAAAGAGGCGACGCTGAACATGTTCGCAGCCGTGGATATTGTGGAGAGCAAGCTCAAGAATCAGCTGCATCGCTACAAAGAGCAAGCGATCAAAGACCGGCGCGTCAGCCGTGAGCGCTTGCGTACCGCATTGCGTCGTTTGGCACCCGTTGGCAGCGAAGAGACAAATATAGAGTAGAAAGAAGAGACGAATGAAGGCAGTTTTTAAAAAAATCCTTGGTGATCCTCAGGCAAAGACCGTCAAACGGCTGCGTAAAAAAGTAGCCGAAGTAAACGCACTTTCTGATAAATACAAAAAGATGACCGACGCTCAGCTGCGCAAGCAGACCGACATGCTGAAAGATCGGCTGAATAAAAAGAAGACCAAACTTGACGACTTGTTGCCTGACGCTTTTGCGTTGGTTCGCGAAGCAGCCGATCGCAGTCTGGGAATGCGCCACTACGATGTCCAGCTGATCGGTGGCATGGTGCTCAATGAAGGGAATGTTGCCGAGCTCAAGACCGGTGAAGGTAAGACCTTGATGGCCACCTTGCCGAGCTACCTAAACGCGCTAACTGGTAAAGGTGTGCACGTGGTTACTGTCAACGACTATCTGGCCCAGCGTGACGCTGGGTGGATGGGCGAGGTGCATCACTTTTTGGGCATGAGCACTGGTGTGATTATTGCCGACGAGTCCTTTATTTACGATCCAGCATTCGACAATCCTGCGCACGACGATCCTCGCGTTCGCAAACTGCGTCCGTGTACGCGCAAGGAAGCGTATGCAGCCGACATCACCTATGGCACCAACAACGAGTTTGGTTTTGACTACCTGCGCGACAACATGGTCAACGATGTTGAGCTCTTGCGCCAACGCGGCCTCTATTTTGCCATTGTGGACGAAGTCGACTCGATCTTGATTGACGAAGCCCGCACCCCGCTGATTATCTCTGCGCCAGCAGCGCAGAGCCCAGAGAATTATCAGCTTTTTGCTCGACTCGCCAAAAAGCTCGTTCCCGAGGATTATGTGTTGGACGAAAAACGCCGCCAGGTTGCCCTCAGCGATGAAGGTGTCGAAAAAGTCCAAAAAATGCTGGGCGTTAAAAACTTATTTGCGCCAGAAAACGTGCACTTGGTGTATCACATGGACCAATCGTTGAAGGCCGAGACGCTCTTTAAACTGGACAAAGATTATGTTGTGGCCAGCGATGGGGAAGTGATTATTGTTGACGAATTCACCGGCCGGTTAATGCATGGCCGTCGCTACAACGAAGGCTTGCACCAGGCGATCGAAGCCAAAGAAGGTGTAGAAGTCAAACAAGAGAGCATGACCCTGGCGACTGTGTCGTTCCAGAACTATTTCCGTATGTATGACAAACTTTCGGGCATGACCGGTACGGCATTGACCGAAGAAGAAGAGTTCCAGCAGATCTATGGCTTGGATGTGGTGGTGGTACCGCCAAACCGCCCAATGATTCGTAAAGACCTGTCAGACAAAATGTTCCGCAGCGAAGCAGGGAAGTTTAAGGCGCTGATCAAAGACGTCAAGGAGCTGCATGAAGCTGGACAGCCGGTACTTTTGGGTACTGCTTCGATTCAGAAGAACGAAATCCTGACGAAACTCCTCGAGAAAGCAGGCATTCCGCACGAAGTACTGAACGCCAAAAACAACGAGCGCGAAGCGGCCATCGTTGCCAAAGCCGGCCAAAAAGGCGCGGTCACCGTTGCCACCAACATTGCTGGCCGTGGAACCGACATTGTGCTTGGTGAAGGCGTGAAGGAGCTTGGTGGACTGGTAGTTATTGGGTCGGAGCGTCACGAATCTCGCCGCATCGACAACCAGTTGCGTGGCCGTTGTGGCCGCCAAGGTGACCCTGGCATGACGCAGTTTTACGTGTCTGCAGAAGACGACTTGCTGCGTATTTTCCAAGGCGAACGTATTGCTGGCCTGATGAACCGCCTGCGCATTCCCGAGGATGAACCAATCCAAAACCGAACTTTTAGCCGCACGCTCGAAGCTGCGCAGAAAAAAGTTGAAGGCTTTAACTTTGATGTGCGGAAACATGTGGTGCAATATGACAACGTGATGAACCGGCACCGCCGCGCAATCTATAGCATTCGTCAGGACGCTTTGCAAAGCAAAGATATCAGCGGTGTGATTCAAGACTTACTTGCAAAAGAAGTGCGTGCGCTGACCGCGATTAGCCCCAAGGCCAACAAGCAGTTTACTGAAGAGTTTACCTCGGTCATTCCTATCAGCAGTGATGACGTAAAGAAAATCATTGCGGCCAACGAGAAGGAACGTTACGATGTTGCCCTCAAGCTTGCCAAAGCGCAGTACGAAGCTCGCGAAAAAGAGTTTACTCCAGAACTGTTGCGTCAAGTAGAGCGCGAAGTGGTGATGACCCTGCTGGACCAATTATGGATGCGGCACCTCGAGGATATGGACCATTTGCGCGAAGGTATTGGCCTACGTGGCTATGGCCAACGAGACCCATTGGTGGAATATCGTACCGAAGCGCAGCATTTGTTTGAAGCCTTTGAGGCAGTATTGCAAGCAGAGGTTATCCGGGCGCTCTTCCACGTTGAACGCAGCGATCTTGCTGCCGCGGCCAAAGAGGATATTGAAACCGACCTGACCCGGGCTGCGGCCAACTCAATTGAGGTAGGCGTCAACGAAGTTGGTCAAGCAGCGGAGCACGCTGACTTTACTGCCAAATCTGCTGAGATCAAAAGTCACAAGCAGGTGGCGCGCAAAAAACGCAAAGCTGAACGCCAAAACCGTAAAACCAAGTCCAAAAAACGCCACTAAATAACGCGAGGAAGCAAACAAACATGAAGCATTCGGTAGAAGAGATCGTATTAGAAAATGGCATGCGAGGGTTGCTAATTGACGTTCCGGAAGCGACAGTCATGAACTTTCGGTTTAACTTGCGAGCTGGTGATTACTTTGCCCCGCCAGAGCAAGTTGAAGCCGCGCACCTGATGGAACATATGGTGTTGGGCGCCAACGAACGATTCCGCACAGCGCGCAAATTTAATGCCGAATTCCAAAAAAACGGCGCCTATAATAATGCGATCACCAGTTATGTCTCCATGGACTACGTTGCCGAATGCGCCGACTTTGAGTGGGAGCGAGTGCTGGATTTGCTATTGTTGGCAATGAGCAAGCCATACTTTACCCAGGAAGAATTTGAAGCTGAATTTGGCAATGTTAAAGAAGAACTCATTGGCTACCTTAACAGTCATAACCGCATTTTGCATGACGAACTCGCGCAACAGTTTGATGCCAGTGGCCGCTATAAAACCGATAGCCAACATTTGGAAACTCTCAAAGAAGTTGATATCAGTGCAGTCAAGGCGCATTACAAAAAGACGCATCTTTCGGATAACATCCGATTTGTGATTGCCGGCCGGATTCACGGCCGCAAACGGCGGATCGAGCAATTGCTCGGCGAAGCAGATTTTGGACGCGGCGAACGTTTTGCCTATCCAACAGCGTCGGTTAAGGGGCTTGACCGACCGTTTTATATTGATCGACAGGAGTTTACTAACATGTTGTTTGGGTTGCGCACCTTTAAACTCCGCCGTCTGAGCGATGATGAGCAAGATGCGCTGAGTATGGTTGATACCATGCTCACCGACACGCTGCACTCTCTGATTTTGGGCGAAGCCCGCGAAAAAGGTTTGGTCTATGGCATTTGGTCGGCATTTGATGCTGGTAGCAACACGACCTCCTGGGACTTTGGGGCACAGGTGAGTCAGGAAAATATCGAAGCCCTGTTTGATATTGTGATCAAACAAATCCAACGTATTCAACGCGGCGATATCGACCGCGATGACATTGAAATGGCTAAGCAATATCGGCTTGGTGCGTTCCAGATGGGCTCACAAACGGTGGGCAGCTTTGTACGACGGTACGGCGGCCGGTACTTCTTTGATGGGACGATTGACGATTATAGTACTATTCCGGAACGCATTAAATCGGTTAATAAAACCCGAATGGTGGATGCAGTGCGAACCATGTTTGAGGACAATGTCTGGGGACTTGGAGTGCTGAGCAAGGACCAGGCGGAATACTCAGAGACGTTACGTAAAAAGCTTGAGGCATTATGGGGCTAAAACTGGCAATCTTGGGGTTTGGGGACGAAGGCCAATCGGCGTATCGGTACTTTAAAGCGCAAGGTGCAGAGATAACTGTATTTGACGAAGCCGCCAAGCCAAAATATACCGTGCCCAGCGATGTGAAGCTGGTCACTGGTGCCGATGCCTTTGAAAACCTGATGGGTTTTGATAAGGTGTTGCGCGGCAGTCCGGCGATTCGCCCAGACCGATTCGAAACAGATGGCGAACGGACTTCGATAACCAAAGAGTTTTTTCGACTCTGTCCTACTAAAAAGATTATTGGCGTTACAGCCACCAAAGGAAAGGGGACGATTACCACTCTTGTCCGCGATATCTTGCAAGCTGCGGGGCTACAGGCGCATCTCGCTGGTAATGTTGGCGTGCCAGCGCTGGATATTCTGGATGAGATTGGTCAGGAAGATGTAGCGGTGCTGGAACTTTCTAGTTTTCAACTGTGGGACATGGAAGAAAGTCCGCACATCGCGGTCGTGGGGATGATCGAGCCTGAGCATTTAGAGGTACATAAAGATTTTGCCGAGTACGTGGGCGCCAAGGCGAACATTGCCAAATTCCAAACCGCTGAAGATATGGTTATATATCACCCTACCAATACGCACAGTGCGGCAATCGCGGCGCAGTCTGCAGGTCAAAAAATACGCTACAATTCTCCCGAAGGGGCAATGGTGCAAGGTGATGCGATTGTGATTGATGGCCAAAGGATTGTCGCAACATCGGAGGTAGGTATCCCGGGCGCACACAATTTGGATAACATTTGTGCGGCAATTACCGCCGCCTGGCAATATACTCAGGATGTTGCCGCAATTGCCACAGCGGTGCGTGCTTTTAAAGGGCTCGAGCATCGTTTGCAATTTGTGCGCGAGGTAGGGGAAGTGAGCTATTATAACGACAGTATTTCCACAACCGTTGGTTCGGTGATCGCGGCCATCCAAGCTTTTGAGCCTGCTCACGAGATTTTGATTATCGGCGGAAGTTATAGCAAGGGCGTTGATTTTGCTGCTTTAGCTGACTGCATTGCCGAAAAGAAACCCAAGCAAGTCCTCTTTGTGGGGCCAATCGGTGAAGAAATCGCCGCGCTTGCGACCGCTCGGGGCTATCACGGCGAGGTCTACAACAAGTGGCAGATGGCCGAGATTGTGAAGCGGGCTGCCGAGTTGGCTAAACCTGGCGATAAAGTAATTCTTTCTCCAGCGACCGCGAGCTTTGGTGACTTTGCCAATTACAAAGATCGCGGCAACCAGTTTAAAGCTGCGGTAGAAAAGCTGTAAGATACAGTCATGGGACCACTTTCGCAGCGTATTCAAGAACTAGCCGCCAAAGTTGCTCAAGGCGTGCAGCAGGCTAAGGTGAGTGATCTTGAAGCGCAAGCGATCGAGCTTACCAACCAGATTGCCGCGCCTGATTTTTGGCAAGATAACCAGCATGCTCAAGAAGTCACCAAGCAGCACGCTAAACTTGTGGCGCATATTGAGCCTTGGCGAACGTTGGAACATGGTCTCAATGACTTACGCGAGCTAGCCGAGATGAACGACACCGAGATGCTCAAAGAAATGGCTATCCAATTGGACGAGCTTGAAAAGACTTATGCCCAGCTGGAGTTTAGTTTGCGCTTCTCTGGCCCATACGACGCGCATGATGCTATTCTGCGTTTGTATGCAGGCGCTGGCGGCACCGACGCCCAAGATTGGACCGAGATGTTGCAGCGTATGTATCTGCGTTGGGCTGAAGCTCACGATATGAAAGCTGAGGTGATCGACCAATCTGCTGGCGAAGAGGCTGGACTCAAAAGCGCCACCATTATGATTAGCGGACCGCATGCCTATGGCAAGTTAAAAGGTGAGCACGGCGTGCACCGTTTAGTGCGCCTTAGTCCATTCAACGCTGACCATTTGCGGCAAACTTCCTTTGCGATGGTCGAGGTCTTGCCGCAAATTGACGAGCCTAAAGATGTTGAGCTAAGCCCTGATGATCTCCGCATTGATGTCTACCGTTCTGGTGGTAATGGTGGACAGAGTGTAAATACTACTGATTCTGCCGTACGGATTACGCATGTGCCGACAGGCATTGTTGTCGCGATTCAAAATGAACGTTCACAGCTCCAAAATCGCGAAACCGCCATGAAAGTGTTACGTTCCAAGTTGGCACAATTACAGGTTGAACAGCACAAAGAGCGTATCGATGATCTTAAAGGGCCGAATCAATCTGCCGAGTGGGGAAACCAAATCCGCAACTATGTGCTGCATCCGTACACACTAGTTAAAGACACGCGCACCAAGCACGAAGAACACGACGCCCAAGCGGTGCTGGATGGGGCGATCGATCCGTTTATTAGTGCGTATTTGCAGAAGTAGTACAATCTTATTTGAGCCGCCCATTCCTCTTATGGTACAATTCTTGATGTGATCCTACTTGACCGCGTGACCAAAATTTATGGCAAAGAGACGACTGCGCTAAACCGTGTAAGCCTTCATATCGAACCTCGAGAGTTCGTAATTATTGTGGGCACTAGCGGGGCAGGCAAGTCGACGCTCTTAAAGTTGCTGACTCGCGAAGAGCGACCTACCAGTGGCAAAATTGTGGTTGGCGGTATTGATTATGAAACACTTAAGAACCGCGATATTCCTTTGCTGCGACGCAAAATCGGTACAGTCTTCCAAGATTTTAAACTGCTACAGAACCGTACAGTGTTTGAAAACGTGGCTTTTGCCCTGGAGATTGTGGGCATGAGCAACCGAGAGATTCGCCATACTGTGCCAAAAGTGATCGAGATTGTTGGGCTGACTGGCAAAGAAAAAAACTTCCCAAGCGAACTTTCAGGCGGTGAGCGTCAGCGCGTGGCAATCGCCCGGGCGATTGTCCGCCAGCCGAAGATCTTGATCGCCGACGAGCCAACCGGCAACTTAGATCCCAAGCACAGCTGGGACATTGTGCGCATTTTGGAAAAGATTAACAAATACGGTACCACAGTGATTTTGACCACCCACAACCAAGACATTGTGAACAAATTGAAGCGTCGCGTGATTACCATTAACCATGGCAAGGTGGTCAAAGATCAGGCCAGGGGAGTGTATACGCAGTCATGAGACGTTTCTTTATTGTTTTCCGGCGGCAGTGCAAGACCGGACTAATTAACTTCATTCGTAACTCGTGGTTGTCCACGGCAGCTACGGCTATTATGGTGGTGACGCTGTCGATTATCCTTTCCACGCTCATCGCCAACATGACCTTCACGCGAATGGTGAAGACCATCACGGATAAAATTGACGTGTCGGTGTATTTGGTAGATGACATTAGCCCTAAAGACCAAGCGCGCTTTCGGAACGAGCTGAAAGCTCAGCCCAATGTAAAGGATGTGACATACATCAGCAAAGCCCAGGCCCTTGATATTTACCGGGCGCAAAACCAGGATAATTTGGAGTTGCAGAATGCCATTTCGCAAAGCGACAACTACTTGCCGTCTTCGTTCCAGATCAAAACCAAGGATCCTAACAAGATTGAAGACATTGCACGAGTCATCAACGAACCCACCAATTTGAAGCTGCAATCAGACAAGCCATCGTATTCAGGTGACCGTAAGCAGGCGATTGATCGGATTGTCTCGATTGCTCGCTTTTTCCGCATCGCCGGAGTTGCCGCCAGTGTCGGCTTTGCAGTTATTTCGATTTTGATTATTTTTAACACTATCCGCATGGCCATTTTTAACCGCCGCGACGAAATCGAAATTATGAAATTGATTGGGGCAACGCGTGGGTATATCCGTGGGCCATTTCTTATTGAAGCTTCGCTGTATGGCATAATTGCGGGCAGCGTAACGCTCGCGGTAAGTTACACGTTGCTCCTGGGCCAGGCTGACAATATTGCTTCGTACATTCCAGAAGTACTCTACACTCGCGACTTTATGAAAGAACATGTGCTACTCATTAGTGCCGCCACAGTGCTGCTGGGTATGCTGATCGGTGTCCTCTCGTCGTTGCTTGCAACCAAGCGATACCTGCGAGTTTATACCGCCAAGCATCGCTTCCGTTTGCGCCGCAAAAGCTGAAGCTCATATTGACAAACCAGACATTTCGATTAATAATTTATAGTGTTTATGGTTCATAAAACAGACATATTCCACGCTAAAATTCGAGCTTCCCTCAAGAGAGTAGCAGGGTATAGTGCCTTGGTTATTGCCGCATTAGCAATGATGTGTAGCTCGACGTTGCCGGTCTACGCCGATCAATACGATGATCAGATTAATGCGCTCAAGCAACAGCAGGCGCAGAGTCAAGCACAGGCCAACCAGCTTGGTGCCCAAGCAAATGATTTGCAAGGGCAGATTAATGTTCTTGAAAACCAGATTGCTTCGGTCCGCGCTCAGATCGCCGCAAACCAGCAGCGCTATAACGATTTATCAGGCCAGATTGACGTGGCCAAAAAGGAACTCGCTCATCAGCGCGAAGTCCTTGGTAAAAACATTAAGGCGATGTACATTGAAGGAAAAGTTTCGACCGTTGAGATGCTTGCCTCGAGTAAAAATATCAGCGAATATCTTGATAAACAGCAGTACCGAAACACCGTAAAAGATAAAATATCAGACACGATTGTTTCTATTAAAGATCTCGAGAAACAACTCGCCGATCAGCAAGCAGAAGTGGTCAAGCTGCTCGATACGCAAAAGACTTTGCAGGCCGATCTTGCTGCCAAGCAGTCGGAGGCTGACCAAAAGCTGGCGCAAACTAATCAGGCCAAGTCGCAATTCGACACGCAAGTGGCTGATTTGGCAGCACAAATCGGACAGCTCAAGAGCGCCCAGGCACAAATGTATGCCAACCTGTCGGCCGGCGGGAGCTCAATCGCTAGCAAAGGTGCGTATGGTTCATTGCAATGGCGCAACAAAACAGCGGGTGTCAACTGTGGTGGCGGGTATGACTCGCAGCTTTGTAGCGCGTATCCTGATTCGATCATTGATTCCTGGCAGCTCTATAACCGAGAATGTGTCTCGTATGCAGCGTGGGCTATGCAGTATCGCTTTGGCCACCATGTCTCTGGCTTCCATGGAGCAGGCAACGCCTACCAGTGGCCAGGCACGGTTCCTGCGAATGGCGATGGCTACACCGATGAGACCCCAGCTTCTGGCTCAGTCGTCATTATTCCACCTTCGATTATCGGTGGTGTAGGTCACGCAGCAGTTGTGGAGCAGGTGTATGGCGATGGTTGGATTCGAGTAAGCCAATATAACTTCGACCCGTATGCATATAGCACCATGGACCTCAAGGTTGTCTCTGGGCTGGCGTTCGTGCACTTTACGCATTAGGAACTCCTGGGTTCGCCCTTCAATCCTCCTACGATCCTCCCTTCAGCCCACTCCACAACTCCCACCCGCGGACTGTCCTCCTTGTTGGTAGCAGCGATATATCTGTTGTTTGGAAATGGATAGTCTTAGTATTTTATGTCCGCTCTTCGAGCGGCACATCTAGCCACCACTAATTCTCAAGTTCAAGAATGAACGGGTGACACCTGACGGGGCTGCCCCAAAATTGTTTTATGTATTCATAAAAAATTTAGGGGCGGATCAGGTGGCAGGACCCGTGGAGTATGCTGAAGGGTGGAGCGTGGGAGAGGAGGGGCGGATCAGGGGAGGTTTAATGCCGCAATCTAGTTTTAAGAGCTTGCGCCCATTTCCAAGGATGATACAGCGGCTGGAGTGGAATATCATACGCGGGTACATACTCGATCACCTCGCCGCCAAAACGCAGCTTAAACTGCGTTACCCCTTGCAGGCCGGGGTAATTTTTGCTGCCAATTCCCAAAAAGTCGTAGCTCCGTACACCTTCGTCTTTGAGCTGACGCATTATTTCAACGTGAAGAAGATAAGGCGCACTGACTTTCCGAGCTGCCTCATTGCTTGCGCCGTAGTAATAAATAGCTTGATTATTGAAGACGGTGTCGATGGCCCAGGCGATAGGTGATGCGCCTTCAAAGGCGACAAAAAAGCGCACCGTTCCGTCCAAGGATTTGAGCATTGATTGATAGGTGCTGGCCGGGTGGACGTAGAATCCATCGCGCGAGGCAGTCTCGCTGAGAATGGCGTAGTAAGGTGCAAAATCAGCTGCTGCTTCAAGAGCTGGCACTTCGCGTATGGTAATTCCTGATTTGGCAGCTTTACGCATTCCGCGGCGTGCTCCATAGTCCATTCGCTCCAGGATTGTCTCGAAGTCGGGCGTCAAATCCACCACGGTTGTTTTTTCGATAAGTGACTTAGAATATGCCGGAAGCCCTTTGGCAGGCGGTTTGGGAAAATGCGCCCGGATGAATAATGGCCGCGCAGTGCTTGCTTCCGCAACAACATCACGCAGCGTTTTCGCCACGTCATCGACAATAGCTTGGGTTGGTTCGACCAGCCAGGTGGGACCTTGATTAAGCCAAATGTAGCTATATCCGCGCATTGTTAATTCAACAGCATTCAAGAGTGCAACTTCTTGTTCGTTTTGACGGATCAAAAAAGTACCAAGAGACCGTCGCCCAGGAATCGTGGATTGAAACTCTCCCCAGAGAGGGGATTGCTCAATTGGAAAGCGCGTCTCGGGGTGAGAGTGAATAAGTTTGGTGTACAGCTCTGCACTAATTTTTTCAGCTCGCATACAGATTATCCTTACGGCTATCTTTTTGGGTATCAGCATGATAATATCATGAAAGTAACGACAATCTCTAGAAGGTGAGTACATGGGATATATGGCAAGTCAGCAAAAAATGGTGGCAAAGTTAAAAAATTGGGGCCGAAAATCGGTACCCTTTATAATTGTGGCAGTAATTGCTTTTGGCATGGGCGTCAAGCTAAGTGGCTTCGACCTTACCTCACTTGAAAGAAATAAAAATAGCAAAGCGCCAGCAGACCTTAACTACACGTCTGTCGAGCAGTTATACGACCGACTGCGCCAAAAGTATGATGGTAACCTCGACGCGGAAAAACTTATCGACGGCATGAAGAAAGGCTTGGTTGAAGCAACTGGCGACCCATATACGACCTACTTTACGCCCAAAGAAAGCCAAGACTTCCAGGATTCGCTCGATGGGAAATTCTCTGGTATTGGTGCCGAGCTTGGCAAAAAGGACGGCCAGTTGGTGGTGGTTTCTCCTCTGGAAGGCTTCCCAGCTCAAAAAGCAGGCGTGAAGACTGGCGATATTATCTTGCAAGTAAATGGCGAAGATGCCAGCAAATGGAGCGTTGACCAAGCGGTGAGCAAAATCCGCGGTGATAAAGGCACGACAGTTAAAATTCAAGTGGCTCGCGACCAAAAGCCGCTCGAATTTACCATCACCCGCGATGACATCACCATTCCAAGCGTGAAGTACGAAGTAACCAGCGACAACATTGGTTATATGCAAATCTCACGCTTTGCCGAAGACACCGGGGCATTAGCTCAAAAGGCTGCCGATGAATTCAAGAGCAAGAATGTCAAAGGCGTGGTGCTCGATCTTCGCGGTGATGGCGGTGGTTATCTCGACGCAGCAGTCTCAGTGTCAAGCTTGTGGCTAGACAACGGCCAGACGGTGGTTCAAGAACGCCAGGGCAACAAAGTTGTTGATACTCTGCAGGCAAAGGGCGGCAATGTGCTCAAGGGATTTCCAACGGTGGTATTGATTGATGGCGGCTCAGCCAGTGCCAGTGAGATTACTGCTGGTGCGCTCCAAGACACCGCCAATGCCAAACTGGTCGGCGTCAAAAGCTTTGGAAAGGGCAGCGTTCAAGAGTTGCAAAAACTCAACGACGGATCTGAACTCAAGGTGACGGTAGCTCGCTGGTACACACCAAAAGGTAAAAACATTGACAAAGAAGGTATCTCGCCTGATATTGAAGTCAAGATGAACGACGACGATGTGGCGGCAAATCGGGACCCGCAAAAAGACCGCTCATTCTCTTTCATCAATACTAAGCAATAAACATTGTGCTACAATGTGAATAATTAAGGCAGATTCATGGACGCTAAAAAGAAAATTCTGTTAGTCGAAGACGACGAAGCGCTTGCAAAAGTATATATTGCCCGGCTTGAACTTGAGGGCTTTGAAGTAAAGCACGTCAGCAATGGCGAAGAAGCGCTTTCGGTCGCGGTAAGCTACAAGCCAGACCTCATTCTGCTTGATGCGATGATGCCCAAGATTACCGGCTTTGATGTGCTTGATATTCTTCGAAACACTCCCGAGACAATGAATGTACGTATCATTATGCTGACAGCGCTTAGCCAAGCCAAAGACCGCGAGCGCGCCGAAAAACTTGGTGTTGATGATTACCTGGTGAAGTCGCAAGTCGTGATTAGCGATGTGATTGAGCGCGTCAAGCATCACCTTGGTATGGAGTAAGAGCTAACGTTTTAGTTTTGTAATTTCCTATGTTTACTGATTTCGCTGGCTTTGAGCCAGGTGATACTTCCAGTTTTGAGTTCCCTGATGGAGCCCCTCGTCCCGCAGCGCAGGATGGTGCTGCTTCTGATGAGGCGCCGCCCGTCCCACTTGAGGAGGCACTTGCCGAGGGTTTGTCTCCGGCACTAGTGCTTGATTCCACAGAATCAGCCAGTGGTGAAGTGCTTAAGGGGCCTCTACAGCCAGCAGAAGCAATCGGACAATGCGCAGTTGCCGCAAGCGGTGAGGAATCACTTGCACTGATCACAGTCAACATACCTTCCGATAGTGAACCAGGCGATTCGGGTGGTAGCGGAGCTGAGGATACTGATGGTAGCCCAACAGCTCCCCAGGAGATAGTTATTCCAGAGACCCAAGCCGGAGGTGCAGGAGGCGGAAAGGTGCCAGGAGAGAGGCTGCCCGCTCCTGGCGAAGAAGGTGGCGAAGGGAATGAAGATGATGGTAGGGAATCAGAAGGCACTGAAGCTGAGCAGCAGGCAGAGCTTCAGGAGCGCCCCCTATTTCCGGAATTCGATGATACTCAGCCGGAAGTAGGGCCAGAAGACCGAGAATACGTGAGAGGTATTTTTGACTACATTGTGGATAGAAGCATGACTCGTGCACGTAGTAGTGCTGTACGGATGGAGGGCGAGGAGATTTGGGAAAAAGGTGAAGCGGTAATTACTACCGATGATATCCCCACGGAAGATGGCCGAACAGGATTTGTTGCTGAGCACAGAGACCGGGACGAAGAAGTAGTAAGCCGTACGCTCGGTATTTATTGGTCTCATGAAGAGACAGGAATAACACGATATCATTACTTCGGAAGAGGTAATGAGGAACCTGAAGTTACCAGAATGGATGAAGGAGGAGGAGGGTCTTCAGAGCGATCAGTTGAGCCAGCGGAAATTGACCGTCTATGCGAGTATGTTGACCTTAGCGTTGTCGCTGCAAGAATGGGAGCAGAACGCAAAAGGCATCAATTTACACCGGCCCAGTTGCGGAATACTGCAGCACATAGCCAGATCGAAATAGAGACCGTTGAGGTAGCGGACGAACACAAAGCTCCATATGCTATTGCTGGAGTGCTGCGAGCAGGCAACTATACCGAGAGTCTAGACACGTCTGACCAGTCTTTTGTTCTCCAATTGATTGAGGCACGGGCGGACGCGCACCTGGCTATATATGACAGCACGAATGATGGAAGGCCTGTAATGGGCATGGTCCAAGTGGGCGACTATACGCAAGAGTTGCATTGTGCTTATAAATACTTTCCACCAGGAAGAGGCCACGGAGAAAGTGTCTGTTCCGTGTTCTTAACGTATAAGAACCCAGACACACGCCGATCCGAGTTTAGAGAGATCCATAGGAATATCATAGCTGGGCTTTGGTCACATTTGGGACCGAAGGTCTCATCATTGGAAGTCTGGGAGACACATGATAATACGCCCGAACAAGGGAAGGCAGTTCGCTATTATCTTCCGCTCGAAGGTCTAAGGTTGAAATAAAAAACAGCGCTCCTCGTGACGAAAAGCGCTGCGTATTTTAGCTAATGTTTATTTGTAGTTTTATTCTACCACGACTTGTGTGCGTGTAGTGGTTTTTCCGGTAAATTTGCGGACTTTAATTTTGCGGAAGCCAACCACGCCATCTTTGGCAGCGTGAATGGTGAAGTTTCGGCTCATAAAAGTGCCGTCACCAGCGCGTTTGGTCTGGCCGATTTGGCGAACAATCACTTGGCCTTCCAAAACTTTTTGGCCGCCGTAAAGCTTGACGCCAAGGCGTTGTCCGGGAGAGTCTTTGGTATTCTTGGCGGAGCCCGCCGCTTTTACGTGTGACATATTATTTCCTCGTTAGTACTAACAGCTCACGAGCAACGATCTGATCGTGACGATGATAGATCAAATCTTGATCGCTCGCATGCTCAAAACTTATCCGATTATACCCGAGTTCCTCGAGTTGGTCAATAACTGGCAGGTGGTGAAAACGGTTTTGGACAAACCACGCCGGAATTGCGACGCACAGGCGAGTGCCAGGCGTAAGTTGCGGCTGTAGGTTTTTAAGAAAACCGGTGGTGATTTGATTGCAGCCATGCATAATTTCTTGCAGTTTTTCTGACGAAGGAACAGAGGTCAGCGGCTGACCGAGATAGGTTTCGCAGACCACGCGGTCGAGCGGGGGAGTCCACTGCAAGGTTTGGGCATCACCTGGGTCTAGTTTTATGGCGACATCGGTCAAATGGTATTTCTCGCGCAGCCATTCCAAATTTGTACGCGAAAAATCAATCATTTTTTGCTCAATATCGGTGCCATAGACTTTGCAGCCTAGCAAAATTGCTTCTTGCAAAACCACGCCGGTGCCACAAAAAGGATCAAGGACAACGTCACCCGGCTGTGTTTGGGCAAAGTGCAACATCATTTGGGCGAGCTTGGGCGGCAGCATGCCTACGAATCCGCTCCGTTTGGGGCGGCCATAGTCGCGGTCGCTATACTCGTCGATGTTTTGGACCGAAATGGTGCGCGCCACAACCAGCGTGCCTTTATAGCTGACCATCAAAAGCTCGATATTGCGGGCATCGGTCAAGCGGTTATGCAACACTTGGGCGGTGTTGAGCTCGGCGGTTTTATTGGGCACCACTCGCACCGAACGACCGGCAGCTTTGGCAATTTTTTTAAGCGAAAAAGCACGTTTTTGCAGCATTGCCACAGGGATATTACTGAGCGTGCCGTAGGCGCTGATGCCGAGCGAGATTTTGCCTTCGGGAAGATCAGCAACATGACCGCTGAGCCACTCACGGGCGGCATCGAAACCTTGGTCTGGCTTGGCATCTGCGAGCTGAGCGATTACTTCGCCAATTTTGAGTGTGCCTCCAAGCCGGGCTTGTTCCAGGGTGTGTGCGGTGTCGTCGACCAGCGCGGTGGTAGGGCTCAGACGGGTAATTGCGGCCGCGCCAACTTGCGCTTCAAGCTCCGCAAGCGACAGGGCAGGTTGACGACCAAGTATACATAGTTTCATATATTCTCCATTATACTCTGTAAAGGCCCAAAACCCCTAGCCCTTGCACTGGCCTGAAGCGAACGCAAATAGTATAATCGTCACAATGAAGCTCCGTGCCTGGATTAACGTTATTACGCTTGTCGCGCTTGTCGTGGTGGTGATTTTGACGCGGCACCAATTTACCCAAGTCTTTGCCAACCTCCATCAACTCAGTTTGATAGCAGTGGTAGCGCTGGTTTGCATTGAATTTTATAATTTTTATACCAATGCCAAAATGTACCAGGAGTACCTGAAGGCGTTAGGCGAGAAGGTGGGAACGCTTGATTTATTTACGATCTCGCTGGAGCTCAACTTCGTGAATTTGGTTTTTCCAAGTGGCGGGTTTTCGGGCTTTTCGTATTTTTCGATGCGTCTGAAGCCCCAAGGCGTATCAACTGCCAAGTCAACCATGGTGCAGGCCGCACGTTTTGGACTGCTGTTTACCACCTTTTTACCGCTGCTGTTGCTGGGCATGTTTGTGCTGGCTGTTGCGGGCCGGGCGAGTCACCTGACGATTTTGATTGGCTCGTCGATCACCACATTAACAGTGGTCGGAAGCTTGTTGGCGCTGTATATTGTGAGCAGCGAGACACGCATTCGATCCTTTACGCTTTTTCTGCCCAAGATGATCAATTATGTGACGCGAGCGTTGCACCGGCGCAACCGAGAACTGATTGACATTGCCAAAGTCGAAAAAGTGCTCAAAGAATTGCACGAAGATTATCTCTTGATCGCCAAAGACGCAGGCAAACTAAAGAAAGCTTTTTTTTGGGCATTTATGGGCAACTTTACCGAGTTGGCGGTGATTTACTTGGCGTTCGTAGCCTATGGACATTGGATTAATCCTGGCGCACTGGTGATCGGGTATGCGATTGCCAATTTTGCAGGCGTGATGTCGCTCTTTGGTGGTGTGGGCGTGTACGAATTCTTAATGACTTCAGTGATGGCTTCGGCCGGCGTGCCAGCGGCCTTGGCGCTCTCGGCGACCATTTTATACCGCGTGCTCAACATGGTGATTTTTGTGCCAATCGGCTACGCGCTCTACCGGCGCAACTTTTTGAAAGCAAAATAATGGAGGATCTGGTCCTTACTCCAGCCGAATGTGTCGCGCTGATCAACCAAACGCTAGAGATTGCGTACCCCACGGTCTTAGTGGAAGGTGAGGTCGCTTCGTTTAAATACAACCGCGATAAATATGTCTTTTTTGATATTAAAGATGACGAAGCTACCCTGGGTTGTTTTATGATGGCCTTTCAGTTGCGTACACCGCTGGAAGATGGCATGCGGGTAAAAGTGTTGGCTGAACCGCGGTTGACGCGCTGGGGGAAGTTCAGTCTGACAATTCGCCAAGTAATGCCCGTGGGTGAGGGGAGTATCAAGCGAGCGTTTGAGATGTTGCGAGCCAAGCTGGAGCTGGAAGGGTTGCTGGATGCGGCACGTAAACGATCGTTGCCAGCCTTGCCGCGGCGGATCGGAGTGATTAGTTCGATTGAATCAGCAGGCTATGCAGACTTTGCCAAGATTGTGAATGCTCGGTGGGGTGGACTAACCATTCAGGTTGCTGATGTGCAGGTTCAGGGGCTGCCAGCGGTGGAGCAGAACATTGCGGCCATTCAGTATTTTAACCAGCAGGCTGATCCAGTTGATGTGCTGGTGATTATCCGCGGCGGCGGCAGTGCCGATGATTTGGCCGCCTACAACGATGAACTATTGGTGCGGGCAATTGCCGCCAGCCGTATTCCAACTTTGGTGGGCGTGGGCCACGAGGTCGATACCTCGCTCGCGGATCTGGTCGCTGATGTACGAGCCGCCACGCCAAGCAATGCTGCGCAATTGGTCGTGCCTGACCGACGGGAGTTGTTGGCCCACATTGAAGCAACTCGCCAGCGACTGTCGCGTCAAATCGCTGGATATCACAACCTGCAGCGGCAACATATCAGCCATGCGCAGCAGCGCATTGCGCAGGCGGTCGACTTTGGCCACGCCAGATTGCAACTTGGCCACACTACGGAGCGTCTGGCTTCGCGGCAACGCCATGTGATGGAGCAAGTTCGGCAACGCTTGCTCGGGAACGTGCGGAGTTTGCGTCAACTTGACCCCCAAACAGTGCTGCGTCGCGGGTATGCTTTAGTGCGAAACGCCGACGACACCTGCATAGCCTCTGGCCAAAAGCTTCATGTTGGCGATATGATACAAGTGGAATTCACCGATTCAGTAGTGCAAAGCGAGGTACACCATGTCCGATCCAAAACCACCTAAAGCAACTTACGAAGAAAAACTGGCCGAGCTAGAAGCCATCATGGAATGGTTTGATTCCGATGCGGTAACTCTGGATGCCAGCATGAAACAGTTTGAGCGCGGTATGAAACTGGCCGAGGAACTTGAGAAAGAACTACGGTCGGCCGAAAATCGCGTCGAGCAGATCAAGCAGAAATTCACCAAGGCAAACGGATAGACATATGATTTTTTGGATAGTTTGTGCGGTAATACTATTGTTTGCTTTTGTGATTTTCTTTGGCGCGCCGTATCTACCAACCAAGCGGCATCAGGTGGCAGTGGCTTTGGAACTCTTGCAGGTTCGGGCCGGCGCGACCATTGTGGATTTGGGCTCGGGAGACGGCATCCTTTTAAAAGCCGCCGCCCGGCAGGGTGCAGTGGTGTATGGATACGAGCTCAACCCAATTCTGTGTGCGGTTTCGTGGCTGCGATGTCTTCGCTATCGCCAGCAGGTGCACATTCGCTGTGCTAATTTTTGGCACGTGGAATTGCCTGCTGACACCACTGGCGTGTATATCTTCCTTCTACATCGCTACATGAAACGGCTTGATGACAAGATGACTACCGAAGCCAAACGGCTCGGACACACGGTGCAACTGGCCAGTTTTACCTTTGCCATTCCAGGCAAACAGGCGGCGGCGGTGCGTGACGGGGTGTTTTTATATACCTATTCGGGCAAGCATTAGCTTTACAAATTGCCCCTTAGTCTCGTAAGATATGGATAAGATGAAAAGGATTGTACGATGAAGTCTCGTGAAGCTGGCATCCTCAATGTGCTATTAGTTCCAGTAATTGTGCTTTGTATTCTTGCTGCTGGCGTGACCGCCTTTGGCGCGTGGTCGTATACCAAATATCAGGATTACAAAAATAATACTGATCAAAAGGTAGCAGCGGCCGTCACCGATGCCAAACAAAAGCAGCAGACGGAACTTGCAGCCCAATTTGCCGAACAAGCCAAATCGCCGACGCGCAAATTTAGTGGGCCAGAACAACTCGGCACCGTTGGGGTAACTTATCCCAAGACCTGGAGCGTGTATGTCGGCCAGGACGGCAGTACGGACAACCAGTTTGAAGCCTACTTCAATCCTGATGTCGTGCCACCAATTACCGATCACAAATATACATATGCGCTGCGCATTACCATTCAACAACGCGATTACGCTGACTTTTTGAAGACGTTTGATTCGCAAATTCAGAAGGGTCTTCTAAAGGCTACTCCCATCAAGCTGCAATCTGGCGAAGGAATGCGCCTGGACGGTACCTTCGTGAATAAGACCGAAGGTGCAATGGTGCTCTTTGCACTCCGCGACAAGGTGGTGCAAGTGTATACCGAGTCCAAAGAATTTGTCCCTGACTTTGATAAAACAATTCTTCCCACGCTGACGTTTATCCCATAGTGCGTTGTCTGCTACACTTGTAGGAGAAGGGTAGAGTTTTACGCGTGCAACCAATTTCGCCACTAACCGCTACTGCGCATGAACTTAAATCGCCGCTGACACTGGTCAGTGGCCTTTCTGCGACGCTTTTGGCCGAAGGTGAGCCGCTCAGCCTTCGCCAACGTGAATACTTGGAGCGGATCCTTCTCTCGAGTGATCGCATGCTGCGCGTAGTGCAAGGACTGGTGGACGCGTACCGGGTGGAGCAGGCCTCGTTTCAACTAGCACTTGAGCCGGTGAATGTGCGTCAGGTTGCCGAAGAGGTGGCGCACGAGTTATATCCTTACAGCCAAAAACTTGGCCAAACGGTGAGCGTTCGTGTGCGCCGCCAGACTACTTTGGTGGTCGCCAATCGTTTATTGCTGAACGAAGCACTGTTTAATCTAGTGGACAACGCTTTAAAGCATAGTCGAGGCAGCGAGGTGATCATCGGTGGCCGCTTGCAAAAAGAACACACCAGGCTGTCGGTGGCTAACGACGGCGCACAACTGAGCGAAGCCGACTTCCAACAGCTTGAAAGGCGTCTCGGCGGCGAGGCTCAGCCACTCCGCGCGCAAGGAAACAGTAGTGGCATTGGCTTGTACATTGTGCGGCAGCTTATCACCGCCATGGGCGGCAAGCTTGGCTTGGAGCGCGCTACCAGCGGTACCAGCATCTACCTCGACCTCTTTACCTCTACACAACTCCAACTTTTTTAACCATGAAAACCATACTCCTTATCGAAGACGACGCCTGGCTGGGCGAACTGTATAGCGACGTGCTCCGTGCCGCTGGCTTTGCGGTGGTGCATGCCCTAGACGGCCAAACAGGTATCGAAAAATTAGACGAAACCCCAATCGATCTCATCATCCTGGACTTGCTCCTCTCTGGGCATAACGGCATTGGAGTGCTGCATGAGCTGCGGTCGTATCCTGACTTGGCTGAGATTCCTGTCATTATCCAAAGCAACCTTGAGCCCGAGCGGAGCGGGTTGCACCGCGATGCGTGGCACGCGTATGGGGTGGTGGAATACATCTTTAAGGTTGACGCGCGCCCGCAAGAGTTGGTTCGGGCAGCTAGCCGAATTATAGGAGCGCCGCATGAAACAGTTTAAAACCACAGCCATTGTGCTGCGACGTGTGAATTATGGCGAGGCTGATCGGATTATCAGTTTTATTACCTCTGACCACGGCAAAGTAAGCGCGATTGCCAAAGGCGTGCGCCGCTCGGGGAGTAAACTTGGTGGTGGGCTCGAACCGTTTAGCGAATCGACCATTACTTTTGGGGCGGGCAGGGGAGAACTTGCGATCGTGCTTTCTACTCGTCTGGAGAAGTTTTACAAAAATATTATGACCGATTACGACCGGCTGCAACTTGGCTACGAAGCGCTCAAGCTGGTCGACCGCTCAACCGAAGACGTGGTGGATCGTTCGTTCTACGAGCTACTGCGCCGCACCTTTATCTATTTGGACGAACTAAGTATTGCAACAGGCTTTACCGAATTGTGGTTTCGCATGCAGCTCGAAGATTTGCTAGGCCGTTCGCCAGATCTCACCACCGACATTGAAGGAAACAAGCTGCAAGAAGACGCAACCTATACCTACGATGTCCATGAACGCGGTCTGGCCAAAAGTGGCTTTGGAAATCTAACCGCAGCGCATATTAAGCTACTAAGGTTGGCGCGAGACCACTCGCCGGCTGTGCTGGCCCAGGTGCAGGGTGCGGAACAACTTCTGCCGGGGTGCTTGGAGTTTGTGCGGATTCTGTAGCTTCAATATGGAAGTAGCGGACGACACCATCTTCGCCAATTTCGGCTCTTGGAGCGCTGCCCACAGTAATTGTCGTAACAGCCAGGCCCAGCATATCCTGTGCTTCGCGAGTTGGTTCTTGCTCAGCGTTAGTGATAGTAGTATTGTCGGCTGCCTCGTGAGACGTTGAAGTTCCTGACGCTTCGGTGTTCATAGATTTCCCTTATTGATTAAACAAAGTATTAGTCCAGGTATACGCGCATGGGCGATGCTTGTCAAGGAGGCCATCTGAGGTTGTAGTATATAAAACTGCAAAAGCGGAGACTGGTCGATGCTCACTTCTTGAGGTATAATCGCCTCAATGAGTAATGTGACTTTAGATGATATAACCAGTTTGTGTAAGCGCCGCGGATTTGTGTATCCGGGTAGCGAGATTTATGGCGGTGAGGCTGGCTTGTACGACTTTGGCCCAAACGGGGTAGAGTTGCTCAACAACATCAAGAAATCCTGGTGGAAAGCCAATGTCTATGACCGCGATAATTTTGTGGGTCTGGATTCTGCTATTTTCAAACACCCTAAGGTCTGGGAAGCTTCAGGTCACATCGGCGGCTTTTCTGACCCGCTGGCAGAGTGCAAGGTCTGCCACACCCGGATCCGCGTGGATAAAGAGCTCGAAGCAGTTGGTGTTACCGCTGACGAAAAGATGAGCGAAGAAGAACTCAACAAGCTATTTGACGAAAACCGAGACAAAATCAAATGCCCCAAGTGTGGAAGCAAAGATTTTAGCAGCGTCAAAGCCTTTAACCTGCTGGTAAAGTCCAACCTGGGCGATTTTACCGGGGAAGAAGAGCGACCAGTATATTTGCCTGGTGAAGCTTGTCAAGGTATCTACCTCAACTTCAAAAACGTGGTCGACACCATGCCGGTCAAAATTCCCTTTGGCATTGCGCAAATTGGTAAAGCGTTTCGGAACGAGATTAGCCCACGTAATTTTCTGTTCCGCACCCGCGAGTTAGAGCAGGCGGACACTCAGTATTTTGTGAAGCCACACGAGAATAAAGAAGCTTACGAACAGATTAAGCAAACTCGTTGGAAGTGGTATCTTTCGCTCGGTATCAAAGAAGAAAACCTGCGCTGGAAGCAGCATGAGAATCTGGTATTTTACGCTGCCGACGCCTGGGATATTGAATATAATTATCCGTCACTTGGTTTTGATGAAGTGGAAGGTGTGCATGATCGCACCAATTATGATTTGACGCAGCACATGAAGTTTTCTGGCGTGGACTTGCAGTACACTGACCCAACCACGCATGAAAAATACATTCCGTGGATTTTGGAAACCTCGATGGGAATGGGCCGAATCTTTTTGGCCGTACTATGCAACGCCTATACTGTTGAAGAGTTGCCAAATGGCGAAACGCGCACCGTTTTGAAACTACAGCCAGAGCTTGCGCCAGTCAAAGTGGCTGTTTCGCCACTGCTTAAGAACAAGCCAGAGCTGGTAGAAAAAGCCCGCGAAGTGTTTGTCACGCTCAAAAAAGAGCTTGGTAACGTGGTATGGGACGATAACGGCAACATCGGTAAACGCTATCGCCGCCAAGACGAAATCGGCACGCCATTTTGCGTGACTATCGACTTTGATACCTTGCAGGACAACACGGTGACGGTACGAAACCGCGATACCACCGAGCAAGAACGCGTACCCATTGAGGAACTATTGCAACACATTGCGTAATGGACACTGTCAAAACGCCGTATATTAAGTACCACGGAAGCGTTCTGCTGCAGGACGTGACAGTGCTGGCTATTCCCGAGACGATCACGGTTGAGGGATATACATTGCACCGCAAAAAAGAATTTCATATCACGCTTACCAATCGCGAAAAGTTGGCGGCAAGTATTGATCCATCACGGGTTGCAGAGATTGCCAAGGAGCTCGAGGAAGAATTCAAGGCGTATCATGCGGCCCACCCGGTTGTGGAGTATGAACTGGAAAACACATTTTACTTTGTGCAAAGCGACTCGCGCAAATCGGTCATCGCTATGGCCAAAGTGCCGGCGCTTAAGGGATTCTTTACGCGAGTGCGCCAAAAATATGGCGTGAATGTGCCAGAGCAACCAACGCATGTGACGCTCTATACCTTATTGCCGGATACCGTCGGCATTGGCTTACGCTCGCTGCAGGAATTGCACCAGCTGAGCACCAAAATCCAGCTGGATCTGCGAGTGACGCCCAATATTTTGCCGCGAGCTAAGTTTGGCAACCCCATCTTACGCCAAAAAGCGAGGCTGCTTACGCCCCAAGAAATTTGCAGTGAGCATATGCAAAATCTGATCGCTGACATTCGCTACACGTTGCTTAAAAAGCCATACGGTGTCGGCATGGCTGCGCCCCAGGTGGGGGAGAGCTTGGCGTTTTCGGTGATTGGCATCAAGCCCACGCCAACTCGCCCGAACCGCGAGAAATTTGATATGATCATCTGTAATCCCGAAATCATAGAAATATTTGGCCGTCGCACCAGTATGTGGGAAGGGTGCATCAGCTGCGGCACTGGCACCGATACGCTGTACGCCAAAGTGCCGCGCTACAAAAAAATCAAACTGCGTTGGCTCGACGAGCACGCTCAATCACATGAGGAAATCTTGGAGGGTCTGCCGGCTCATGTTGCCCAACACGAGGTGGATCATCTGCAGGGCATACTGTTTGTGGATCGCGTCAAGGATACCACGAGTTACATGATGGCCGACGAGTTTAAAAAACGAGTGGCCAAGCCAAACAAAAAATAGCCGCATGACAAACTCAGAACTTCCTTTGCAAAAGATTGTGTGGGACCTTGATGGTACCATCGTGGACAGCTTTAGTATCCACGAAGCTATCCTTGAGCAAGTATTGCCAGTACATGATCTGGAGCTGCCACCGCGTGAAGAGCTGTTGGCGCATTTTCATGGACAGTTGCATGAATCGATTGGCGGTTTGCTTGGAGCGCGCGTTTCTGAAGCGCAACTGCAGCAGATTATCAAAGATTTTCTGGTTGTTGATGACGCATATATTACGCACCCCGACGATCATTTTTTCCGCGACGCAGTTGATCTGGCGAACCGGGCGTATGCGCAGGGCATTGAGCAACTTGTAGTGACCAATCGTGCGCACGGCGTTGACCGAGGGAACGCCAGCCCACGGACGATGCTCCAAAATTCGGCTTTGCGCCATATGATCAACCGGGTGATTTGTGGCGATGAGGGCGAGCACCGCAAGCCAGCTGCCGCGGTGCTTCAGGGTGTGGACTTTGATCCAGGCACCACTCTGGTGGTTGGCGATCAGTTTGTTGACGCCCGTTTTGCCTGTAATCTAGGCGCCCGTGCAGTGTTGGTCTGTCGCCATGATGCTATCCCGCATCTCGAGCAACTGCCGGAAGGCTGGCAGGCGAGTGTGCAGATTGTTCATTCTCTTGACGAAGTCCAGCTGTAGCTCTGCTATACTTACCACATGATTGTCTACCACACTGACGGCAGCGCCAGTCCTAATCCAGGCCCAGGCGGCTTTGCAGTTATTCGCAATATGACGCCCCAGGTGCTGGGTCGCGAGCCAAATACCACAAACATCCGTATGGAAGGCAAGGCGATTATTGCCGCGCTAAAAGACGCCGGCGGTGACCCGTGCGAGATCCATACGGACAGCGAATTTTGGATCAATGTGATTACCAAATGGTCGCTTGGCTGGGAAAAGAATGGCTGGAAGAAAAAAGGCGGCGAGATCAAAAACCTCGACATTGTGCGAGAAGTCTGCCCGCTCTTTCGCAATGCGCAGGCAACACTGATATGGGTTCGTGGACACAATAACGATCCAGGCAATGAACTCGCCGACGAATGGGCGAACAAAGCCCGCCGCGGCGCAGTACTTTAAAGGTAAGAGCCAGGAACGTCTGGATCAACGGTTTGCAAACTTGCAACCTGCTCGTCGATCCTCTTGAGCATGCTTATTTCGTGCGGAGTTGCCGCAAGGCCTGCGAATGTTAGCTTGGGCTCAGCCCCGATAATAAGACCACTTGGTGATCTCTCCTCCTTCCAAATCTCTGCGGGTTCAAGTCGCGTTGCTAAGACTTTGGCCCCAAGCAACTTCTTTCGCCAGGCCGCTGCACTCGCGTCGGCGAGTTCTCCCAAATTTTGGTACGAAGGATCGCTGACTGCGTGGGCTGCACGATCTGCCTCGTCGTTACCTGTCGGAGTGAACCTCAGCCCTTCAGGTGGCAAAGCCAGCTTGGAAGGCTGTTGCGGTAACTCAACCTCTGCCAGCACTGCTGCTAAAAAAGTGGTGACGACTAATCCGCTTGGTCGTTCTTCGACCCGTTGGTAATCGGCACGGATAAGCCCTGTGTGAACTTCGTGATTAAACGTATATGGCATAAATCCTCCTTTTAATCCTCGTGGTCAGGCGCGAACTTGACTACGCTAATGCGTACCGCAGCTAATGTGGCAATAACCACCGATATGCTTATAGATTGCTGCAAATCTGCCTGCTTGAACCACAAGCGGACTACCTCGTTAAGCATAATGATCAAAATAGTATCAACAATGTAGCGAACATGCACGCGACCGTCTTTGAGATAGCCCAAAACCGTAATGGTCACCTCTACCAAAGCTAAGATAAAGACGATATCTAGCAAAATATTTTGCAAAAGAGTGCTTAACGGTTTATGAATATCACTCAGCAAATCATAACCCGATTTCACCACTCCCATAGCCAGAGCGAGCGTAGTGATGACTACCAAGATATTGAGCAGAATTCGGGTGACAGTGGCAAAATAGACGGTCACTTGGGTGAAGATTCGTTGGTGTTTGACAATAAGCTTCATCGTCTCCAATTTGTATCAGGTTTTGCCTTTTATGTAAAACAGCGCCAAGTTGCCAAGCCGGTTACTTCCGCGCATACTTAGATGGACATGACAGCAGCAGAGGTTACAAAGGCGCTACGAGCGCACGCCAGTGCAGAGGATGCGGTGTTTTTGCAGCGCTTTTTTAAAACTGGAGAAGGGGAGTATGGGGCTGGCGATGTTTTTATTGGCGTCCGGGTTCCGGCAACTCGTGCAGTCTGCAAGCAGTTTAAAGAGCTGCCGCTTACCGAAATCCAAAAATTGCTCGACAGCAACGTGCATGAATATCGCTTGGCAGCACTGATCCTACTGGGGAACAAATATGCCAAGGCAGATCCCGCCACGCAAAAACAGATCTATACTCTGTATCTCCAAAACGTCGCCGCTGGACGAGTCAACAATTGGGATCTGGTGGATAGCTCGGCAGAGTTGATTGTGGGACCGTATTTGGAGGACCGACCGCGTGAGCCTTTGGCGCGACTGGCTAAGAGCGACAATCTTTGGCAAAAGCGAGTGGCAATGGTGAGCACCTTTTATTATCTGAAGCATGGCGACCCTGTGACCACTATCGAAATTGCCGAAATACTCCTGCATGATCCCAATGATCTTATCCAAAAAGCGGTTGGCTGGATGCTACGAGAAATGGGCAAAAAAGTGGACGAAGAAGTGCTCATCGACTTCCTGGAAAAGCATGCCGCTACCATGCCACGGACCATGCTGCGCTATGCGATTGAACGTCTCTCGCCGACTCAAAAAGCGCATTTTATGGCGGTAAAGTAATGGTATACTCACTCTATCGAAAGGGACGCAGATGAAAGTTTTGTTTGCCGAATCGCGCTTTTGGAATACACACCCCGAACTCCAGGAGGAGTACAAAAAAGAGGTTGCGACGACGTTTCGCGAAGTCAGAAAGTTATTGCCCTCGATTCACAAATCGATCACCTTTGTGGTGCAGGTGAATAAACATGAAACCATGCCAGAGTACGGGACCGGCGGTGCGACGCGTAATAGCGAGCTTATACTGCTCTTTTTGGATTCCAAATTGCCATACGGTGAAAGAGGGTTGCTGGCAAATACCCGCGAGATAGTGTTCCATGAACTCAACCACGCTGCGCGCTATGCGATTCCCATTTGGCATAAAAGCTTTTTGGACAGCTGCTTGATGGAAGGACTTGCGACCGTGTTTGAGCGTGACCGAGCGGGGAGTAAGCCACTGTATGGTATTTACGACTTAAGCGAAGTAACCGACTGGCTACGCGAGCTGCAAGAGGGAAATCCGGAAAGCAGATGGCAGGAATATATGTTTCGGCACGGAGACGGACGTCGATGGATTGGCTACAAAGTGGGGACGTATCTTATCGATGAAGCTCTGCAACGCAGCGGCAAGAGTATCGAAGCGCTGACGCTCATGGAATGTCAGGATATCCTCAAGGCTGCACAGTTCTAACTCAGTCGCGCAACATGCTAGCGCCTTTCTTGAAAGTACGGCATACTACATAGAGCAAGAGCACACCACGTGTGACTCTTTCTTTTATGCTAAAACTAACAAGGAAATACAGACACATGGACCAAGACCAACAGCAGCAACAGCCCTCACTCCATCAACAAGAGACCGATATTTTTGCCTGGGCCGGCCATGTGGAAAGCGCCAGAGACGCCTTGGAAGTGGATCTGTATTTGTTTAACAAAAAATACACCGTGTATAGTGCCCATGTTGCGCGCGAGTTAGAACTGCAGCTCAAGCAGCTCTTTCTGTTTGAAATGCTTAATTACGTGTCCTCAGGACCTGATCAGGGCATGGTGGTGCGAACTTTTGAGGAAGCCGAAGGTGAAGAGCTGGTGATTCAGCGAACCCAGCTGGCAAATGTGGAAAACGCGACATATATCTTGCATCAGATTGAAGAACCGGACGAGGAAGTGCAGCTTTTCCGCGATGATGAACATGACTTCAAACGTATCAAAGGTATTGTGGCGCGTTTTTCGCACCCCAGTATGCCGCGACCGTTTTACGTGGTGAAGCTGGTGCAGCAATCGCAGGTGCTAAAGGGCAAAACGGCTTGGCTGCTGGATGGCAACAGCTTTAAGCCATTTACCGCTGATGCCGGTTTTAAAGTTGCGCCAGATAATCAGGTGGTCATTGTGGCAGAGGATATCTTCGTCTTTAATCAACGCCGATTTGAAACCCTTTTTGGCTACAATGCCAAGCAACAACTTATTGCCAAGCAAAAGGTGGCCCAGATCGAAAACCTCTACAAGCTGAGCTTTCCAGAAGGTATGGACCTTAATAGCCTGGTCAAAGACAAAAAAAGCACGATCAAAAAGTTGCAGAACCTTGAAGTTGGCCGCGTTAAGCAAGACGAGCTATTGGATCACGCCGAAGAGATGGGCGTGGAGCTCATGACCGACGAAGGCGGAGCGATTATCATCATGGATGGCAAAGATCTGGATAAGTTTGTTAATTTGCTCAACGATGATTATGTGGAGTCGGGCTTAACCGGCACTAAGTATGAGATTCGCGGCAAACGAGTGCTTGGCGAATAAGCCACTCAGTACGTAATTTCGAGTGGCTCACCAAGCTGCCACATTGCTTCAAACAACTGAAACATCATCTGGTAGAGCGTGGGATGGTGGATCTCGAGTGCATGGGGATTTTCCTTGCTGTAATCAAGAAGGGTGACTACATTGTCGTAGATATAGACTTCAAAACTGATGGTGAGGATTTTTGGATCGATGTGCCGTAAAAAGGCGCGACTTGGAGCGAAGGGCTCAAGATCGGCAGCTTTGGCTTCGGTGTCGTTGGTGAGATCGTAGCTGATGAGCTGGCGTTCGATTTGGCGTTCGCGGTGGCGTTTGGTAAATGCAGCGTCAAGGTGTTGGGAGAGGTGCGCAGCTTCAAATACGCGGTATTCTTGAGTTGCCTTGGTGAGGTTCCAGTTGGCTTGTTTGAGGCCAGCCAAACCGTAGTAGTGATGCGTTGTGGCTTTGGGACCGCTTGCTCCGGCTAGGTGCTGCAGTAATTCGCTCATATCTTTTAAATCATGTTTGAGCGCAGTTGTTTCAGCTTCACGCATGGCGATCGTAGCTTCCAGATTCTCCAGCGGCAAGGATCGGAATAAGGTGCCGTAACTTAATTGCTCGCTGCTCACCAGCCCCTTGGCCTGCAATGTTTCGAGGTGCCGATAGGTTTGCGTGCGGCTACTGCCGGTTGCTTTGCTGAGCTGCAAAGCCGAAACAGGCCCGAGCTTCACCAGCGCGATGTAGGCTTTGGCCGCGGCGGCATCAATATCGACATGGCTCAGGTAAGTTTGCAACTGCGATTGGGTGTCCATAGGTGCAGTATAGCGTAGTTGTCCGATTTTTTGGACACATGTTTGTGGAGAATGTGGACAACCATGTACAGTGTGTCCAGACATAAGGACAAGTAGGATGAGAAACGTTTTATTAATGGTGGGAAGTGGGTTGCCGACGCTCTCGACCATTGTGTACATTATTTCGGTGGTGCAGGGTAAGACCAAACCACATCGCACCACGTACACCTTGTTTGTGCTGATTACGAGTCTGACGTTTGCCTCATTGCTTGCCAGTCATGACCGATCTGGTATTTGGTTGGCCGGAGTGTCTGTGCTGCAAACACTGGCGATTTGCGGACTCGCATTTAAGTGGGGGATGGGTGGCAAGGATCCTTTTGACGTACTTTGCGTGTTGCTGTGTGTGGGTGGCATCGCAGTATGGCTGGCAACAGGGGAGTCGCTGATCGGTCTGTTGGCTGCGATTGTGGCCGACTTTTTGGCTTTGCTGCCGGCGCTGCGTAAAATGTGGCGACATCCGTATACCGAAATCTGGACTTTTTATGCCCTCGATACGGTAGCAGCACTGGCAATTGTGGCGGCTGGGCCATACGGTTGGCGCGCGGTTTTGTATCCCGGGTATCTTAGCAGTGTTAACTTTTTGTGCGTGGCCATTATTGCCTGGCGCCAACGCCAAAAACGGATTGCCTCGTTGCCGCTTGCGCAGTAGAGTGGGAGAGAAGTTATCGTAACCAAAGGAGGTGGGTTGTGCCAAAGTTGAGCGCAGGTATCCTGGTATATCGTGGCAGTCAGCAGCAACTGGAGGTGTTCTTGGTGCATCCTGGCGGGCCGTTCTGGGCCAAAAAGGACAAAGGTGCGTGGTCGTTGCCTAAGGGCGAATATGCCGAAGGTGAAACCCCTTGGGAGGCGGCGAAGCGTGAATTTCAAGAAGAAACAGGCCAGCCAGTGCCTGGTGGTGAGCCATTGGAACTCGGCCAGGTAAAATACGGCAACAAAATTTTAACCGCGTGGGCAATAGCGGGCGAGATGGATGCTAGTCGTGTGTCTAGCAATATGTTTAGCATGGAATGGCCGCCGCGGTCGGGCAAGACCCAGGAATTTCCAGAGGTAGACCGGGCGGGTTGGTTCACGCCAGCTGTTGCTCAGACTAAGTTGGTGAGTGGGCAGGTAGAACTTGTTGACCGGTTGCTCCAAAAATTGGGCATTAGCCAGCCGCAAAACGACGAGCCAACACAGATTTCACTTCTCTAAAATAGCTCAAACGATGCTATAATTATAAGTGAAAGGAGGCGCCCATGCGGTTCCATCCGGAGCATGACACACTGACCGTTACTCTAGAGGGTTGGGAAAGAGTCTGGGCGCTCAAAAAAAGTCTTGCCATCCCCGCGGCAGCGATTATGGCCGTTACCTTTACGCCAGACAGGCCACACAGAGTAGGGCAATGGACACCGCGGCTTCGTTTCCCTGGCACGGCGATTCCAGGAATATTCCTGGCCGGTACGTATCTGTGGCGCGGCGAGCGAGACTTCTGGTATCTACACTTAAGACGCCCCGGAGTGCTCACTATTATCTGTCATCCAGGTGCGTTTGCCTACAACACAATCTGCCTGAGTTGCGACGAAGCCACCGGGCACGAACTCCTTTATTGGTGGAAGGCGCGCCAAAAATGAATGAAGATTTGTTTAATCCATATCCCGCAGCGTGCGGATTCATTGGCATCAATGGCGAGAAGCGTGATGCCAAGCTGGTGAAGTTTGACAGTATTTTTGAGCTTGACTGTCCCCAAGCGGTCGAGGAGCTCACGAATGCCACAGTGCTATGCGACTTTGCAACGCTCAAGCCTCAGGAAGCGGTTGCCTTGTATCTTCAGGGCGGCACAGCAAGTGGCACGGTATGGTTTGTTACTCGTGGGAGCAACCAAAGGCTCTACCTTGATGTCTATGATGCCGACCGCGGCCAGTTATTGTTTGAAAATGGGCTGTGCAGACTGCTAAGTGCGTGCGCCGACACCAAAGAATGGGGTCAGGTGTGGGAAGCGGATCGCTCACGCGCCAAAGAAGGATTCGGGTTGCGGGCCAAATTTGTAACTGAGAGAAATGGACACGTGAGTCACCTTGAAACGCTACTTGCAAGTCCGGTGCGCAGCTGCTCAAGTGTCGTTGTGGTGGATGACCCAGCGGTGTGGGGATAACGACTCGCCATGCATCTGATATAATCTGAGTAATGTCTCAGATACTTAATTCTGTCCGTGATACAGTACGCCTTGTGATGCGCCAGGTTGCGCGTGGCCTCAATACTGCCAGCGGTGGAAAACTTCATCCAGATGCCGTCACTTTAATTGGACTGGCCATGCATGTGCCCATTGCGGTGCTGATCGCCACTGGGCACAATGTCTGGGCGGCGGTGTTGTTGGTGATCTTTGGGCTCTTCGACACGCTTGATGGTGAGCTGGCGCGTTTGCAGCACCGGGCAAGCGAACGCGGCATGCTGCTTGATGCCGCAACTGATCGTATGAAAGAGGTGTTACTTTATATGGGTGCAGCCTACGTGTTGGCTTACGGCACCACGCCTGGCCACGCAGTGTGGGCAGTAGCCGCGTGCGGTGCTTCACTGTGCGTCAGCTATATTAAAGCCAAAGGAGAGAGCGCGGTGGCCAGCAAAAAAACCATTCCTCACGCCGAGCTCAACCGCATGTTTAAAGATGGCATTGCGCCGTTTGAAGTGCGCATGGCTATCTTGGTGCTCGGATTGCTCGCCAATCAACTGGTGTGGGCAGTAGCTATCGTCGCGCTGCTGGCCACCTATACCGCCTTCCAACGTCTGATTATGATTAGTAAAAAACTATGAGCACGTACAAGGTTGATCTTCATACTCATTCGCAAGCGTCCAAAGACGGCGCCTTAACCGAGGCCGATTACGAACGTGCGCTTACCAACGGGCAGCTTGACACTATCGCGATTACCGACCACAACACGGCCGAGTTTGCTCTTGATCTGCGTCGGACACTTGGCGAACGCATTATTGTCGGCGAGGAAATAGCGACGCTGGAAGGGGAGATCATCGGCCTGTTTCTTACCGAAACAATCCCACCATTTTTGTCCGCCCGCGAAACGGTCAAGAGAATTAAGGCCCAAAAAGGTCTGGTCTATGTTCCGCATCCTTTTGAAACGGTTCGCAAAGGTATCACGGCCGAAGCGCTGGAGGGTATTGCCGAAAGCGTAGATATTATTGAGGTTCATAATGGGCGAGCGGTATTTCAGAATCGCTCAGAGCTTGCGCGGGAATGGTCGGTGCAGCATGAAGTGCCCGGCGCGGCCAGTAGCGACGGGCATGGACCGCGGGGATGGGGAAGAACTTATTCGGTGGTGACCGCCATGCCAACTCGCCAAAATTTGGTGACATTGCTGCATCAAGCCACGTACGAGGCTCACTGGCCCGGCGTGCTTGGCGTGCTGTATCCCAAACTCAACAGGTTACGGAAAAAATTTGCCCATGGGTAAAGATATCTTGTTTGCATTGTGGTTTTTTGCGCCCGCAGGTATTGCCAATGCGTCACCGATTTTTGTCTCGCGATTTCCTGGGCTCAAAAACCTGAATACGCCAATGGATTTTGGGGCCACGTGGCGCGGCAAACGACTATTTGGCAAAAACAAAACGTGGCGCGGCTTAATCTCAGGAATGGTTATGGCAACCGTGACACTGGCGTTGCAACAATATGCTGTCCGTCATTTTGGCTGGGCGCAGACCCTTACGCGGCAGATTGATTATGCAAAGCTGCCATTGTTCGTTGTAGGGCCCTTGCTGGGCGCAGGGGCGCTTATCGGTGATGCAGTGGAAAGTTTCTTTAAGCGCCAGCGCGAAGTGCCGCCTGGACACGCGTGGTTCCCATTTGACCAGATCGACTATGTGGTAGGCGGCGCCATTGCTATGCTGCCCTTTGTGCGATTACATATGTGGCAATATGTATGGTTAGTGGTGGTGTGGATTGTGCTGCATTTACTTGCAAGTTACGTAGGATTTTTGCTGCATCTTAAAGAACGTCCAATTTAGAGTTTGGCTCCGGCAGTACACCTGGCGGTTTGCCTTCAGTAAGACTGAGTCGTTCCAATGAAGCCAGTAGAGCGGTAGCCAGCCTTTGTCGGCCTGCATGGTGATGGCGGGTGATTGTCTCAAGCATTGATTCACCCTCTGGAGAAAGGTCGGCTGCGATGTCGTGCAAAAAGAAGGTGTCGTCTTCGTGGTACGTGCGCAAAAGATACTCGCTGAGGATACCAGGCGTCAGCGCCTGCACGCGGTAGGCCAGTAAGGTGAGGGTGTTGTACAATTGTTGCGTTTCTTTGGGCACCCGCAATGGCTGTGCCAACTCAAAGGCATGCTGGAAGCTGCTGGCGATGCGCAGAAAATCGTGACTTGCGCCGAGCAGAATATCTAAGGCATCGTCCATGGCTTCAAAATGCACAAACTGATCACGGCTGAGGTCGGTAATGTCGATATTTTGTGAGGTAAAAAAGTGTTCGACTTGTTGCCACGCGGTAGCCACCGCTTCCTCCAGGAGATGCTTCGGAAGCAACCCGTGACCTGGCAAATCTGCGGTGCCGGTCAGGTCAACGAGCAAGGCGCCGGTTGGTAGTTGGGTAAGCAGCGGTTCATATGCACTCATTGGCGACTGCGAAGCAATGTAGACTGTAAAACAGCTCAGCGGTGCTTGGTCGCATTGCTCTGGAGTAACAAAAAACACATGCGTGTCAGGGCTTTGAAGGGGAGTCTTGGCCGCGAACTGCATGTGCTGCATATGAGTGATGGTGTAGGTAAAGCGGAGGATCTTGTCGGCGTTAAGGGTGGAGGCTCGTTGCCGCTGAATGGTCCTGGCGAGCTTGAGCCATTGCTTGCGCGCAACCCTCATGGTAGAGAAAGGACTGTCGCAAATCACCAGCGCCTTGCCCAGATATTGCCGGGAATGCAGGTGACGCATCATGTCCGAGGCAAGCAAGGTAGTTTGATCTAACGGCTTTGGCCGCGCTTCAAAATAACGGTCCATATTCTGTACCCTTCAACGTTTATGGCTAACTCATAGGCTACGCATTAAATACGTATCCCGAACGCCAGTCATCATATCATAAAGCTACCGAAAGTTTACAACAGTTTTATAAAAGATGATGCTGGCTACAACTAAAGTAGTTAGTTTTTGTCACAACGATGTGATCTCGAACCGGGATGCCGAGCAAATGTCCGGCAGCTGTCAGTTGTTGTGTTAATGTTACATCCTTGTAGCTCGGCGTCGGGTCACCGGACGGATGATTATGGGCCACAATGATGCACGCTGCACGGTCCATGATGGCATCGGCAAATACTTCTCGTGGATGAGCGAGCACGGTATTAAGGGTGCCAATGGTGATCGTTCGCTGTGCGATCAACCGTTGTCCGCCATCGAGCGACATACAAATAAAATGCTCTTGCTGCCGGCTACGAATGTCATCCAAACGCGCCAAGATGTCATCAATGCCGCGGAGTGGTTCGCTGTCACGCACCAAATGTCGTTTGGCTAGTTCGAGCGCTGCCAGCAACTTACCCGCGTGACCAACGCTGATGCCTTTGATCGACGTGAGTGTTTCAAAGCTAAACGCGGCGGTGCCCTTATGTAGCTTTTTTTGGACGCGTCTGGCAAGATTACTGACATCGGTCTTGCCAGCGCCGTTGCCGATGAGCACTTCCAACAACTCAAAATCAGAGAGGGCGGCTGGGCCTTTGCGCTGCAATTTTTCGCGCGGGCGGTCTTGGAGCGGCAGTTGATATATTGATCGATGTGCCATAATGCCCGGGAGTGTAGCACTTTGCTACCGCAATTCCCAGGGCGAGTATAATAAAAGCATGAAGATTACACGCTTTCCACAGTCATGTATATTGCTCGAAAAAGCCGGGCAGCAGATCGTTATCGACCCGGGTATGCATTTTTTGGGTACTCATAAAACAGAGGAGCTCTTCGAGGTGGCAGCAGCGCTGTATACGCATCAGCACCCCGACCATTACGAGCCATCGATTGCCGACAGCTTGCTTCAAAAAGGCAAAGCGCTATATGCCAATTCGGCAACGGCGGAGCTGATTGGAAAAACTCGCTGCACCGTAGTGGCCGATGGTGAATCCTTTACGGTTGCCGGTTTCAACATCACCGCTCACGAATTGCCTCATTGCTTGTTGCCAGATGGTTCGGCAGGGCCGCAGAACACCGGATATGTGATCGATGGTGTCTTTTTCCATCCTGGTGATGGCAAAGAGATGCAGGCGGCGCTGACCATTGATACAGTGGCGCTGCCTATTACCGGCCCAGACGTGAGTTTGCTTGATTCATTTAACTTTGCCAAAAAACTTGGCGCGCGGCTGGCGATTCCTATCCACTTTGACTGGATGGGCGCTGACCCCACAGCCTATAAGTTGTTTGCCGAAGGATCAAAAATGCCTTTTGAGTTTCATCCGCTCAGCGATGGTGAATCATTGGAGATCCCTGACGGCAACTAATGCTATAATCAACAACTATGACTAAGGCGAAGCCGACGCCCACTCTCGAATTCCCTAAAAAGTTTTTTTGGGGTGCCTCCACAGCTGCCCATCAAGTGGAAGGCGGCAATCATAACCAGTGGTCGGTGTGGGAGCTGGAAAATGCAGCCACTCGCGCCCAGCAAGCCAAGTATGAATTTAAAGATTTGCCCGTATGGAACGACATAAAAGAGCAAGCCACCAAGCCAGCTAATTATATTTCGGGCAAAGCCGCTGATCATTATGTACGCTACGAAGCTGATTTTGATATTTTGACCGAGCTTAATATGAACGCCTTTCGATTTAGCATTGAATGGTCGCGAATCGAACCTGAAGAAGGAGTATGGGATCCGCTCGCACTCGAGCATTATCGGCTATATTTGCACGCTCTGAAGCGCCGGCATATTGAACCGATTGTCACATTGTGGCATTGGACGCTTCCAGAATGGTTTGCGGCGAAAGGTGGATTTGAAAAACGGAGTAATGTTGCGTACTTCACGCGGTTTGCCGAAAAGGTGCTGCAAGAACTGGGGGCAGATTTTCGCTACGTGATTCCTTTGAATGAACCCGTTATTTATACCAACTTCAGCTATCGCGAACAGAACTGGCCGCCGGCTCAGGCGAGTAAGCGGCAGGCTTTAAAAGTCTACTGCAATCTGATTCGTGCGCACAAGCAAGTCTACCGCGCCGCGAAGCAGATCAACCGCAAATTTGTGGTGGGCAGCGCCGAAAACTGTGCGCATATTTACCCTGGCGATGATGCCTGGCTGTCGCGTCTAAGTGCCAAAGCGGCGATTTGGGGCAACGACTTCTTTTTGCGGCGGATTCGGCGCCAGCTTGATTTTATCGGGCTGAATTATTATTTTAGTAATCGCTTTTATGGCAATCGCGTGCACAACGAAGACGACCGGGTGAACGATATGGGCTGGGACATGCAGCCGCAAGACATTGAATTTGTGCTGCGTCGGCTGCACGCCAAGTTCGATTTGCCGATTATCATTACCGAAAACGGCGTAGCAGATCACAAAGACGAATGGCGCCAATGGTGGCTGATGGAAACGATTTTGGCCATGCAGCGCGCCATGGATAACGGAGTGAAACTCGAGGGATATTTGCACTGGAGTTTGTTAGATAATTTTGAATGGGCTCATGGTTTTTGGCCCCGATTCGGTCTGGTTGAGGTAGACTTTACAACGCAAACGCGTACAATACGTGAAAGTGCCAAGTGGTTTGGCAAGACAATCAAAAAGTTACGATAAACAGGACAGCATATGGAAGTGAATGGCGCACGGATCGTGGTTATTGGTGGCGGCACCGGAAGTTTTGCCTTGCTCAGTGGCTTAAAACATTACACTAAAGAATTGACCGCGCTGGTGAATATGGTTGACGATGGCGGCTCCACCGGCACGCTGCGAGATGAGCTTGGCGTCTTGCCTCCAGGCGATGCCCGGCAATGTTTGGTGGCGCTGTCGCATTCGCCCAAGGTGCGTGATCTTTTTAATTATCGTTTTGAAGAAGGCGCGTTACGCGGCCATGCGTTTGGTAACCTCTTTTTAACTGCTTTGGAAAAACTGACCGGCAGCTTTGCGGAAGCGATCGAAACCGCATCCGACGTACTGTGCGTGGAAGGGCGAGTGGTGCCGGCTACGCTGGACGATGTGCGTCTTAAGATGAGTTGGCCAGATACGCAGATGGTTCTTTCTGGCGAGCGGGTCATCGATACTGAGCAATTTGCGCATGACCCGCGGCAAGCTGCCTTGAGCTTGGTTCCCGCAGCACGCGCTAATCCGGTTGGGCTACAGGCCATTGCCGACGCCGACATGGTGGTTTTGGCGCCTGGGGATCTGTATACGTCGCTCGGTCCGGTGTTGGTGGCCAAAGGATATCAGGAAGCTTTAGCGAATACCAAAGCAAAAATTGTCTACGTCTGTAATTTGGTAACCAAAAAAGGGCAAACCGACGGTTTTACGATCAGCGATCATGCTGCCGAGATTGAACGCTTTGCCGGCAGCCCCATTATTGATGTGCTTTTATATAATCAGAGCGAACCTCAGCAAAAACTTTTGGCAAAGTACGCCAAAGAAGGCGAGTATTGGGTGACAGCCGATAAGCCCACGCTTGCCGCTCAGCGATACCGGTCAATCGCGGGGAACTTTTTGTCCGATACGTTGCCGCCCAAAGCGAGTAAAGCTGATCCACTGGCGCGGCAGCGGACGCTCATCCGTCATGACCCAATTAAAATCGCCAAGGCACTGATGAAATTATATTTTGAATAGAAGTCGCTTGTCTGATTGCTCATACTCCAGTAAGCTAAAAGACGTGCAAAAAACATCAATCTCCACCGCTGTGATTGCCATGGCGGGGTGGGGGACCCGTTGGCTCCCGCTTACCAAATCAATTGAAAAGTGTATGTTACCTGTTGGAACTCGACCGGTTATCGATTGGGTCGTTGCGGATTGTGTCAGGGCGGGCGTGACCCGAATTATTTTTGTGATTGGCAAAGAGCATGTTCAGATTCGTCATTATTACAGCCATAACGCAGAGTTAGAGCAATATCTAACCGATAAAAACAAAGTTTCGGCGCTGGAAGCGGTGCGCCAGCCGGAATATGAAGGCGTGCGTTTTGAGTTTGTAGTGCAGCCCAAGGACACCTATGGCACAGCGATTCCTCTGGCTCTGGCCGCTGCCAAACTGGATGCTGATGAATCTTTTCTATTTTTGAATGGCGATGATTTTATTTACCGTCCGGATGGCGGCACCGAACTGGGCGATATGATTGCAGCGTGGCAAGAAAGTGGCGCCGATGGCGCAGTGATGACCAAAGTTATTCCCAAAGCAGAGGCAAGCAAATATGGCGTTGTGTTCAGTGACGCCGATGGCGCTTTTGTGAAGATTCACGAAAAGCCATCCCAGGCCGAGCTCGGCGATCTTGCGACGCCAAGCGTTAATCTGGGCAAATACATTCTTAACCCCCACATGCTGCGGCTAACCGCGGCGTATGTCGCTCAGCCAACCATTAATGCTGATGGTGAGTACTACGTGACGGATATCTGCAACCAAGCGGCCCAGGAAGGCCAACACTTGCGTGTGCACTATATTACCGGCGAGCACTTGGATGCCGGCAACCCCACCAACTGGCTGCACGCCAACCAAACGGTGCTGCAGCAGTAGTTATACACAGGCGTACAAGGAGCTCCCCAACAGGGGAGTTTTTATTTTTTGTCCACATAACTGTGGATAACTAGGTGGGGAGCTGTATGCATTCTTGTGACAAATATACTTGCAAGTGGGTAGGAGTGGGTAGTAGACTATGGCTAGTGGGTAAGCGTGGGTAGCCAGACAAAGGCTAGTCACAAAAATAAAAACCACTGCACTATAAAAACATCTAAGGTGACCCGAGTGACAGATTACTTTGAGCGCAGACTCGACGATAAGCGGCGGCTGACAATTCCAGCCGAGCTTCGGGCAGAATTTGCACAAGGAGTGGTCATAACTCGTGGCTTCCGGAACTACCTTCACCTCTATCCAAAGCAGGTGTGGGACGAGCAAGTTGAACCACAACTCAAGGGGAGTATCCTCGACGAGAAAGTGGCGGACTTAAACGTACAGTTTCGAAGTGGCAAGGCCGATACCGAGCTTGATGGCAAGCAGGGTCGTGTCTCGATCGAGCAGCATTTGCTGGATTACGCTGGTATCACCAAAGAAGTAGTCGCGGTTCGCGCCGGTGCCTATTGGCGGATAATGCCAAAAAGCGTCTAAGCGCAAGCAAGCCCTTGTTCATTAACAATTTGGCGACACAAGCAAAGCTTACGGCTCACTCCGAGGTCAGCTATCTGGTAGTCAGTGGATGGCAGGTGAACACCATCAAAAGTAACGTTCAAGTACCTTATGCGAAAGCACAATAAAACACCTCCCAAAAAAACTCCACCTCACACATAAGTCTCTCAAAAAACACTTAATGGGCTTTTCACTTAGAGATTTTCTTAGTAAAATCTCTCCACTACAACAGCTCCATTACACAAAAACAAAAACATTGCACAAAAAACAAATATACTGACTACTAGATAGGTGACCTCGAGAATGAAAAAAAATACACCACCACAACAACTCCACATGCCGGTGCTGCTTGAGCAGACGCTACTAGTACTTGGGCCCAAGAAAGGCGAGAGCTATCTCGACTTGACGGCTGGGTATGGTGGCCATGCAAAAGCGGTAATCGACACCACAGGAGTGCCAAGCAAAGCGGTCTTAGTTGATCGTGATGAGAATGCCATTGCCGAGTTAGGCTCGTTCCAAGCGCAAGGGGCTACTTTGTTGCACACTGATTTTTATCAGGCAGCACAGCAACTTGCCAAGAATGGCCAACGCTTTGATATGGTATTGCTTGATTTGGGGGTGTCGTCACCACAGCTAGACCGAGCTGAGCGTGGATTCAGTTTTGCCCATGGCGGTCCTTTGGATATGCGCATGGACAATCGGGAACCACGAACTGCTGCCGATCTGGTAAATACCCTGGGTGAGACTGAGCTTGCCGAGTTAATTTGGAAGTATGGTGAAGAGCCAAAATCGCGGGCCATTGCTAAGGCAATCGTCCACAATCGACCCTTCACAACTACCGATCAACTCGCCACAACCGTCGCCACCGCCACTCGTTGGGGAAGAAGCAAAGTTCATCCCGCAACGCGCACCTTTCAAGCATTACGCATCGCTGTCAACCGCGAGCTGGAACTGCTGGAATCAACACTCTCGTTATTGCCAAGTCTTTTGACTCCTGGCGGCAGAGTGGCGATTATCAGTTTTCATAGCCTCGAAGACCGGATCGTCAAACATTTTCTAAAAGATTTGACCGAAGCCGGCTACGAAGCAGAGTTCGCTCCACTGACCAAAAAACCAATCAGCGGTGCCACCGAAGACGTTCACAATCCGCGAGCCCGTAGCGCCAAGTTACGAGCCGCTGTGAAAATAAAAAACCAAAAAGAAAGGAGTTAGATCATGAGACAGACTATCCACGTCAAGATCAAAGACCTTACTCCAAAAGCTTACGAAGTACTGGTTCGCCAGGGCTAAGCAAGCTTTTCGAGACTCACCAGCCACAAAAACAAAGGCTGGTGAGTCTCACCAAAATAAAAAATAAAAATAAGAAAGAATTCCACCAATGTCTCAGTATGCTGCTGCAACCATGGAATCTCGCATGTGGCGACGCAACCAAAATACGGTGCGACATCAGATCGAAAAAGGTGGCCTCGGACCTGTAGCCCACGTAGTGTTAATTGCATTAATGCTGTGTGTGTTGGGCCTGATTTATCTTACGCAAATCACCAAAACAAGTACGTACGGCTACGAGATTCAAAAATTACAATCGCAAAAAACTGCCCTTGCAGACCAAAAGCAGGTCTTGCAGGTTGAAGCCGCCAGATTGCAGGCTCTCGACCAAGTGAAGAAGGGGAGTGTCGGCATGGTGCAGCCTGCGAATACGGATTACGTGCAGTAGATGTTAAAGATGATCTCCCTCAACCTCCGCGGGTCCTGTCGCCTGATCCGCCCCTAAATTTTTTATGAATACATAAAACAATTTTGGGGCAGCCCCGTCAGGCACCACCCGCTCGTACCATGTGGAAGACGAGATGTTCGTAAGCGAAGTCTTGAGGGGAAAATGATAAAATGAAACATAAATGAACCAACAAAGAACAACCATACACCGAGCCCATATGCTGTGGGGGTTTTTGGCGATTTGCGGGTTGTTATTTGGAGTTCGTTTATTTTACTTGCAAGTTTTGCGCCATGATTATTACGAGACGCAAGCGGTTGCTGAACATCAAAAGAAGTTTGTGCTCCCCGCCAAGCGTGGGCTGATTTACGCTCATGACCGAACCGGCATTACACCGCTCGTCCTCAACCAACCGGTGTTTCTCCTGTACGCTGATCCGCGCTACGTCCGCGACCCCAAGGCAACCGCTGAAACGATTGCTCATTACGTGGGCGGCGATATTAGTGAGTATCAAAAATTGCTCTCCCAGAGTGATCACTCATATGTGGTGCTGGCCAAAAAGATCACCAAGAATCAAGCTGATGGCATTACCAAAGCGCAACTATACGGAGTGGGGCTCACTCAATCTGAAGAGCGGGTCTATCCCGAAGGCGAGCTTGGCGCGCAGATGCTGGGCTTTGTCAACGACGAAGGGGTAGGGCAGTATGGCCTGGAAGGCGCGTTGGATGATCGTTTGCACGGCACAGATGGTTTGTTAAAGGCGGTGACCGATGTGCGCGGTATTCCGCTTTCGATTACCAATCAGAATGTCATGAAGCCAGCCCAAGATGGGGCTAACGTGGTTCTCTCGGTTGATCGCAATGTGCAAGGCTACGCCGAGCAGGCCCTAAAGGCCGGACTGGATAAAGTGCATGCGACCAAAGGCAGCGCCTTGGTGATGGACCCTCAAACCGGCGAAGTCATCGCCATGGCAAACTACCCAACGTACGATCCGTCTAAATATACCGATGTCAAAGATTACTCAGTCTTCCAGAACAAGACGGTCAGCGATCCGTACGAGGCCGGTTCGGACATTAAAGTACTGACCATGTCGGCTGGGATAAACGAAAACGTGGTGCACAAAACCACGCAATTCGACAATCGCAATCAAGTGCAAGTGGGCGACGCCACGATCCACAATGTAGAGCAACACACTGGGCCAACCACTATGCAACAGGTACTGGACCTGTCGCTTAACACTGGAGTGGTGTTTGTGCTGCAGCAACTTGGCGGCGGGAGCATCAACTACCAGGCGCGGCAGAAATTCTTCCATTACTTTACGGATAAGTTTGGCTTTGGTAAAAAGACCGGCATTGAGCAGGCCGGCGAAGCTCCGGGCTACATCTTTTCGCCCGACGATGAACAGGGCAATAATGTGCGATACGCCAACATGACGTTTGGACAGGGGATGACCGAAAGCATGATTCAGGTCGCTTCGGCTTTCAGTAGTGTCATTAATGGCGGCACCTACTACCAGCCGCATCTGGTGAGCGGGACCTATAATGCTGACACAGAGCAGGTTACCAAGGAACTCCCCAAGGTTGAGCGAAGTGGCGTGGTTACTGCAGCAACTTCGGCTGAGATTCGCGACATGATTATTACCGCGCTGCGTGACACCCCAGCCCTGAAGGCTGCGAACCGCGCTGGCTATAACATTGGAGGTAAGACGGGCACCTCGCAGATTATCGATCCAAAGACGGGCCAGTATTCGGATAACAATGCGATCGGGACCTATGTCGGTTTCGGTGGTAATGAGACCCCTAAATATGTGATAATGGTACGTGTTGATGATTCTCAAGCCGGCGGCTATGCTGGTTCGGCCGCGGCCGCGCCTATCTTCGCCGATATCTCCAACTGGTTGCTTGATTACTATAAGATTCCGCCCGTAAAATAAGAGGAGCTTCCAATTTCATGAGTGTCTTTACGACTGAACAGTTTTCCCAAGATGTGGCAACCGGCTTAATACTCGCATTTCTGGGCTTCGCAATCGCCATGGTGCTGACGCCTTTGTACACGGCGCTGGCTTACCGTTACAAATTCTGGAAAAAACCTCGCAAAACATCGGTCACTGGTGAGACCGCAAAGGTGTTTCAAAAGCTGCACGCGGCCAAGCATCGCCGTCATATTCCAACCATGGCTGGAGTGGTGACGGTGCTGAGTGTTGGGTCGGTGACCTTTTTGTTTAACTTGGATCGACAGCAAACCTGGTTACCATTGGCTGCCATGGCTGGAGCGGCGGCAGTCGGGTTGATCGACGATCTGATTAACATCCGCGGTGTTGGGCAGGGCGTTGCCGGGCTTAACTCCAAAATTAAATTTTTGCTCATTACCTTGGTTGCCTTGGCTGGCGGCTGGTACTTCTTTTACAAGCTTGGCTACGATGCGATCCACATTCCGTTTGTTGGCAACTGGCAGCTTGGAATGTGGCTGATTCCGATCTTTGCCTTTGTGATCGTGGCTACAGCTAACGCGGTAAATATCAGTGATGGTTTGGACGGTCTGGCCGGTGGTTTGCTGACCATTGCTTTTGCAGTTTATGGGATGATTGCCTTTTTGCAAGACAACATTGGCATTGCCGGCTTCTGCGTGACGCTGGTAGGCGCGTTGCTCGCGTATGTGTGGTTCAATATTTATCCGGCGCGTTTCTTTATGGGCGACGTGGGGTCGTTTGCATTAGGAACGGCCTTGGGCGTGGTGGCCATGCTCACCAATACTTTGGCTTTGCTGCCGATTATCGGTTTGGTCTTTGTGGCCGAAGCGGGTTCAGCTTTGATTCAAATTCTGTCCAAAAAGATTCTGCACCGTAAGATCTTTTTATCAGCACCGATTCATCACCATCTTGAGGCGCTGGGCTGGCCGGAGACCAAAGTGACTATGCGCTTTTGGGTAATCGGTGCCGTTTCGGGTGTGCTGGGTCTGATCATTGCTCTGGTGGGAGGGCATATTATCTGATGGAACGCTTTCGTCGCCATCGTCCAGATTACCTCATCACCTTGAGTATGGTGGTGCTGATGTTGCTGGGTTTGGTGATCATTTACGCGGTCAGTCCGGCTTTGGCCGAGCGCATTAACGCGACAGGTCAAGGCGGGAACTTGGACCACAACCACTTTATGTATCGCCAGTTGGGCTACTTGGTCATTGGCGTGATTGCCTTTTTGGTCACGGCATTTGTGCCGCTTGATTTCTGGCGGAAATGCCGCACGCAGATCTTTGGTGCCGCAGTGGTTTTGAGCGTGCTGCTCGTTCTTTTGCCAGGCGCTTTGACCATTAGCGTGAACGGGGCCACACGTTGGATTAACCTTGGATTTATCTCTTTTCAGCCAGCTGAGCTGTTGAAGTTTGGGCTGGTAATCTTTATGGCAGCATTTCTGTCATCGCGGATTCGCGAGCAAAAGCTGGATAGTCGTGACGAAACGATTATGCCGCTGGTTATTATCCTTGGGCTGGTGAGCCTTTTGGTCGTCGTTGCTCAAAAAGATATGGGAACGATGTTTGCGCTGCTGGCAATCTTTCTTGTTTCGCTGTACATGGCCGGAGTGAATCGCCGCAATATGGCCATGCTGATTGGGGGAATAATTGCCGCGGGCGTACTGCTGGTGGTGACCTTTCCACACCGCATGGCACGTATTTTGACTTTCTTAAATCCCCAAGGTGACCCCAATGGCGCTGGGTATCACATCAATCAAGCGCTGATCGCGGTTGGCAGTGGCGGATTTAGTGGTCGCGGTTTGGGGCAGAGCATTCAAGCCTTCGGTTACTTGCCAGAGGCGGCGAACGATTCAATCTTTGCCATCTTAGCCGAGAAGTTTGGATTTATCGGCACTATTATCGTGTTATGTATTTTTGGCTTCCTGTTCTTCCGTATTATCCGAGTGATGGAACGTGCGCCGACCGATTACATGCGGCTTCTTGTGGCTGGGGTATTCGGCTGGTTGGTCGCTCACACTTTGGTAAATATTGGCGCCATGTTGAGTGTATTGCCACTTACTGGGGTGACATTACCGTTTTTGAGTTTTGGTGGCACAAGCTTGCTGTTTATTATGGCTGCGCTTGGGCTAGTGGTTAACGTATCCCGTTACACGGTACATAGCTCTGGAAAGGAGGAGGCGACCAATGCGAATACTCGTCGCGGGCGGCGGCTCGGGGGGTCACGTCACCCCAGTCTTAGCAATTCTTGAAGCCCTTTCTCAGACACAGCCGGATCTGCAGATCTGTTTTGTGTGTGACAAAAAATTTGCACCACAAGCGCGGACGATTTTGGCGCGTTCGAGTTTACCGATCACCCTAAAAACGGTGCAAGCTGGCAAGCTTCGTCGTTACTATGGAGTTCCGTTGTGGAAACAGTTACTGGATATTCCTACAGTTCTGCTGAATATCCGCGACAGTTTTTTGATTGGTATAGGCTTGGTGCAGAGCTTTTTGCTCCTCGGAAAGTTCAAGCCCGCGGTGGTATTCGGCAAAGGTGGCTTTGTCTGCTTGCCCGTGGGCATTGCGACGCATTGGCGAAAAATTCCATTGGTTATTCATGATTCCGACGCGCACCCCGGGCTGACTAATCGAGTGCTGGCCAAATGGGCAACCGCCATTGCTACTGGCACGCCGCTCGAGAATTACAATTATGACCGAACGAGAAGCAAGTATGTGGGCGTTCCGGTGGCAACTCAATTCCAACCGCCAACTCCAGAGGAGCAAGCCGCGCTCAAGAAAAAATATGTGAGCGATCCAACGCATCGTTTAGTAACCATGGTCGGTGGCGGTCTTGGTGCAGGTTCACTCAACAAAGCCATGCTGGCGATTGCTCCTACCCTTGTTAAAGAAGGTGTGGAGGTTATTATGGTCACGGGAACGCTGCATGGTGACGCAGTTACTGCCGAATTGCAGCAGGTGCTCAAAGATCCAGCCGATCAACGCATGTATCATGTCGAACCGTTTGTAGATGCTGAGAAGATGGCTGATATACTTGCCGCGGCCGATGCTGTGGTGAGCCGGGGTGGGGCAACAGCGATGGCGGAGTTGAGCGCGCTTGGCAAAGCAACGGTGTTGGTGCCAAGTCCGCACCTTACCGGTGGGCAACAACTCAAGAATGCCAAGGCTTTTGAAGAGGCGGGCGCGGTCGTATTGGTCGAAGATACCAAGCTGCAAAAGAATAGTACAATTTTAGAACACGCTTTATTATGGATTCTCAAGAATCCCGCCACTCAAAAGACCTTGCAGACACATATTCTTACTTTTGCCAAACCGCAGGCGGCGAAAGAAGTAGCTGAGATGATAATCGAAGCAGCAGGGCAGGGGAGAAGCGAGCGATGAAGCTACTTGGGAGGCGTAAAAAAGAGGTGCCGCCGCGAAGGCGGGCAGCGAGCGTACGACTTGAAGACGAGAGTAATAAATTCCGTCGTAGCGCCACGTTAACCGGAAGCTTGTCTGATGATGTTCGAGCTGGCGCTGAAGAACGCGCCCAATTACAGACCGCTCGCACAGAAGCTCAAGCGAAGCGAAAAAAACAACGACGCTTTGTGCGTCGATTGATTACGGCAGGCATTTTTGGTCTGCTACTGTTGGCACTTGCGATGAATTTGGTGCGTACTTCTACGGTGACGTATGCTGGACATCCAAGCCACTTACCCAGCACTACGCCGTATAGTACCTCTGCTAAGGAGTTTACTGGAAGCAGCTTGGGTAATCGCCTGGTGCTTACCATTAACACCGCCAAGCTCGGCGCCTATATCATGCAGCAGCACAAGGAAGTCGCCAGTGTGCAGGTGGACCGTCGGGTATTCCATAGTACGCTTGATATTACGGTCACTTTGCGCAAGCCAGTACTTATCTGGCAGACCACGCACGATGCGCAGGCCTTTTATGTTGACGCGAACGGGACAAGTTTTAGCGTAAATGCCTATGGCAATGATCAGCAGTTGGTGCATGTGAACGACGAAAGCGGCGTGCCCGCGGAACTTGGCGTTCCGGTGGCATCCAGTCGGCAGATTAGCTTTTTGGGACAGTTCGTCGGGCAACTCGCCCAGTCTTCGCAGAACAAACTGCAGGTGACGAAGATTGTGTTTCCATCCTCATCCACCAAAGAGATCGACGTCTATATTACCGGACGCAACTACTTCGTCAAAGCATACCTGGAACGCTCGGCGCGGGCGCAGGCTGAAGAAGCGGCCAAAGGGATCACATACCTCGAGCAGAAAGGCACTGTGCCTGGCTCATATATAGACGTGCGAACAGCGGAACGCGTTTTCTATAAATAAATCGTAGCTCTCTCGCTCTTCTCTTCCAGTTCTAAAAATGTTCTATAGGTTGTAGGCTATGCGTCACGGGTTGCAATAAAAACATATAAAATATCTTAATTGTAATATGTCAAATAGGTAGGGAAGAGGGGAAAGGGGAAGCGTGAAAAGTTTGATTCCATAACAAAAAATAACACATTTATGACAATGCCTGTGGATAAGTCTGCAAAACGCACAACTCATAGATAAAGGTCCGGGCCTGATTACTTTACATACACAAATTACTGAGTAAACGCTAGTGCGGCAGTGCTTTGAAGGTAATTAGCTGAGATTCCCCCATTAGAAGAGGTATAGTTAACCAACTTATGCATAATACTTTCTAGTCGTAAAATATACATTGTACGACGTAAGATCAATCTCTCTTTTTGTACGCTTGTGTGTGCTCGTTCGGCCCACTTTGCACTCTCCCGCCACTACCCTCCTTTAATGCATCTGGGCTTTGCGCTCTTTTTGGTAAATTCAAATCTTTTCTATGCAGCTTATTTTAAATATTTTGGCTGCCTTAATGTGCGCCTCCAATTATGACAATATTGTTCGTGATATGTTCTTATTAACGACAACAAGAAAACACCTGGATATTGTTCGTTTTTTGTTTTAGTACCTTAATGCCGAACTTTAAAGACTTGCTCGTGGTGCTCGGTCGCCGCAGCAGGCTCGGCGTGCTTACGCGGAGGTGCTGTGGGACTAACGCTCAATCGACCAAGCTTTTTGGGATCTATGTCGCTTGGTGTGGTTGTTGTGCGTGCTGGGATTGCAGGCAAGACTGCTGGTGCAGCGATCGGTGCTGCTGCACGCTGGAGTCGCTTCTCTACTTCCTCTCGTGGATGGGCAAAGTGGGTGCGAGTATGCGCGGTAATTTCGGCAATGTAGTTTTGTTGGGCGATTGGCAGCGCCAGCGTCGTTCCTGAGAAGGCAGGGGTCTTCTCTCCCCTAATGGCCATTGCGACCGCAAAGTTACGATTATGCAACTGGGTAAGGTCGGTGGCATCAAAGCGGGGGCTAAAATATTCGCTCAACGCGTTGGCATCGTCTGGACTCACCCGAAAAGTAATGAGCGAGCCGACATTCCCAAACACGGCATCCCGCACCACTGGAGACATCTGATTGATGTATTGGTTGGCCATGGTCATACTCAGGCCATATTTGCGAGCCTCAGACAGAATGGGGACAAACGAATCGGTGGCAAAGTTCTGGAATTCGTCCACATACAAATAGAATGGCCGACGATTCTGAGGGTCGGTACGACTCATCGCCGCTTGCTGAATCTTGGTAATGAGCAACGAACCAAGCAAAGCAGCGTTCTCTTCGCCTAGCAATCCGCCAGAGAGGTTGGCGATAAAAATCTTGCCGCCATCCATCACCTCGCGTAGGTTAAAGGTGCTTGCGGTCTGGCCAACAATGTTACGAATAATAGGGTTCGCGGTAAAGGCACCAACTTTATTAAGGATTGGCGAGACGGTCTCGTTCGCATAACTTTCTTTCCATGTGTTAAACTCATCAGCCCAAAAACTACGCACTACCGGATCAGTTACCTTGGTGAGGATCGCTTCGCGGAAGGCGCTGTCGGTGAGCATGCGCGTTATGTCGATCATGGTGGTGCCTGGCGTCTCGAGTAACGCCAACATAATGTAGCGCAGCATATACTCCAGCTTGGTGTTCCAAGTATTGCCAAAAAGGTGCTTCAACACATTCACCAGTTCAGCACTCACACGCCCTTTAAAGGCGACATTATGGATCTCCATAGGGTTGAATCCGATCGGAAAGTCGGTATCGGCAGGGTTAAAGTAGATCACGTCCTTCATTCGGCTGGGCGGAATGAAATAAAGGTTGTTGATCGCAAAGTCACCGTGCGGGTCGATGATGGCATAGCCTTGGTTATGATACAAATCGGACAGGGCAAAAAGTTCCAAAAGTTTAGACTTCCCTACCCCTGTCTGACCAATGATGTAGACATGTCGGTCGCGGTCGCCACGGTAAATGCCGAATTGCTGGTTAACCCCGCGGAAATTGGTTGCCGCAAAGGCGCTAATGTCGCCGTCATTGCCCTGATCGCCAGTGAGTGCGGGCAGCTCTCGCGGCGGTTCAGCGACTTTGGCTTTCGCCCATGCGACGCTCGCCGAAGTCACCTCGCTGTGCGGGAGATGAAACAAGCTGGCCAGTTCTTCGACGTTCAATATGAAGCCTTTATCGATAAAAAACCGAGCTTTGTAGGCTGCAAAACCATCGGTGCCAGAGCTAGCGTTCTTTTGCATGAATCCGTTCAAATTGGGCGCGTTGAACTGTTTGAAGGCGCCGACCAGGGTTTGCAATCGCATCTTGGCTATCTGTTCGTCGTTGCCAACGTAAGCAAGGCGAATCTTTACTTGGTAGCCAGGTTTGGTAGCCTTCTTCTCGGCAGCTTCTATGCGTAAACGGTCATTCTCAGTCAGTTGGACCTCGCTGCTTCCGCTGCTTTGCTCGGGCGGCTTCCAAAGTGCGCCAACGAACTGCCCGACAACGCCCAGAACATCGGTCATATCAAGGTGCGAGCGCCCGTTCTTAAGGCGACGCACAAAGGCTTCGCTCCGTTGCTGCCAGCGCGAGTCAACTGGACGCGTGATAATCTGCACCCAGTACTCTTCATCGGTCTGCTCAAGCTTACTAAGCGTGGTGGTTAACGCCAGCAAGGGATCGCCATCAAACGCATCATAGGTCTTGAGGGGCAAGGCATCTTTGCTGGTGAGTGCCAGTTCGGTGGCATGAAACACCTCACCTTCCAACTTACGCGCGGCATAATCTTCACTCACCTCTTGAATCTGCAGACTGGGATATTGCGCGTATATTTGACTCTCCACAAAGTTCTGCAAATGTTTGGGCGTCCACAAATAAAAGGTGATGCGCTTGCTTTCGGCAACCATCTCAAAACTGAGATGTTCTTGCAGATCACCAGAGGTAATCAACTCTTTTTTGGTACGTAAGATACCGTGGAGGCTGGTGAAGACTTGCTCGGCTGCAGGCTCGCGCTTGTCATTGGTGCGGGGCACCTCGAGGCGTAACACAACGTGCTCAAGAGTGTCGATATGCTTAATGCGTCGGTGATTCTGAAATGTCAGATACAACAATATCAAGACGATCGGTAGCCACACCCACCAGATACTGATTAATCCGAGTAGCCATGAAAAAATAGTCATGTCTTTATATCATCTCGCAAAGCGCTCACGGCTGCAAACTTCCTCGGTGCTGGCTCAGGTTTTACGCTTCGTCGGCAAGAGTGTAGGTTGCTTTGGCAACGCGCTTAAATTGTGGTTTGCCCTGGAGGTTCAGAAGAATGGTTGTCTCTTTGACATGGCGGTGCTGCAGTACGCGGCGAACGATCTCGTCGCGGTGCAGGGGCTCGTCGGCTTTTTTAAGGACATCGGCAATGATGTCTGCAACAGTACCTTTTTTGTAACCCCATTCTTTGAGCGCATAGATGCCGCGGCCAATCAGGACAAAGCGACTGTCTTTAATGAGTTCGTTGTGAATTGCTTGGGTGGTGACGTCTTTACGCTTAAAATCAGAGTCGCGGATCGCCTTGGCGATTTCCTCAAAGTGCATGGGCTTGCCCTTGTCGCCGAGGATCACATAGATCTTGTCGCGAATGTTTTTAGGATTCACACGTGGCCACTTGGCTAGTCCCCAGTTATTTTTAAGATGAGCCAGGTGCTTGCTGACGCTGGCAAGCGCGCGAACGTGCTCGGGGTGCTCATGCTTGAGTTTGTCGTGGAGTTCTTCAAGGGTGAGCGGCTCGCCGTGATCTTTAATAAGAGCCACGATTTCATCAACGTAGGCTTTAATCTGCTTTTCGTCGTGATGTTCGGCAATGCCTACAGCGTGGTGATAATGGTCGTTTTCCTCAATGATTGCGAGGTTGGGCGCCAGAGTTGCCAAGAATGCGACGTGAGCTTTGTCACAGTCATTCTGCTCTTCTTCAGCGCAGACACGAGCGGCCAGGTCGCTAATTCGTGCCACGCGGCCCATTTCGTGTAAGTGACGAATAAAATGCTTCTCAACAATAGTGATGTGCGGCAGATCGCGTTCCGCAGCTACCTTCAGACGAATCATAATCGCCTTTTCCAGCTGACGGACGCGTTCGCGGGTGATGCCAAGCAGCTCACCGATCTGTTCCAAGGTTTCTTTGCGGTCGTACAGGCCGAAGCGACGAGCAATAATCTCTCGTTCTCGTTCACGCTCGATCGTTTCCAGAATATCTTTTACGATCTGGCGTACCTCCAAAGGTGTGCTGGGGGCTGTCTCGTTCATCCGTCCAAAGTCCCTTCTAGTTGGATATTTCTTGTAAGATATATTCAACTATATAATAAGTCTTGTTTTATGTCAAGAATATTCTCGCTCATGCGTATTATAGCATGAACTGGACTTTATAGTAAATAGATATACTTATGCTTTTAATTTCAGCAAAATATGCTTTCGATACCTATAAACTGAGAGACTGACCTCTATCTTGCCGTAGCCCTATTTACTACAATCTACTTCTTTTTAGCAGTCTTTTTGGTAAATCGGCCACGTCCCTTTTTGGGCGGGGCATTCTTAATCAATTCCTTGCATTCTTCGACAGTCAGCGTGGCGGGATCGCGGTCTTTGGGTATCTTGGCATTGGTCTTGCCATCGGTGATGTAGGGGCCGTAGCGTCCGTTGAGTACCTGGATTTTTTCTTTGGGAAAATCTTGAATGGTGCGTTCAGCTTCTTTTTGGGCTGCCTCTGCTGCAAGCTCCAAAACTACCTCTTTACTCACCGAATAAGGGTCGTGGCCTTTAATCGAGACATTGCGCGCGCCAATTTTGGCATATGGCCCAAACCGGCCAGTGGTTACCAGGATTTCTTCGCCTTGTTCGTTTTGGCCAAGACTTCGTGGGAGTTCGAATAGTTTGAGCGCTTGCTCGAGGGTAATAGTTTCAATCTTGAGACCCGCGGGAATAGAAGCGAATTTTGGCTTCTCCTCACTCTCGGTTTCGCCAAGTTGCACCATGGGCCCAAACCGGCCAAAACGAGCCATGATTGGCTTGCCAGTCTTGGGGTCGGTGCCGATTTCGCGCGCCTTCGCCGCTTCGGCTCGGGTAATGTCTGCTGCACCTTCGATCAATTTATGGAAGGGGTTGTAGAATGCGCGGAGCATGTCATGCCATTCTTGCTTTCCGTGGGCAATATGGTCAAACTTTTCTTCTACGTCGGCGGTAAAATCGTAGTCCACCACTTGGCCAAAATGGTCGCCCAGAAAATCATTAACCACCATCCCGCTCGCTGTAGGTACCAGCTTGCCTTTGTCTGAGCCGGTTTTTTCTTTGGCAATCGTGCGCGCAATGCCGTTATCTTTTAAGAGTAGCTGAATCGCCTCGCGCTCCTGTCCTTCACCCTCGCCTTTTTGGACGTAGCCACGGTCTTGAATGGTGGAGATAATTGTGGCATATGTACTTGGCCGGCCGATGCCAAGCTCTTCAAGTTTTTTCACCAGACTACCTTCGCTATAACGGGCTGGCGGGCGGCTAAAGAGCTGTTGAGCGAGTGCTTGTTGCAAGCCCAAAACGTCACCGCTTTCGAGAGGTGGCAAAATGCTATCTTCCTTTTTGCTGTAGTCGTAGACCTTTAGGAAACCGTCAAAGACGATCACTTCCCCTTTGGCTTCAAATACTTCTTTGGCAGTGGAGATGGTAATAGTGGCGGTGGTGCGCTCCATTTTAGCCGGGGCCATTTGAGTAGCGAGCGTACGCTTGCGGATCAGTTCGTACAGTCTCTGTTCGTAAGGGTCGCTACTTGCCCGCTCGAGGGTGACGTCGGTAGGACGAATCGCTTCGTGTGCTTCTTGGGCGCTGGCTGACTTAGTTTTGAAGGTGCGAGTCTGATAGTACTTATTGCCGTATGTACCCTTAATAAACTCACCCATGGCGCCTAGAGCGATCGGACTCAAGTTAAATGAGTCTGTACGCATGTATGTGATCTTACCGTCCTGGTAGAGCTTTTGAGCAGCGCTCATGGTGGCTTTAACCGAAAAGCCTAGCCGCCCGGCCGCTTCTTGTTGCAAGGTGCTGGTCGTAAATGGCGCGGCAGGATTACGCGTGCCAGGTGTTTGGGTGATGTCGCTGATGGTAAAGGTTGCTGCCTTCAGACTTTCCAGAAAAGTTTTGGCTTCCTCTTCGGTCTTGAAACGTTGCTTGAGCTCAGCGTTGAGCGTTCCTTCATCTTTAAGGCTAAACTGAGCGGTAATCTTAAAGGAGACCTCGGGAGTAAAGGCATCGATCTCACGTTCTCGTTCAACGATCAGACGCACTGCCGGTGACTGCACTCGGCCTGCGCTACGTCCACCAGGAACTTTGCGCTGGACCACTGGTGACAGCTCAAACCCAACCAAACGGTCGAGTACGCGACGAGCCTGTTGCGCATTAACCAGATTAAGGTCAATGGTGCGGGGTTTTTGCAAAGCCCCTTCAATAGCTGGCTTGGTAATTTCGTGAAAGACAATCCGTTTGGTAGTAGTAGGGTTAAGTTTTAAAACCTCAGCCAAATGCCAGGCAATGGCCTCTCCTTCGCGGTCTTCATCGGTTGCGAGCCAGGTTTCGTCTGATTCCTTGACCGCTTTGCGTAGTTCAGCAATAATTTTCTTTTTTTCGGGATCGATTTCGTATGTGACCGCAAAATTGTTTTCAATATCAACTGGCGGTCGCCCGTCTTTGGCCTTTTTGGTGGGGATATCTCGAATATGCCCTACCGAAGAGAGGACAGTAAAGTCTTTGCCTAAAAATTTGGCAATGGTTTTGGCTTTTGCCGGTGACTCAACTATAACGAGATTTTTGCCCATAAGCTTTTTATAATGTACAGACTTTTACAAAGTTTGCAAGTTTTTATTGATTTGCGGTACTAATAGGAGTACAACTGAGGATCGATACCATGATAGAACAATTTTCACCAGAAGAACTACCTCACCTTCCATTTATGGAAGAGATAACCTCAAAAAAAGGTGTACCTGATGCTCGCCACCACGCTCAGGAGGCTCTTGAGGGCGAAGGTATTGATCGTGGACATATAAAATCTTTTCTCTTTCTGCTTGCCGAATTAGCAACGAATGGGGTGGAGCATACGGGAAGTGCAATGCTCTGTCTTTCTGGCAAAGACGGGCGGTTGCGGTTGGAAGTTATAGACAGCGACCCAACGTCGGTAGGTAAAATCAACGAGGGGTTGGCGGCTAAACCTCATGAGCTTTCGCTCAAGGAGTTAGATGATCTCTCGTGGGATGATTCCGAAGATAGCAAGTCGTTAGTTACCGATGGGCGTGGTCTGTCGAGTGTATTTGAGCTCAGCCCAGTAGAAGCCTGCGTAGCCGTTCCGTTTGCCGAAGGATGTGGCAAATATGTATTGCTCGTGTACAATGCGAACGACTCGGAAACGCAAGTTTCTCCGCCTGTCACTGACCAAGAGCCCAATGATTTGACCCAAGCGGCCTGATCCTGCCATCTATCTCTAGCATGGTGAGTGTCTGACTAAAAACTGACGGTGTGAGCTTACTTTGTAGTAGCAGTTCCTCGCCTTCTTGTATTCCTTGTCTAAGAAGTTCGAGAATGGACACTTCTTCTGGAGTATCGCCCAACAGTGGCAGCTGCGTACTCTCGGCTGTGTCGTGATATCCCAGGGCAAAGAGAGCATCCTCCACATTCGCCACGAGGGTCGCACCGCTGCGGAGTAAATTGAGACAGCCACTCGCCATAGGATTGGTAGCGAGGCCTGGCACGGCCATGACGGTCCGCCCAAGTTCCAATCCGAACTGGGCCGTATGGAGCGAACCACTCTTGGCGGCTGCTTCGGTGACAATAACGCCCTCGCCGAGTGCAGCAATGAGGCGATTGCGCGCTACAAACTGATGAGGCAAGCAAGGCATCCCCTGCGGATACTCGCTCAGCAACACTCCCCCGTGGTCTACGATTTGCTGCGCTAATTTGCGATGACGATGCGGATAGATATCGTCTAACCCGCCTGCCAAGACCGCAGCTGTTCGCCCACCCGCATCTAGTGCTGCCTGATGAGCAAGGCCATCAACGCCAATGGCGAGCCCACTCACGATCGTCACTCCCCTTTTGGCCAGTTCGTATGCCAGTTGATAGGTCATCTCGTGACCATAGGCAGTTGGTTTGCGACTCCCGACAATACCTATGCAGAGCCCATCGAGTGCAGAAGTATTGCCAATGTAATAAACCTTTTTTGGTGTATCCGCAAGTTGGTCTAACCTCTGTTCAAACAGCTTATGATTACCTGTAAGTATATTGATTTCTACCATTTTTATGCAAAAGAGTATTGACACAAATATACGTGTGTGGTAATGTATGCGTTGGTAAGCCGTAATAGGCTTCGCACCTTATACCCCCAATTCTAACACGTTAGATTGCATGCAACGTGCGCCTCGGTAAGTTACTACCCTCCACTTTTCGGAGCGCGTCTGACTTCATTTATTTAAAGTCGAACATGCGTTGCTTGCAAACTAACCCCTTTAACCGGCGGACCTCTTAATGTTTGTGAGGTGGGTCACGCTCATGCCCGTATCACGGGTGGGTTGAAGGGCGTAATGAACCCCAGTAGTGCCCACCCCTACTGGGGTTCATTTTATATATGCAATTTTGCAACCGAAGACTATACCAATGCAACCCGCTTTGGCTAGTCTTTTTTTGTGTTTGCAAAAAAGTGAGGACTTGCACGAAAGGTATCACAAAACTCTTGGAAGTATGGCAGCAGTTTTGGGTAATGGGCGATCTTCTGCAACGCTACCTCCTCGGTTCGAAGGTAGTCATCCCAATGTGGTTTGATGGGATGATGATCCCCAATAATAATCAGCATGTGCGGCAGGATTTTATCAAGCGCGTACACAAAGCAACTTTCCGGGGTGTCCTTGAGTTCATATTCCTGGATGGTTGCCGACACCCAGGGAAATGGCTTGGTGGTCTGAGCTATCTGCTTGGCAGCGGCATGTTCACGTTGAGGTTTATGCTGCAACTCTGTTTGATTGGCCCACACAGACGTGTCGCCGGCGTAAATTTCCACCAGGTCATGTACTAGAGCAAACTGCGCGATCTTGCCCGTATCAAGCGAACTATCTAATTGTGGCGCGAGCGCACACCCTAGCGTTGCGAGCATGTAGCTATGCTCACCCACATTTTCGTGACGATTGTGGTTGAAAGGCAGCACCATTGTTCGCTCAACTTCCAACAACGGGATGAGTATAGACTTGGTGAGGTGAAGCAACTGCGCAGTTGAAGGAGAACTTGAGTCTGTCATGCGTCTAATGTATGAGTGGTATGCTCGAAGGTGCCGGCGATAAAATCGTCAATTAATTGCCTGGTTGTGCGCTGCAACTCCCCTGTTTCCAGCTCTTTTAACTCTTCTGGATCAAAGCGATCAAGCACAAAATCGGTCGCTCCCATAATCGGCATTTCGTCGTCCAAGATGCCGATCCGAATGCGCGCAAAATCAGCTCCGATATGTTGGATAAGCGACTTGATACCATTATTTCCCGCGTCGCTCCCTCCAACGCGAGTTCTGATGGTCCCAAATGGCAGCGCCAGTTCGTCGTGGATTACCAAGATGTCCTGATTTTCTATCTTGTAAAAATCCTTGATAGCACGCACGGCTTCGCCCGATAGGTTCATATAAGTGGTAGGTTTGACCAGGATAATCTTGTCGTCACCTTGAGTAAACTCAGCGATGTGCGCTTTGAACTTGGGCTTCTCCTGCCACGATATATGCTCTGCCGCGGCAAATGAGTCAATAAGGATAAAGCCTGCGTTGTGGCGGGTTTTGGCATACTCTTGGCCTTTATTGCCAAGTCCAACGATCAATCTGGTGGTCATACTATGGAGTATACAGGTACTTGTTATTATGGAGAATAGTTGTACTATTCCTATAATGTCTATTGAAGAGCCAATGCCGTATCGCGGAGCTTCGATTGCTGTGCTTACGGAGCATGTTGGGGAAACCTATGTTGTGGCGATTGATCGAGATGATGACCCAGGTATTCGCTTCCCAGGACGACGTGAACTGCCGGGTGGAACTTTGGAGCCAGGCGAGACACCACTCGAGGCAGCCTTGCGTGAACTCCGTGAAGAAACCGCTATTTCTCTCGAGCCTGGTGAGGTTGAGTATGCCAAGGCGTTCCGCTGTGTAGGGGCTTACGCCTGCGATGTCCTCTTTGGCGCACATGTGAAGACAGAACGAGTTTCAAACATGCACAAAGGGTCTGAGGGCAAAGCGTTGAACCTGGTGCGCATTGAGGCATTCGTGCGTGATTTGCGAGTAATCCAGGATCATCGCGAGCGACTACTTGGGTATATTGCTGCTCGGTCCACTCACTTTTTGCCGCAAGCTGCGCCGCACTTTTTAGAGATGGCGACTACTACTGGCCCGCTTGCGTGACCCTTTGCAACCTGTGCTAGCTGTCTTTTGGTTTTTCGGCCGCGTGAGTCGTGGCTTCTTTTTCGGCTTTGGTATCGCGGAAGAAAAGTTTGATGGGCGTGCCGTTAAAGTCAAAAGTTTCGCGGAAGATTCGTTCGAGATATCGCCGATAGCCCCAGTGCAGGAACTTGAGATCGCTACCGAAAATACTGAAGTACGGTGGTCGTTCGTCGGTCTGGGTGATGTAGCGGATTTTGGGCTGGCGTTGGCGGAATCCGGCAGGCGGATGTGTTTCGACCGCTTTGCGAAGCATGCGGTTGAGTTCGGTGGTTTTGAGCTTTTGGCGACGACGTTCGTCGATCTCGGTAACCAAATCGAAAAGCTTAGAAACATTTTGGCCAGTGACCGCGCTCGTAAAAATGAGTGGCGCCCAAGGAACAAACTCGTAATTGCCGGCGATCTGCGGCGCCAGGGCATCGCGCGTAAAGGCGTCTTTGCCCTCAGCAGCATCCCACTTGGTAACCACTAATACAAGCCCTTTGCCAGCTTCTTTAATAATGCCTGCCAGTTTTTGGTCAATCGCAACGCCAAGTTCGTTGACATCCATCAGCAGCAAGGCCACATCTGATTCTTCGATCGCTTGAATGCTGCGGAGCACGCTGAATTTTTCGATACCAACTTCGACTTTTCCGTTACGGCGAATGCCAGCTGTGTCCAGTAGTTCGATCTCGCGACCGTGATAGCGCACCCGAATACGACCAACGTCACGCGTTGTCCCCGCTTTGTTGGCCACAAGCGCCTGCTGCTTTCCGGCTAAGGTGTTAAAGAGGCTCGATTTGCCCACGTTTGGCCGGCCGATCAGCGCGATACGTAAGGTGTCGTCGTCGGGCTCGGCGTGACGCTCGGGAATATGTGCAAAAATAGCGGTCAGTAACTTGGCGATTCCCAGATTGTGGTGCGCTGAGGTCTGAATAATCGTTTTGATGCCGAGCCGACGGAATTCATCCTCGCCTAGTTTGCCAGCGCGATCGATTTTGTTGGTCACCAAAATGACTGGTTTTTTGGAGCGTAACGCTCTTTTGGCAACTGCGCGATCTTCGTCGTCAGGATATTTGTCAGCCTCAACCACCACCAGGATGACGTCGGCTGCCTCTGCTGCCTCGGTAATCTGCTCTTGGATGGTGGCTTCAAACTCGTCTTCAGGCGACTTTAACCCTGCAGTATCAACCAGCCAAAAAGTATGCTTGCCGTGCGTCACCCTACTGACCACTGGATCGCGTGTGGTGCCTTCTTCTTGCGCCACAATTGCCTGCTGCGTTCCGACGACACGGTTAAACAGACTCGACTTTCCAACGTTGGTCCGGCCAACGATCGCTACTGTAGGGAGTTTACTCATTTGGGGTATTATATCATAACAGAGGTCAAAAAGCTATTGACGGTTCTGTTACTGCGGCGTATAACCAGGATTGAATAGACACATTACTAACTACGCAGCAAGAGCTTGCAGGAGAGCCTATGGTTTTTGGTGAAATAACTACTGATCCCGTCGCGGCGGGACTCACTATCGATGAATCTAACGGTCGAGTCAGTATCCATCCAAGCGCGGAGGTGGGTATTGGTTGCAGCTTGATTGGTCCGGTGGAAGTCCACGAGGGCGCTGTACTTCTCGAGGACACCACGGTTGAGGCAAGCACAATTCATCCCTACGCTTTTGTGGGGATGGGAGTTACGGTGGTTCGCAGCGTGATCGGCCGCGGAGCGGCAGTTCAGAGCAATACACCCAGGGTAGAAAATATGACAGTTGGAGATTTTCGTGGGCATGGCCATAGAATCGTGGTTATCGAATCCGTGGGTCCAGCAATTGTGCTTTGTTCGCTGTCACGCGACGAGGCTTCCGAGGGTAAAGCGCCGAAAATAGCGACACGCCGCCGATCCTCTCTTCTTATTGACTAGGCCGAGAGACCTCTTCCCATTTTCCTGGCAGCAGGTTGCCGAGGGCAAAAGTACCGAATACGACCCGATGCAACCTGGTTACTTTATACCCAAGCGCTTCAAAAGTGCGCCGGATTTGCCGGTTGCGGCCTTCATGCATCAGCACTCGCCAGGCTTGCTCGTTGCCATCGTGGAGCCGTTCCAGCTGAAGTTTACTGTTGCCGTCAGGAAGTTCAATGCCGTGGTCGCTAATCATCTGGCGATGGAGCGGCTCTAGCGGCTGGTTCAGGGTGATCTCGTACTCCTTGATCTTTCCAAAGCTTGGATGAGTCATCTTGAGGGCAAAGTCACCGTCGTTGGTGAGCAGCAAAAGGCCGGATGAGTCTTTATCAAGACGCCCAACCGGTTGTAAATGATGATACTTTTTGGGCAGTAACGAATAGATCGTCGGCGCCTCGCCTTGCTGACGACGGCTGCAGACATATCCAACCGGTTTGTGAAACACCAGATAGGTCAAGTCTGGTGGTGCGGCCAATACCAACTGCGTCCTGTCCACCACTACCTTATCGTCCGGAGTTGCTCGGTCGCCAAGAGTAGCTACCTGTCCATTGAGGGTGACTCGTCCTTGCTCAATCAAATAATCAGCTTGGCGACGTCCTACGCCAAGATGCGAGGCAATAAGCTTGTTGAGTCGAGTAGTATCGGGCGACATGAATAATTACGCAGCTGGCGGTGGTGTCGGTGGTTGACTCTGAGGTGCTGCAGTTGGAGGAGCTGGTGCTGCTGCCGGGGCTACAGGTGGCGCTTGAGGGGCTGGTGCGGCCGGTGGATTGACCGGTGGAAGCTGACTTGGTGCAGCAGGCGGCTGCTGTCCTACAAAATTATTGAGTTGATCGGCCACTACTTGACGTTCTTCGTCAGTAGATGCCACAGGATCGCCGCCTTCTTTGGCGAGCTCTTTATCAACCAAGGCTTGAATATCAACTCTTTTGCCTGGATCGTTAATTGGCTGGATAATGCGCGTTCGCCGAGACGGTGGTTCGCTCGCTGTGACTGATGGTGGGGTCGGTTGCGGTGGCTGAGGCTGCATGGGTTGCGGTTGCATAGGTACCTGCTGGTTGGAGGGCACGCCTGGTTGAGCGATCGCAGGAGAGGACACCATTCCCTGACGTGGCCCTGTGAGTGGCTGAGCTGGTTCAGTTGCCCGAGGTGGCACAGTCATTTGTGGCGCCGGACGCATGGGCTGCGGCGCAGTTGGGGCTGTTTGTTGGAATTGTGGCGCAGCAGTGACTGGTGGCGGTGTCGGCGCTGGCTGCGGCGCAGCTGGCTGGTCGCCGAGAAGCTCGTGCACCACGTGCACTACGTCTTCGATGCCCACCTGTGACTTAACCAAGTAACGATCAGCACCGAGGCGTTCGCCACGATCTTTGTTATCTTCTGAGCCAAGCGCGGTCATCACAATTACTTTGATGTCTTTGGTCTCGGTGGTTGAGCGGAGAATATCGAGCATGTCAAAGCCGCTAATCTTCGGCATCATCACGTCGGTAATAATCAGCATGGGACGTTCTTTGATTGCCAGGGCAAGTGCTTCTTCACCGTCACCGGCAGACACTACATCGTAACCCTCAGCAAAAAGGCGGACGCCATATATTTCACGTAAGCTTTTATCGTCTTCAACAAGAAGAATCTTTGTCATACTTTCTCCATTGTACGGCTATTTATTACAGAATACCACATAATGCTTACGCCGGGGCCTTCTGAGTATCAGGGACGGTGATTTGTTGGCGCAAAAAGGCAGCCTTTTCACTATCCAGGCGAGGCAGCTGCACAATAAACGTACTCCCCTTGCCCAGCTCACTCTCGACGCGCAATTGACCGCCACTCTGCTCCATAATCTTGCGGCTAATATAGAGGCCGAGCCCTGTGCCCCCCACTTCGCGAGTGTAGGTGCTATCCACTCGATAGAATTTTTGAAAGAGGTGGGGCATGTCTTCTTTGGCAATACCGATGCCACTATCTTTCACATTAATCAATACATTTTGCTCATCGGCAGTGACATCCACGGTTACCTCGCCTTCGGCAGTGTACTTGATGGCGTTATCGATTAAGTTGTTGACGACTTCGCTCAAGCGGTCTGGGTCGATGTTGGCATAAAATATTGGGCGCACAACACGCGCAGCATCGTTGCCATGGCCTTGAGTAGGCACAAATAAGTATTTGATATTCTTGGCTTCCGCTTTGGGCCGCTGACCTTCCCACAATTTTTGAATAAAGGCTACTACCTCGACCACTTGCGGATTATTGGCCAAGCGGCCGTCTTCGGCTTTAGAGATGGTCAGGAGATCTTGAAAGAGCCGGCCCAAGTGCTGAGTGGCTTCGTGCGCTTTGGCAAGGTAGCTCCGTCCTTTTTCGTCAATGCCCACCACCTGCGGGTTCATAGCCAGCGCCAGGTAGCCTTCGATCGCTGCAACTGGTGTGCGCATTTCGTGACTGGCGGTGGAGATAAACTCGGCTTTCTCGCGTTCCTCGGCTTTTTCTTTGGTGATGTCGCGGAAAACGGCAATCGCACCAACCGGTTGGTTGTCGCTGAGGATTGGCGAGACCACCAGTGAGAGCAAGGCTTTTTTGCCAGCCTTGGTGGTAAGCGTAAGATCGGTGCTAATGTCTGGCTTGCCGGTCTTCATCACCTTTTGAATTGGATCATCGCTTTGCAATGGTTGATCCTGAACGGTGCTGAGTTTAAGCACTGAGCGGTAATCCAGTTGCATGGCCTCTTTTTCTTCCCAGCCTGTTAAACGCTGACCAGCTGGGTTGATCAGTTGCACAACGCCTTCTTTGCTGATCACGATGACTGCATCGGCAATGGCGTTAATAATGATGGCCGATTTGCTGGCTTCCCTGCTGAGTCTCTCCGAGAGATGCCAAATCTGCTCGTCCCGCCGGGAATCACTAAACAGTTGACTGCGCCACAACAGAAAACTCACCCCTAGTGGCAGGAGGCTGACAAAAAAGCTGGTCACGAGTTGGTTGGTTGGCCCGGTCCACCAGCTCATCAGCAGCGCCAACGCGATGTACATCACATTGACCCACAGCGTAAACAAAATACCACCGAGTCCCACCATGCCGCTGGCCAGCGAGAGCAAAAGCCACAAAACCAGGAACGAAGAGTTCAATCCGCCGGTAATAAGCACCAGTGTAAAAGTGGCCAGGCTGATTGCCACAAAAATTCCCCACGCTGCTGCCAATGGATGCGCAGGTGGTCGTACTCGTCCGATAATGCCGGTAATCGTGGCCAAGATGGCAATGCTCATGGCGGCAATAGGAACGCCAACCGGTAAGACTCGCCCGCTAAAGTAGGCGGCAAACCCGAAGAGTAGCACCAAAACTATGCCCAAAAAAATAGTTCCTTCGCACAGCCGTTGATACCAAAAGAGTGAAATACTGTTTTTTGGTCTGTCCACCCCGACTCCTTATTTGCATCCTATTATGCCGGTTATGGTTGGCGGATGCAATGCGATTCGCGAGCTATGCGTCAGTTTTTATTTTGGAGATAGTCAAAAGATACTCTTGGTCTGGTGATTTTGTTGCATGCAAGAGGTTGAATCCATGGCTGTCGAACTGATTAATTACCTCCAGCGCAGTCTGATGTTTGGCTCGCCACACCAAAATCGGCTCGCCTTTCTTGAGCTGTACCTGTCGTTGGAACGACTCAATTTCGATATTGATTGAAAGATCGACTTTGACCCTGACGCGAACGAGGCGTTCTTTACGTTCTTGGTCAAAGAGCTGTTCGATCTCGTAAAGTGATTCGTCGATATTGAGGTAGTCCAAGATGAGTTTGTGATTCGGGGCAAGGTGCTGTTTATATTCAAGATTAAAGTCGAAGTAGCGGCGGGATTTTTCGGTGTCGAGTTTTTTGGCATAGATCAATAGATCATTCTTGCCCATGCTGCTGTTGATCACTTCAAGCGCGTGATTCGGGGTCCGCAGATTGGTCAAGGTGCCTCCGAGCAACAAGATAACATTCGCGGTTGGCGCCCGGGAATCACTCAGCGGTTCGGTCAGGTCTTCGAACCGGTCGTAGCTGATGTCGCGGATGGTAGGTTCAAACGTTACCTGACCATCAAACCATTCGTCTATATTGTGCTTGGCCAGATCGAGCATTTCTCTACTGAGGTCAATACCAGTATATCGTTTGAGCAGTTTTTTATTGTGCAAGTGAGCTATCGTCTCTCGGACTGACAGACCGTTGCCGACACCAAGGTCGATGACATTCACATCTTTAAAATCCTTAAGGAGCATGTCGATATAGCCTCGGTCCAATCGCAGCAGTTCAATCGTGCTCTTTAACACGTTGGGTCCAGATTCTTCAAGAAGCCGTTGGGTGAACTTGTCCCAATATTCTGAGCCGCCGTCAAAGTAGCTATATTGCAGTGGAATCTCGCGGTGGATGTCGATATTGGCGATAATGTCCAGGATCTGTTTTTTGCTGTAGAGCTTGTAAAATTCTGGCGTTGGTTTAACGGTTTTCTGTCCGCGGCTATTTTTGTATTTTTGGCCCTTGGCCACCAGTTGCTCCACGATACGTTGGTTGCTATCGGTATTGGAGATAAAAGAACGGCCTTCTTTTTCGAACAACTCTAAATTGAGGCGTCCAGCGCGCGTGGCCTCGATCCAGTTGCGCACTGATTTCTCAGAGACGTGGTAGATTCGGGCGAGTTCGAGATTCTTAAAGTATTTCATAGAGGTCCACGTGTTATTTGAGTTGACATGTTCCGAAATCTGCGTGTATCATTGAGGTAGCAGTTGCTGCTTCGATACAACGGATTACAGTTACTTAGAGTAACAACTATGTAAGAGTTTTTCAATGCAAGTTACGCATATGATACATATATTTGAATGTTTCTCGCTGCATTCAGCACGAGTAAATAAGGAGGACGCGAAGCTATGACACGATTCCAAACCTTAAAACATCACAATATCGCTACAGATGAAGCAGCAGATATCTTGGGTCAAGTATTGGTGAAACCTCGCCACATGACCAAACTAGTGGTGGGCATGTACGAGAGCAGTATTCCTGAACCAAAGTTCCGTCTGGAATTCGAATCATCGGCGAGTGACGCCATCAACGCTTCCCTATTTAAGTTTGATGATAAAGACCACTACACCTTGGTCTACCAGTTTCAGAATTATGGCGACCGTCCCTGCCGCGTGACGGTTAAAGAAGTCTAAGGCAGCTTGCACTGTAGCTGAGCATCTTTGTCGTATAGTAAAGATATATGGACGAAGAAACAGATGCACTCCCCTGTAGCGAGAAAGTCGCTTTTACGACGCAAAAGGATGCCAAAGCGGCAGCCACAATCGCTGCTCACTGGTACGGTCGCAAGCTAAAGGTGTATCAATGCATCATGTGCGGGCTGTGGCACCTCAGTAGCGATTACGATACGTAATGATTGTTCGGGAAT
>DATIIB010000004.1:0-2082 GCA_035480055.1 Saccharimonadales bacterium (SeqCode)
AAATGGTATCGGTAATGGTGCCCAGCTCAGCCAAAAGCTCGTTGACCATGGCGCCTAGCATGTCGGTGGCACTGCCGGGTACGGATTGCATGAGCCGATTGGCGAACTATTACTTTGGACCAAAGACGGCCATTTATCATCTCTTGAATACGCTTGGTACACTAACGATGCGCCGACAGATCTTCCGGAGCCATCCCAGGTAGTAGTTTCTGCCAAGCCCGTCCGCTAGCCGCTGGACTGGATCCTTCTATGCCCAAAGGTAGGCATATCTCTTAGAACCAGGCGCCTCAATCAGTTTGCCGTCTTTTACCAACCATTCGGTAGCACCATTCATTTCATGATGCACAAAGAATACTCCCGTAACATGCTCGTCCGCGTGTTCCGCGCGAATTTCGGCAATTGCTTGTATCTGCGCTCGCAAATCTTCTACTGCGTACTCATGTATATCGGCACCAAAAAATACGTAGCTGACCCAGCTACCCACAGGACCTGGCATCACCCAAGCCTTTTGATATTCATGAGTGCCCTCGGAGATAATCCTTTTTACTTCCTCAAGCTGCTTGTCATCGCAGCCTACCCATCCACTTAGAGAAACGTCTACACTCATCAAATTCAGTCCTCCTTACACTGATATTGCTTGCTTAATTATGCACCGGCCACCGTGATTACTGCCGCTGCTCTCCGGCAGACGCAGAGGCGCCGAATTCGGTATCGTAGGCGGCTTGGGCAGAATGCTTTACCCGCATGGCACGTTCTTCATATAGGCGATGTTTTTCTGGATCGTTTCTAACTTCGGGTGCTAGCACGGCTATAAGGGCGTCGGGTAAGCACTTTATGAGCACCTCCAGCAGGTCTCGCCGTTGTCCACTGGGAAGCTTGCTTATTACTAGCCACTCCAACTGAGCTTCTACCGTATCGTGCAACATCTGCTTTAGATCAGGGTCGTGAGCTTCGTGTTCTATGTACTCAACAAATGCAAAAAAAAGACCAGCGCTCATTGTCTCTGAATCGTAACCTTCACCAAAAATTATTACTGCTGACATGGGCGAGGGCCTCCTGGCGGAATTATATGACTCTTTTAGTATACATTATGCTCAGAAACACTGAAAAACGTACAGGCTTGAAGCGCCAGAATGATTTTATACATCCACTTCCTCATCAACCACAGGGAGCTGTCGAACAGCCTGAACATCGGCTCGGTTATCCCTAACAACATCTAAGAGCCTGTTCAAAATCTCCTCAGCAATAATCTAATGAATGCCAGTAGCACCATCTGGAGACTGGTCGTGAGTTTACGCTCGCAATTCTTCCAGAGCCTCCGGCACTTCTCCAACCAACCGAAACCTCGCTCCACTACCCAGCGCGTGGGTATCACGGCAAAGGTATGGAGTTCACTACGCTTTACCACCTCAACGGTGGCTCCAAGGATCTCTTGTATGGAGTTGGCAAACGGCTCACCCGTGTAGCCCGCATCCACCATGACATTCGTCACATTTGTCAGGTTTTCCTGCCACTGCGTGACCATCTCGACCGCTCCGGCCCGGTCGGTGACATTGGCGGTGGTGATATGGATGGCATGGGGCAGCCCCTGCGTATCCACGGCAATATGCCGTTTAATACCGGAGACTTTCTTGCCGGCGTCGTAGCCTTTTTCCCTTGCCGTATCGGTATTCTTGACGGATTGCGCATCAATAATGCAAAAACTGGTGGTCCCGGTCCGACCACTGCTTTGTCGGACCATGCCAACTAATTTTTTTTAAGGCTGTTTCCAGCGTCGTTGGCTCATCTTCTTTCGCCTGGCTCCATATCTGGAAGTAAGCATGGACGGATCGCCACTTTGGGAAGTCGCTTGGTAGCATGCGCCACTGACAGCCACTTTTGAGGACGTACAAAACCCCACAGAAGACTTCGTAGAGGTCAAGGATGCGGGGTTTGGTTTGTCTGCGGGCTGATTCAAGAATGGGCCGGATGAGCTCGAACTGCTCGCGATTGACGTCGCTCGGATACGATTTGCGGGCCATGTTTGTTTTGCTCCTTACAAGGAGATTCTAGCGAAGAATGGGGAGATTTTGAACAGGCTCT
>DATIIB010000005.1:0-1790 GCA_035480055.1 Saccharimonadales bacterium (SeqCode)
GAGCCACCATGCCGAAGCCAGCGGGAAGGACCTGCGTTACTTTGATCCAGAAAAGGGCGAGCATTTCCTGCCGAATGTCATCGAGCCAACTATGGGCGCCGGCCGCCTGCTGCTAGCCGTCATGGACAGCGCCTATCACGAGGAAGAAGTGAACGGCGAGAAGCGCGTCGTGCTGAAATTTAAGCCATCGATCGCGCCGGTCAAAGTCGCCATCCTGCCGCTCAGCAAGAAGCCAGAACTGAGCTCACTCGCGAAGAAATTGTATAACGATCTTGTTCGTAGCACTGGCTACAACATCGAATATGACGAAACACAAAGCAGCGGTAAGCGCTACCGCCGCCAAGACGAAATCGGAACGCCGTACTGCGTCACCGTCGACTTTGAGTCACTCGAAGATGGTATGGTTACCGTCCGCAACCGCGACACGATGGAGCAGAAGCGGGTGAGGGTTGAAGAGCTAGCCGACGAGCTTCGTATTTGAGGATAGTGATGGAACAGGGCAAGAGAAAAACCATAGTCGAGCACCTAACAAAGCTTGAGAATCTTTTACTCGCACGATCATCTAACTTATCTGGCCAGGACCAGGGAAGGCTGTCGAGCGCGATTGATCAGTTGAAAGAGGTTTTGTACTCAATTGACGAGATTGCCATTACTGATAGCTCCGCTGCAGAGCGGCTGAATAATGATATGCCAACTCTTGTTGATCGCTTGACGAGTGTAATCGATGGTACAAGTAGTAACGGCTTGATTACTGTGTTGACTCAGATTCAAGGATATTATGACTACTTCTCTAAAGTATCTCAATCGTCGGGCCAGAAAACAGTCGATCAGCTAAATGCTGCAAAGGAGCAAATTAAGCAATATCAACTGCAAGAGGAGACACGCAAGAAGGCCGAAGCTGCAGAGAGCAAGGCAAAAAAGCAGTTAGACAAGGTTAGGTCTGCCGAGGCGACCAAAGAATGGTCTGCTTACTACGAAAAGTATGTAACTTGTGAAGGTCACGGTGGTATTCCGCGTGGCAAACGAGCCTGGTGGGGACGATTGTTCTATTGGGGTGAAAATTTCTATTTGCTAGAGAGGAAATGGGTGCAATGGAGAAGTATATGGCTTGGCACCATTGCCGTATTGTCCTTTTCGTTGGGCGTTTGGATTGCCATACAGTTACAGTTGGGCGTTGATTTTCCCATTGTGCTGGGCGAGAAGGCGGCATTTATCCCAGTGTATGTTGTTTTGGGTATAGGATTTGCATTTGCAAGCAGAAACTACCGCATTAACACCAACCTTTTAGCGGACTACCGTCACAAGCAGATCGTAGCGAAAATATTGGAAAATGTTGTGGCGAGTAATGCATTTGAGGAGAAGGATGGCATGAAATTAGAGATGCTTCAGCAGGGTGCAAAGGCGTTATTTACTCCTAAAAAAGTAGGACACTTGAATAAGGAGTCTGTTGAGGAATTCCCAATTATAGAGTTAGTCAAGGCAATAAAAAAGATAAAGTAATGAACGAAGAATCCCGCAACAAATACAACTACATTGTCGCTCTGCTAGCTGCGCTGTTTGCGCTGGTTACGTTCCAGAGTGACATGGAGGCGACGCTGCATTTTGGCCCATTCAGTGTGGAGTGGCTGACGTTGGCGTGGGTGATGATTGGGCTGATCGGCCTGTCTGTCTACGTTGCGGCGTTGAGTTATTCACTGGACTTTCTGAGTCGCTCCAAATTCGCCTGGCTGTCCGGCCTGTCGCAGCGACTGGGCGGTTGGCTATTGGCAGCTGCAGACAACTTGTACTTT
>DATIIB010000006.1:0-148966 GCA_035480055.1 Saccharimonadales bacterium (SeqCode)
TGCAATTGGCGGACTACTATGGCTCGTACTGTGGCCGCTGGTTCCGCTATTACCACTGATCGCGATTGGCTTTATGCTGACGGGATTTCCGACATGAACCCAACCTCCTTTAACTACAACAGTGCCCGAGCAGCCAAGGCCCGATTAGCCAGCAAGCTGGAGGGCAAAACCACCTTGGTTGGCCTGAAGGCGATTACGGCTACTGCTGTACTCAGCGGTGTCGGTGTTGCCGTCTTTTTGCATATCAGTGCAGCATGGCTACTGACGATTCCCGGTGTGCTCAGCTTTATGGTACTCGCGTGGTATAAAGGCGAGTTGCAGCATCTTCCTCCGGGCAAAGATCCTGCAGTGGATAGCGTGGTAGAAGGTTCGGTTGTCGGCAGGTTGCCGGCCCAGCATTCGCCCAAAGATATTGCCAAAGTGGTCACTAACCTGAGTGGCGGGCGCTTTTTTGCAGCCCGATTTGCGATTAATCCACAAATACTTATTAATAACTCCAGTACGCAGCCAGCGGATGCGGCTGCGATTTGGCAACGTGCTGCCCAGATTGCGCAGGAACATAAGCTACCGATGATCGATAGCCCCAGCATTACGGCGGCGCTGATTCTTTCGCTGCCAAACTTTGATGGATTTTTGGCAAGCTTGCAGCTGGACGAAAAAGACATAATCAGCGGTGTCGGCTGGTATGACCATATCCAAGAGGTGATTGCTTCATTTAAGGAGCGACCTTTGTATGGAGGGCTGGCACGAGACTGGGCATTTGGGTTTACGCCCTTGTTGGAGCGGTTTGGCTACAATCTTTCAGAGCATGTGCAGCGCAAAGGAGTGTTGGCACGCAATATTGAGGGACATCAGGCGATTATTAATCAGACGTTGCAAGTACTGAGTTCGAGCGCGCGGCGCAATGCGGTCTTGGTTGGTGGCGTGGGTGCAGGTAAAAGCACGATTGTGCAGGTGCTGGCCGAGCGACTGATCGATCCACGCCAAAACGAACCACCCGGCTTGCGCTACAACCAAGTGATCTCGCTTGACCCGGCGATGCTCATATCACAAGCTGGCGGCCGCGGTGAGCTGGAGCAGCTGGTGAATCGCCTATTTGTAGAGGCACTGTTGGCAAAGAACGTCATTTTGTTCCTGGACGATGCTCAGTTATTTTTGGAAGAGGGCACTGGGTCGGTAAATCTCTCGAACATTTTGCTGCCAGTGCTGGAAGGCGGTGCGTTGCGAGTGATTCTGTCTATGGATGAGCAGCGCTGGTTGCAGCTTAGTCAGACAAACCCAGCCTTGCTGCAACTTCTTAACCGTGTACCGGTGGCGCCGCTTGGCCGGGACGATACTTTGCGAGTCATGGAAGACCAGCTCATGATGCTGGAACACCAAACCAAGGTGATCTATCTGTACCATGCGATGCGCGAGGCCTATGCGCTGAGTGAACGGTATATTGGTGAGCAAGTAATGCCTGGTCGCGCCCTCAAACTTCTGGAAGCTGCTGCCCGATACGCCGAACAAGGCTTTGTGACCTCTCACTCAGTACAGACAGCTGTAGAACAAACTTATGGAGTGAAGGTGAGCACCGCTAACAATGCCCAGGAACGCGATACCTTGCTCAACCTGGAGCAGTTAATCCACCGGCGCATGATCAATCAGACTCGGGCAGTAAAGGTGGTGAGCGATGCGTTGCGCCGGGCTCGAACTGGAGTAGGAAGCCGGACTAAGCCAATTGGAACCTTCCTTTTTCTGGGGCCAACTGGAGTAGGAAAAACCGAGCTTGCCAAGTCGCTTGCGGCGGTTTACTTTAATGGCGAGGATCATTTGATCCGGATCGACCTCAACGAATACGTGCGCAGTGATGACCTGATCCGCTTAATTGCAACGGGCGCTCAGGATCCGCACAGCTTGGCTGCCCAGATTGCCAGGCAGCCATTTAGCGTGGTGCTGTTGGATGAGATCGAGAAAGCCCATCCAGACGTACTGAGTGCGCTCTTGCAGCTGTTGGATGAAGGCATTCTACGCGATTCCAGCAACCGCGAAGTTTCGTTCCGTGATGCCATTGTTATTGCTACCAGTAACGCAGGCGCACAAGAGATTCGGGCGCACATTCAGCGCGGCGAAGATGTTGAGCAGTTTGAAGAGCAGTTGGTGGATGAACTCATTAACAGCAATGTCTTTCGGCCAGAATTCCTCAACCGCTTTGATGAGATTGTGGTCTTTCGCCCGCTTAAGCCAGAAGAGTTACTACAAGTAGTTGATATTATTATGAGCGGTGTCAACAAAACTCTGGCTAACCAGAAGGTGAGCGTGGCATTAACTGATGCAGCCAAACGGTTACTTGTGCAGCAAGGTTATGATCCGCGTTTGGGCGCCCGGCCACTACGTCGTGTAGTTCAGCGGACGGTAGAAAATGTCATGGCCCAGCGTATGCTTGGAGGACAGATTGTCCCAGGGCAGCAAGTGGTGTTGGACGTACAGGACTTGCAGGTGCCGCAAGCAGCTCCAGCAGAAGTTACACCGACAGCAAGCGCATAGAAAGAACTACCGCAAGGCGCGCAGTGCGTTAAAGATTACCAACACATCGATCGCTTCCTGAATCCAGGCGCCAGCGAGGGCTGGAATCCGACCAGTGGCGGCAATAAACATAAATAGAATACTCAGCCCCACACCTACCAAAATGCTCTGCCACGCAATGCCCATCGTGCGCTTGGCGATGCGCATCATTTCGGCAACGCGATCGAGCCGGTCAAGCATAATAACGACATCGGCAGATTCACTGGCAGCTGTTGCACCGCGTGCGCCCATGGCAATACCTACGTCCGAGGCAGCCAGCACGGGCGCGTCATTAACGCCATCGCCAACAAAAGCGATCGGTCGTTGGCTGGCACCAATCTCGCGGACAAAACGTAACTTATCTGCTGGCAAGCATTCGGCCTCGATTCTCTCCAAGGGAAGTCCTTTGGCTATTTCTTCAGCCACACTGCGCTGGTCGCCGGTCACCATAATGCTTTCAACAACGCCCAAACGATGCAGCTCCTTCAACGTAGTTGCTGCTTCTTCGCGTACTTGATCGGCAAAGTGGATCACTCCCCGATATTGGCCGTCAACCACCACATATGCGCTCGTGGTATCGTCGCCCTTGGCAGGAAGTCTGATACCTTCATCAACCAACCAACTGCGCTTGCCGACATAAACTATCTCTTTTTTAAGGGTGGCGATAACTCCTTTGGCGGTCACTTCTTGAAGCTTGCGCGGCGTTTGGAGTTTCAGTTTTTTGGCTGTGGCTGCAGTCACTAAAGAATGCGCCAAGATGTGATTAGACTGCTGTTCGGCGCTGGCTGCCAGTTGTAGAAGCTCATCTTGAGTGGTGCCTTTAACAGCGACAATCTTCGCTACTTCCAGCGTGCCGTTGGTAAGGGTGCCGGTTTTATCAAAGGCCATGGTCTTGAGGTGGGCCATACGCTCAATCGCCGCGCTTGATTTGACAATAATCCCGTGTTTGGCAGCTCGGCTCATGCCGGCAATAAAGGCGACTGGGGCAGCGATCAGCAATGGACATGGGGTTGCAACCACCAGCACCTCTGCGAATCGCAGCGCTTCGCCAGTGACCGCCCACGCAACGCCCGCGATCACTAGGGCGATAATCGTAAATGGCACCGCTACTTTATCAGCGACTCGTACAAAAGGCGGTTGATTATCGATCGCATGCTTAACCAGCTCGACAATTTGTTCGTATTGGCTTTCGTGTGCTGACCGGACCACACGAATTACCACTGCACTGTCGGTGACGATTGAACCACTCAGAACTTCTTGGCCTTGGCGTTTTTCGGCTGGCTTGCTTTCGCCGGTGAGCATCGATTCATCAAAGAGAGCTTCCTCGCCAACCAAAGTGCCATCGGCAGGCACGATCTCGCCTGGGCGGACCAGAACGTATTCACCGGCCTGAAGTTTATTAACGGCAATCTCTTTCTTCACCGTGCCTTTTTTGTCACACAGATAGGCTTGGCGAGGGATACGGTCAGTCAGAGCATTGAGTTCGCGTTGTGCGCGGTGCTCGGCAAAATCTTCCAACGCTTCGCCACCACTCAGCATTAAACAGATCACCAACGCTGCCCAGTATTCGCCCAAAACCGTTGTGCTGGCAATGGCCAAAAAGGCTAGGAGGTCAACGCCATACTGCCCGCTTCGCAGCGTCCCAATAATTTCGCGAAGCAAATGGAGCGCCACAAAAAAAGCCACAATAATAATAAAACCGTGCGCCACTTTCGGCGCATGCCAAATAGTGCTGAGCCCGGCAGCCAGGCCAGCGCTAAGTACTAAGGTGAGATAAGGGTAGTGACCAAAAAATTGTCGTAGTTTCATTCTTTACAGTATACCTGTTCGCGAAACAGAGTGTAAGATGCTATAATTTCTTTTGACGCGGGATTTGTATAGTGGTAATACGCGAGCCTTCCAAGCTTGAGCCGCCGGTTCGATTCCGGCATCCCGCACCAGAAGTAATTTTACGTCTATGAATCTACCTGACTTTAAAAAGATGAAGTGGTTTCACGCCACCAGCCTGCTCGATCGCACCTTTGAGATCGGGATTATCGTCAAAGGCCTCGATGGATTGTTAGAGGCGATCGGCGGGATACTGCTCTTTTTCATCAGCCCTGAAATGATCAACCGCTGGGCAACCACCCTTACTGAACATGAGCTTTCGGACAACTCGCATGATTTTGTTGCCACGCACATCCTGGATACTGCCCACGGCCTGACGGCGCATGGTTCGCTCGTGTTTGCCGCGCTCTATTTGCTCTCGCATGGAGTGGTGAAGATTGTGCTCGTCGCTGCAATCCTTAAAGAACGACTGTGGGCCTATCCGTGGATGATTGCCTTTTTGATGGTCTTTATCGTGTATCAAATTTACCGCATCACGTTTGCGCCATCGATTGGGCTGATTGTGTTGACGCTTTTTGACCTGTTTATTGTTTGGCTAACCTGGCTAGAATACCAGAAACGCCAAAAACATCAGGCTACCTCGTAGCTTCCTCTGGAGGCTTTTGGCTTTTTCTGACATAATAAATCCCAGCACGCCCCCGTAGCTCAGTTGGATAGAGCAGGAGACTTCTAAGCTCAAGGTCGCAAGTTCGAATCTTGCCGGGGGTACCATACTAAGCAAACCTGCCTCGAGCAGGTTTTTCATTACTATTTCCTCTAAGGTTTTGTCTCTTCAGCTTCCCCGGAATGCCTATCTTCCCGCATTTTATAAATCGTTGTTGTAAAAGCCTCACACTACCCTAGAATGGAGAGATGACTACTCATCGCTTATTCCCAAGAACATCCCGAAGGTTGGTGGTTGCCGTAGGTATTGCGATTGGCCTCGGTGCATTTTTGATGGGTATGCTTGCTATTGCGAGTAAGTGGGATGGCTTGGCGCAGGAGATATCATTCCTGACTGCATTCGCAGCTATACCTCTTACTCTCGTGGGTGCTTTCCCGGGCACCATCCACCATATAAAGGTCGCGCTTCGCATCGCTAGCCTCGGGCTTGTGCTAGTAGGTATGCTCTTCGCTGCTCGCTATATATGGTTTGCGAGAGAGCAGCCAGTGATGAAAATTGCAGTGAGCTTACCCTTTGGGAATGATCCTTACAACGCTTCACCTCTCTACGACGCTATTAAGAGGGCATTTGAGAGTGAGCCAGGCAAGAAGGTGCAAAAGATTAATGACTATACCTTTAAGATTGATAATCGCATGGTGCAACTTGTGCCTTTTGACGACTCAGAAATCGGAGATAATGATTGCTTAACTGACAGCTGCCCTATCACAATGGAGGATGGGGCAAACCCCACTGACACTAAAAAGCATGGGGTCAAGGCGCAATTTAGAGATATCACCGGAGATCCTGAAGTTGTTGGCATCATAGGCCCCTTCAATAGTGGTGTGGCGGTTCGGGAATTTGCAGCTGCCGCAAAAGCCCATGTACCTCTGGTAAGTCCATGGAACACTGCCGATTGTCTATCTAATCCTGTTTTTGCAAATGGTGACTGTGATGTGAGCAAACTTGGCAAGGGGAGCTACTTCCGTCTCGCTAGCCCTGATAGCGTACGGCAGAAGGCACTAGCTGACTATCTTTGGGATAATTGGCAGAAGAGCCATCCCAGTACTGTCCCGAAGATTGTTATATATGAGGAGTCTGGCCCACGTGCGAATACATTCTCCAAAGGATCGGGTGATCGCTTCCAAGAAGCGTGGAAACAACATATATCGGTGGGGCCTTCGGTCTATCCACTTTCTGATGCGTCAAGCGAGGCTGACTTAAAAGATAGCTTGCGAAAACTGACGTTTACTCCTGATATCATTCTTTATGCCGGAACAGGCCGCGTTGGTGCGCAGCTTTATCAGGCCGCTGCTGAGTTGGGCCTGTCTGATGCTATTTTTGCTGGGCCAGGAAGTATCGAGAATGATGAATACGCACAATACATCATTAATTCTAAGGGTGGTCCTTTGTACGCAGTTGATTTTGCCGCCGCTTCTAAAAACGCGAGCGACGCTCCAGATGTGGACACCTTCCATCCGCCGAAGTTCTATGGCGCCACAGCGTACGATGCAACCAAAATACTGCTTCGATCGGCCACTGCGGTTTTTGAGGACAATAAGGCGTTACTTAAGAGTTTTGCGTTTCGTACACGCTTGGAGCGTGCTGCTGCGCCGGTCCGTTTGGGTGTAGAGACTTCACTCCGTAAACAAACTGTTACAAAGATTAGTTGGCTCAACACTAAAAGTAACGATCCAAAAACCTTAGAATATCATGGTGCTACGGGGACATATTCTTTTAATAATAACGATGCTGATGGTGCCGCGGGGGTTACTATCTTAACATTCGATCCAGTACTCCATACTTGGGAATCGCCCAGTTACAAAGATAGCCAAGCTATCTTGTTCGACTTCCATACATTTCAATTTCAGTAAGATAGCATTTGCAAGTTACTACTGATTATCCGTGATATAGATTCTCAGGGCCTGCAAGCTGCACATACGAGTACCTGTCGACAGGTACTCGTATGTGGTTTCGTTGAATTGGTAGTTTAAAGTGTCTTCAAGCTTGCCACAATACTCTTCGCGTCAGCCAGTGCAGCCTGATCATCGCTATGCGCGGTCTTGAGTTGGTCGCGGTAACCGCCTAAGATCTTGTGATCATTGTTGTAATCGGTGGGCTTCAGGGTGATCACTTTGGCTTCGACCGCAATCGAAAGATTGTTGGCGGCAGTGGTTTTGGCAGTCATGTCGGTGAGTTTGGCTTGTAGTGCGGCAACGTCTTTGCCATTGTTTTTGGCAGTGGTCAGCCGAGTCTGAATCTTGGCAGCCAACGCAGTCAGTTTGGCTTGCACGGCTTGTTGATCGTCCGCGGTTTTGATCAAGGCCACTTTGGGCATGATCAGCGCGTACACTCGATATTCAGTAAGAATGCTCTGCGCATCGGCAGCAGCTGCGGCAATGGAGGTTTCGCCATCCAACTTTGTCTTTAAGGCGGTGAGGCCACTCACTTCGGCTGTCACTTCAGCGGTAAGCGTTGCTTTATCGGTGGTGGTAAGTTTTTTGGCAGCGGTAATTTTACCCGAAAGAGTATTGAGGGCAGTCAGCCGGCGCGTAATTTCGGCATCACCTTTGGTTTTGATATTGGCAAGCCGCTCAGCGGTCTTTTGCGCTTCGGTGTTGCTTGTGGGAGGGGTCGCAACGGCGTGAGCAGCAACCGTGGGAGCTATCCCAGAAGTTACGACTACCAAGAGGGCCACTATAGGTGCGATTCGGTTGAGTATTTTTTGCATGGCCATCTCCTTAATTCGTAGGTACTTGAATTTGATTTTGCGAGTCATTCAATGTGTTGTCATTTGCAGTTTGATCTTGGCTGATTTGGGTAATGCTGGTGTTGACGTCGCTTAGATCTTTGTTGAGGCTCGTGTCGTCGGTGCTCGCAGCTGGCGTGGCACCGACCATGGGTGTTGTGCTTGTTGCGGTGGGGGTAGCGTTATTAGAGGTGGGAGAATGTTTCTTGTGCAATGCAAAGTATGCGCCAGCCCCAAGGGCGGCAACCACGAGTATCCCAATAATGATCCACAGAAGAAGCTTGCTGCGCTTTTTGGCAGGTGGGGGAGTGGGAGTGGCAACTGGTTCTGGTGTCGGATTCGGTTCGGCAACCACGGGCTCTGGGGTATCAGGTGCCTCGGGCTCCTTAAGAATAATAGGCGTTGGCGCAGCGCTACTATGTGACGTAGACGAATCTGGGGTTGGCGTGACGTCATTGAACGAAAATGGCTTTTTATTTTCCATACCTATTTCCTTTTTGTGTTTATTTGTCGGATGGTTTTGCTTAACCTTAGTTATACAACAGAGAGAGCGTGATGTCTATAAAAAGAGCCGCACAGTGGCGGCTCTTTTTTGGCAAAGTGGACAGCGCTGTTAAAGAACGATGTCTCGTTTTTTGCGAGCATCGCTCAAACTGATTGTCCACCACTCCAGTTGGCGGAAGAGTTCCTGCGCTTCATCATGAAAGCGTTCAGCAATGATCGGCGCGCCATCTTCCAGAACTTCCCAGATTGGAATGGTTATCTGGCGGCGAATAGGCGCCATCGCCAGCTGAATACTCATGAGCCGCAAATGCTCAATGGCCCGAACGCCACCTTGCGTTCCGTAACCGATAAAGGTGATTGGTTTGTAGACCCATTCATGGAATAGGTGGTCAAAGGCGTCTTTTAGCACGCCAGGGTAGCTGTGGTTGTATTCGGGGGTGACCACGATGAACCCGTCGTACTGCTCCATCTGGGCGCTCCACTTTTTAGCAAAGTCGTTGTCGTACGCGCGTTGCGCCGGAATTTTGGCAGAAGTGTAGTGGGGGACATCCCAGTCTTTAAGGTCGATTACCTCAAATTCAAGATCGCCGTTGTATTGTTTTGTTTCTATTTTGATCCATTCAACAATCGTGTCGGCATTGCGGCTGTCACGGATGCTGGCGATAATTATTCCAATTCTGGATTTCATAAGCCCCCTCCTTCTGTTACAATTGTTACTATACTTAATATAGCAAGTAACTATACTTTGTAAAGCCAATTATGAAAGATTCTACAAAAAGCACTGGTTGCCTCGAAAATACGCTCTGTATTATCGGCGATCAATGGACCGCACTGATCTTGCGCGACCTCACGCCTGAGGCACATACGTTTAGCCAATTGGAGGCTTCGTTAGTTGGAATTAGCCCGAGAACGCTTAGCCAACGCCTTGAGCATTTGGTGCGCGAGGAGATTGTGGAGAAGATATTATATTGTCCACATCCGCCGCGGTATCAGTATGGCCTGACGCCAAAGGGACATGAACTTCAGGATGTCATAGAGAAGATGGCTGAGTGGGGCCAGAAATATCAAGTTGTGGGAGTGGAGAAAAGCGTTCGAAGCTCTTAGGTAGCCTTCTTTTCAAGCTTGATGATGCGTTTCTCGTGGCGCTCGACCTGCAGATTGAGCGCTGCACGTTCGTGTTCGTCCACTTCACGCTGACGGATATCGCCATCAACTATCTTGTATACAAGCTGTACGTCTTGGCGAACCTTTTGAATGTCGCTGCGAGTGTTCTCAAATTCCGCCTGCATATATCTAAACAACTTTATAAACTGGTCATCGCTCATATAACTAGTATATTCCTCTTCGATTTGACGTTGCCAGTCTTTCACGAGACAATCAGCTTGTCAAATACTAAAAGAAAACAGCCCATACCAAGATGAGCTGTTTTCTTTTGGGGCGAGCGATGGGGGTCGAACCCACGGCCTACGGGACCACAACCCGTCGCTCTAACCAACTGAGCTACGCCCGCCATGTTTAACAGAGATACTGTAGCACATTTTGGTGCGGGGTGCTATCCCTAGTTAGACGTCGCGCAGAACTTCGATGCTGGCGCCGAGCTTGTTGAGGCGGTTCGCCAAGTCTTCATACCCGCGATTGATCGAATAAACATTGCGAAGGACCGAGGTACCTTCGGCAGCAAGCATGCCAATTAAAACCAGTACTGCTGGTCGTAGGGCTGGTGGGCAGATCACTTCGGCTGGACGCCAATGGGTAGGGCCGGTGACGTAGGCGCGGTGGACGTCAGCCAAATGCACGTTGGCATTCAACTTGTTGAGTTCGGTGTAATGGATGGCGCGACCGTCGTAAACCCAATCATGGATGAGCGTGCGGCCGTGAGCGGTCGCGGCAACTGGCACAAAATAAGGGAGGTTGTCGATGTTAATGCCAGGATGTGGCAAGGGCTGAATGTTTTCTTCGGGCGCAATCAGCTTGGCCGCTTCATGGCAAGCGATGTCGACCAACAGGGTGCGGCCGTTCTTGGCTTTGTATTCAGAACTCAATGTGTAACGGAACCCCATTTTTTCTAAGGTGAGTAACTCGCGTTCCAAAAAGTCGATTGGGGCCCGCTTGACGGTAATCGGCGAATTGGTAGTGGCGGCAATACTCAGGAAAGTCATGGCCTCGATGGGGTCTTCGGCTGGCCAATATTCCACATCCACGTTGATATCTTTGACGCCGGTTACTTCGAGAGTTGAAGTGCCGATGCCTTTAATTTTGACGCCTAGTTTTTCCAGGAAGAAGCAGACGTCTTGCACCATGTAGTTGCTGCTCATGGCTTTAAGAATGGTGGTGCTGGGAGTGCGCGCTGCGGCCATTAGGACGTTTTCGCAGGCTGTGTCGCCAGTTTCGTACATCACCACTTTTCCTGGACTGCGCGGATGGCTCTGGCAGTTGTACCATCCAGTGGTGGTGTCCACGCTAAGGCCAAATTTTTCCAGCGCGTACAAGTGCGGACGAATAGTGCGGTCGCCCAAGTTACAGCCGCCCGCAAAGGGAATACGAAACTCGCGCTTCAAATGCATGACCGGCCCGAGGAACATCAGGATAGTGCGCGTTTTGCGGCCCGCTTCAACGTCCATCTCGTCGAGTTTGAGACGAGCAGGAGGTTTGATCTCCAGATCGTTCTTGCCATTGAGCCAGCGAACCTTGACGCCAATGCTCAGCATGACTTCGATAATCCGATTCACTTCCTCGATGCGTGGCATGCGGCGCAACGTGGTCGTGCCTTTGTTGAGTAGCGCTGCGCAGAGCAAACCTACGGCCGCGTTTTTCGAGGTTTTGACCGTGATTTCGCCGCTGAGTTTGCGGCCACCTTCGATCCGAAAGTTCATGTTGCCAGGCTTGTGCAAGCTGACGATTTCTTGATTCAGGACATCGCTAATACGGGCTAACATTTCCATACTGAGGTTTTGTCCTCCGTTCTCGATGCGGTTAATCGCGCTCTGACTGGTGCCAAGTTGGTCGGCCAACTCTTTTTGCGTTAATCCCCGCTCGTGGCGAATATTGGCTATTAATGTTCCGATTTTTTGGCGATATTCATTCATAATAGGTAGACTATATCATATATGAGTTAGTTGCACCTTTATTGTACTCCCTCCTGCAACCAGGTACAATAAAGACCATGTTGTAATGAGTCGTTCGCTAACCAGATTTTGACCTAAATGGAGACCGCCATGAACGATACTCAAATTGCCAAACTTATTGCTGCCGAAGAGGCTCGCCAACGAGCCGGATTGGAACTCATTCCTTCAGAAAATTATGTCAGCCGAGATGTGCTTACCGCGTTGGGAAGCGTGTTTACCAACAAATATTCCGAAGGCTACCCTGGTCGCCGCTACTATGGTGGCCAAGAGAATACCGACCCACTTGAACAGCTGGCGATCGACCGCGCCAAAGCTTTGTTTGGTGCGGACCATGCGAATGTGCAATCGCACTCAGGTGCACCTGCTAACGAAGCTGTGTATCACGCCTGGCTAGAACCCGGCGACACGGTGCTGGCAATGGATCTAAGCCATGGCGGACACCTGACGCATGGACATCCCGTCACGGTCTTGTCCAGGCAGTACAACTTTATCCGCTATGGCATGAAGAACATCGAGACTGGCGAAATTGATTATGACGCCCTGCGAGAGCTAGCCAAGAAGCACAAACCCAAAATTATTCTGGCCGGCTTTAGCGCCTATCCTCGCGAGTTGGATTATGCCAAGTTTGCCGAAATTGGCCGAGAGGTCGGCGCGTTGCTTATGGCTGATATGGCGCACATCGCTGGGTTGATTGCGGGCAAAGCGCTCAAGAATCCCTTTGATTATGGCTTTCATGTCATTACGAGCACCACTCATAAGACCTTACGTGGGCCACGCGGCGGGCTAATCCTGAGCAAAGGTGTGGCAGGCAATCCCTTGAAGGCCCCAGAAAAAACGCTTGAGAATATTCCAACCATCATTGACCGGATGGTCTTCCCTGGGCTTCAAGGCGGACCACATATGCATGTCGTGGCTGCCAAGGCGGTAGCTTTTCGCGAAGCAGCGACGCCAGAATTTGCCACGTATTGCCAGCAAGTTTTAAAAAACGCGAGCCGTTTGGCTGATGAATTGATGCAGCGAGGCTTTAGATTGATCACCAATGGCACCGATAACCATTTGATTCTGGCCGACGTCCACACCAGCTTTGGCATTGATGGCGGGGAAGCCGAAGCTGCGTTGGACGCAATTGGCTTGAACCTTAATAAGAACGCAATTGCTGATGATCCCCTACCGCCGTTCCGTCCAAGCGGTATTCGCCTGGGCACCCCGGCCATTACGACTCGCGGGCTCAAAGAATCTGATATGACTCACATTGCTGACTGGATGCTCGCTGCGATCACCCACAGAGGCGACGAACAAAAGCTCACCAACCTTAAAAAGGAAGTAACCGAATTCGCCCTGCAGTTCCCTCTTCCTAGTGATCCAAAGAAGGCCTCATGAAACACATTGAAGTCGAACAAAAATTCCACCTGCTCAACCACGATGAGCTTCATGCCAAGCTGCAAGAAAGTGGCGCCAAAAAGTTGCGCGAGCAACGTCAGCTAGATGTTTATTACAATGCACCCCACCGCGATTTCTTAGCGCAGGGCAATATCTCGGAGTGGCTGCGACTGCGTAATGAAGACGGAGCAATGTCCATCACCTACAAATTATGGCAACCGCGCGACGCCAAAGTGAAGTCGCATTGTGACGAGTTCGAGAGTACGCTTGGTGATGGCGAAGCGGTTCGAAAGCTTCTTGAAGCACTCGACTTCACGGAATTGGTGACGGTGGATAAGTACCGTGAGGAATGGGAGCTCGATGAGGTGATCATCGCCTTGGATGCAGTCAAAGAGCTGGGTAACTTTGTCGAGTTTGAGTATCACGGCCAGGCTTCCACCGTGGATGAGGCGCATCATAAGATTGAAGCCTGTATTCATAAGCTTGGAGCCAAACTTGGCGACACGCACACGGGGTATCCGCACCAGGTGATTGCCAAGCAAAAGAAACGCGTGTAGCTATACTTATGGTCTCGGCCGTAGAATTGCTTTATACTGATGACAGTATTCTTGTATCATTTTAAAATAATGGTATAATATATCGCATAATTAAGCAATATCTTAAGAGAGTTATCTTTACATATTATGGCTACCAATACTGTGCCGCAACCAAGTAATCCTGATGTAGGTCCCCAACCGCCTCAGGCCCCTGATAACCATGCAAATGCTGGCAAACTTTACGAGTATTATTACGAGGGTGGAAAGGAAATGTCTGACAAACAATGTGAGACAGTAGCGGCCGACCTCGCTTTGTGGCTTGAGGATCTTAAAGATCCTTCAACTAACCAACTTCCCGGTGAAGTGTCTAGCTCATTAGCGCTTCATGTCGAAAGTTTGGCGGCTATTGGTCAAAACACTAAAAATAAAAAAGTGCGTGTTGCCGCAGAGAAAGCGAAATATAGTGAGACCTTAGAGGCGTTGTTGCAAACCAATCCTCGCGTTGATCGCGAAAGCGTCCAACAGAATGTGGAAGGTGCCTTAGAGCGCCTTGCAATTCTTCCGTTAGGCAAAATCGAGGGTGTTGTTGCCGAGATCATTCAGAAAGAGGGCGATGGCACCTTTGATAAAGCAATGCTCGAGAAACCAGAGGCTGGAGTTGACGACGTATTGGTCGATAACTATAAAGATGTCAAAGAGCGATACATTAAACTTAAAGCTCAAGTAGATGCACCTGATATTCGTCGCAAGCTCAATATTCGCAACAGGCTTAAGGGGTCAGGAATCAAGCAGCGATTAGCCTTCTTCGAAGAGGAGCTACGCTTGGCGACTGCCGAAATGACCGCCGCCCTACTTAATGAGAGTAATCCTGATATCAAAGGTGATCGCAAAACGCGAGCTGCTTACTTCTTGAACAAAGAGAGCTTGTCGATTGCGGTGGCGGAACGTCAAGAACTTCGAAACAGAAGCCGTACAGTTCGCAGCGCTGAGAACAAGGCCGAAATGTCGAAGAAAAAGAAAGTTTATCGTGCGATCGGCCAAGCTGCGATTGCCGGTGGCCTTGTCTTTACAGCTGGTTTGACGGGTGGCGCAGTAGTACTTGCTGCTATTCCGGCAGTTCGAGCTGTGCGAGGCATGGATATGATGTCAACTCGTTTGAGCCAGTATTATGGCAAGTTCGACCTGCCTAAGTTAATGACGGTAATTGACGATAATCCAAGTGCTGACAAACTGGCAGTCGAATTTATCCAGCAAGGCCGAGAGCGAAGCGAAGAGGCCCGAAAAGCCTATCGAAAAGCTGCAATCATTAGCGTCGGTGTCACCGCAGTTGGTATTGGCCTCGGAGAATATGCTCGTTTGGCAGCTGATATGGGTTGGGGATTCAACCCGGTCAAAGATATAGGAAACCATCTTGGCTTAATGGGTAATCACGGTGGTGGTGGGCATGCGGACAGCCTTGTTCACAATGATCCAACTCGCCCCGTAGACTCCAATACGAACATCTTTGGTTATAAGAATCCCTCGGCCATGCCAAGCCCCACAGCGACGCATCCTCACGCCGGTGTTTCACCATCGCACGTCACAAAACCAATTCACCATGCCTCGTCGCACGCCCCGCATGGCAGCGAGACTCCATCTACTGCCGAAACCACGCCAAGCGTTGATCCAAGCAAGGGCGCACTCGATATCGATAAACTTTCTTCGAGCGTCAGCCACAGCGGCGAAACCATTAGCAACAACGAAGGTTTCTACCACACCATGGACAGCATTTACGGTAAGGTGCCACAGCTCCAAGGTATGAACCAGCACGATTACTATCAGATTCACCTGCGAGTCGGTGCCAAGCTTGAGCACATGAAGTTCCCGAATGGCGAACCAATGGCCTATCGCGTGCACGACGCACATGGCAATCTGTATTATGGCTTTGGCTCAACCGGCAAACTCAGTCCAGAAGCGGTTAAGATGTTCCTGGAAGAAGGCGCCAAGCAAAAAGGCTTTGAAGCGAGTGGCAGCAATTTACCTCACAGTGGCTTGATGGAAAACGTCCAATTTAGCCACGCCGCAGAAGTGGTCGGTCATGGTGAAAACGTAGCTGGTCAGGTGAAAGACATTGCTCCGCAGCTGCATGAGCTCGGCATTAATGCCGGTGACAAAGATTACGCGCAGATTGTGAATAAGATCGGCGGTGTCTTTGAAAAACACGGCCTGGCACGCTACACTGGTAGTCCAAGCAGTCACCTAGAAATGATTCAAGGCAAGCACATCCCTGACAGCGTCCTTCGCGAAGCTGTCCAGACCGCTGCGCAGTCTCGTGGCATCGACCTTGCAAGTTTGCATGGCGTGATCGAACAGACCAATGCGTTGGATCTTGACAACTTCTATAGCAAGGCTGTCGAAGCAATCCCAGCTCACGCCTCGGGTGAAAAACTGAGCCATGCGCTTGGCAACATTCCGCAGATTAAAGAACTGGGCATCAACACCAGCGACTCCGCTACCCTGAACAAGCTGGGCGAAGCGCTTCATGCCAGCCATCCTCAGTTACTGAAGAAGTCAGGCAATGATTGGGTGTTTACTAGCGCTGGAAAGCTCAACAAAGATTCTTTCGCTGACATCTTGAGCGCAGCCGCCAAAGCCAAGGGGACAACCATCAAAAACCTCTTTACTTTAGCAGCCTAATTTTTGATTCGTTTACAATAGTGAGCATTAAATAGAGAGGGTACCACAATGAATAATGACCAAAACCAGCCAATGCAGATCGATGATAACTTTTTAGCCACATTGGGCTTGGGTGATCTCTCTGACCAAGATAAGCGCGCTTTTGTATTGCACTTGCGAGAAGAGCTAGAGGTACGAGTCGGCGAAGCGCTGGCCGAGCAACTGACCGATGAGCAACTTGATGAGTTTGGCGGCATTGCCGAAAGTAACGACGCTGAAGCTGCCGCTTTGTGGCTGCGCGATAACTGTCCGGGCTACGAACAGGTAGTAGCTGGTGAACTCGAAAAGCTCAAGCAAGAAATTATTCAGAATCGCGACACCCTCACCGGTGCAGGTGCGACTTCTTCCCAGCAGTAGTACTCTTTCGTCGCACAAACTTCAGCCCACTCCAGATATCATCGATCGCACAGACCTTCACATCGACCCATCCCAAAGGGAGGATGGTGTCGCGTAAAGTCTGCTCGGTCATGTTGGTGAGCACGCCGCTGGCCTTTTTGGGCCAACTCACCCATAGGCCTTGAGCAAGTTGGCTTAGTTCAAGGTGTGAAAGCAGTTCGGTCAGCGCGGCCTCATTTGCCACAAATATATGCGCCCAGTCAGCGGGCAAGGCGGAAACCATGCGCACTTTGGCATAGTCGAGTTCGCCGATAAAAGATTTTGGCGCACCTTCAACATAGACACGTTGGCCCGGGCGGTACTCAAGTTTTTCGAGCAATGGCTTGCCGTGACTTGGGGTCATAGCAGTTCGGGTTCTTGCTCAAGCGTCACACCAAAAGTTGCATGAACTTTGGCAATGACCGCTTCGCGGAAAGCGGCCAAATCGTCGTAGCTTTTGGCAGATTTATTTACAAACACCAGCGCGTTATGCTCGTATAGTTCCATGCCGTGGCTTTTGTAGGTTGTCAACCCCGCGTGTTCGATGAGCCAGCCAGCAGACAGCTTAACGCGACCGTCTTTGGTTGGCCAATGCGGCATGTCGGGATGCGCAATCTGGAGTGGTTTGCATACTTCGGGCGCGACAATGGGATTTTTGAAGAATGAGCCAGTGTTCGCGACCACCGCAGGATCAGGCAGGCGATGCGCGCGAATGGCAATGACGGCTTCGCGAATAAGGCGGGGAGTGTAATCGCTGAGGTTGTGCTCTTGTAGGTAGCGCTCAAGTGAGGCATAGAATGGAGGTTGGGGATTAGCTTTTTGGAGGCGCAAAGTAATGCTAACAATGATGTACCGACGGTCTTTGACCGATTTAAAAATGCTTCCTCGGTACGTAAATCCACAGGCCGCTTTATCAAGGGTTACAAATGCGTGCGTTTGCAGGTCGTAGGCTTCTAACTCCACAAAGGTATCGGCGATCTCCTGCCCATATGCGCCCACATTCTGCACTGGCGTTGCACCAGCCGTTCCAGGGATCGCGCTGAGCGCTTCAATTCCGGTAAGTTCCATCTCGGTGGTGCGGTCTACCACTTCGTCCCAATCTTCGCCCGCGCCAATGCGAATGGTAGAGTATACGGCATCGCTCTCGAGTACTTCAAAGCCAGGAATCCGGTTGAGAATCACCAGCCCCGCGAACCCATCGGTAAAAATCACGTTTGAGCCGCCACCCAGGACTAAGCTCGGCAGGTGATGGCTCGTCGCCCACCCAAGAGCCTCGACAAGCTCCTCTTTAGAGGTGACTTTGGTAAGTGCGGCTGCGTTCCCTCCAAGTCTCATGGTGGTGTACTGGGATAAAGGTGTATCGGTCTGTATCTGCATAATGGTATTATACTGCAAGTACGCGCCTGTAGCTCAGGGGATAGAGCGCTGGTTTCCGGAACCAGAGGTCGTAGGTTCGAATCCTACCAGGCGTACCAATCTGATTTTACCTCCAGTATCGGATATCAATCTGCAAATCGTTATCACGGCATCTGGCATTACACAGACTTACGGCAAAGAGCTCACCGTATTATGGAGCAAACGCCCATTAAATGACTGGCTCTGTTTTTGTCGAGCCCTCAACCTTTATTTTCGTGTCGCTACGTTTAGCCAATACATATAGTGCAGTGGCACCGCAAATCAGCGAGGCCCAGATAATCAAGAAATATTGCAGTTGGTCGTTAGTATTTAGCAAACCAATGATCGGTGCCAGGCATACATACGGCAGCATACGCAAGAAAGAGGCTACAGACAGCACGGTTGCTCGGTGTTTTTCGAGTGCATGGTTATTGAGAACTTCGCTCATAAAGGCGTACATTACATATTCCCCGGCGTAGAGCGTCAAGATAACCACAAAGCCCCACAAACCAATATTAGCAAGCGAGAGCAGCAAGCCTGCCGCAGCCGAAAGCGAGATGAGTGTGAATGTCCGCTTCTCGCTTAATCTATCAGCGTATTTATGCGTAAAATGCAAAATTCCAACTGTAATTACGCCGCAGATCGCAACAGCAATCGCTCCCGCAAATGGGCTGAAAGTAAATCGGTCTAGCAACACAATCCGAAGCAGGCCGTAACCGGCGACATAGAATAGCCCCTGAACGGTGATGATAATTGGCACATATGGTCTAAGTTTTGGCAGTCGGAATTGCGCGAATCCAATTTTAACGTCCTGCAAATAACTCTTTATCTCATCTGCCAGCTTGCCGCGAGTGTCTTTCGGCCGAGTGTCTTTAACCGGCCATATTAAGACAGTAGCCACAATAAAAGCCAATGACGTAAGTATCCAAGGAACGCGCGGATTTATAGTATGTAACCACCCACCAATTACAGTAGCGATAAGCGTTGCCGTAAGTGCCGCCTGTGAGCCACGTGTTACAAGCTTGCGCCAAAGTGTCGAGTCACGCTTAAAGCCAAGTTTCTCAAAGAATAGGGCGTCGTCCGCACCAGATGTAAATGAAAAGCCGATCATCATAATCGCCTGTCCTACAAAGAATGGTGTAAAACTACTATTGAGCGCCTGAACTAATATGCCACCAGCAATAAATAATTGGCCTAATCGAACCATCTTGTCACGGCCGAACTTGTCAGCAAGTGCTCCTGATGGTACTTCGGCAATCAGACCAATCGCAAAAGCCATGCCATCTAACAACCCAACTTGCTGATCAGTAATGAATAGCCGGTAAAAGTACAACCAAACTGTACCGAAGAACCACATGTTCGAGAACATACGGTACAGCAGATATTTCCGCGATAACCACTTTTGTTCTTCTGTCATATATTGATTGTATTATACCTCTAATCAAGGGGAACTAAAGCGTGTGTGCAGATTCTGCGTGTACCAAACAATACCGAGTGTTGCCAAAGTACCTCCTCCCCAGGTACACTCATACCATAAACACTATTAACTCAAGTGTGGTATCTATGAAAAAATGTATTATTGAATTTATCGGCACCTTCTTTTTGGTGCTAACTATTGGCCTTACGGGTAATCCTTTGGCGATCGGCGCAGTACTGGCTGCCATGGTGTATATGGGCGGATATGTGTCAGGTGCTCATTATAATCCGGCGATTACTTTGGGCGTGTGGATGCAAGAAAAAATAAGCAACCTCGAAGCGATCCGTTATGTGGCCGCACAATTACTGGGTGCATTGGGTGCGGTTATTGCCTACCAAGCCATTCATGGCGGAAAGATGGCGGTGCATCCCAGTGTCGATTCCAGTTTTATTGCCACGTTGTTGGTAGAGATTATCTTCACCTTCGCTCTAGTAAGCGTGGTGCTGCACACGGCGGTAAGTGACCAAACCAAAGGCAATAGCTATTATGGCTTGGCGATCGGTGCGGTGCTGGCTGCAGCGGCCTTTGCTGGGGGTCCAATCTCGGGCGGTGCTTTTAATCCAGCCGTTGGGCTGGTGCCGAACCTCTACGATTGGAGTGCGCTTACCTATACATCGGCCAATCTTGCCCTGTACTTCGTCGGCCCATTTTTGGGCGGTTTGCTGGCGGGGGTTATCTTTCACAGTATGAAGCCACGGCAGATCTCTAAGGTAGGCGCCAATTAGCTCAGTTGTGGTCGAATTTCGGCTTTCCATACTTCCATAAACTCCTCGTGGCGTGTGCCGGGATAGGCAACAGCCAAGTTTTTAACGCCGCTCTTGATAAACTTTTGAATGCATTTCACGTGCTGCGCGATGTCAGGCCCGCAGGGGATAGATTCGACAAGATCTTTGGGTCGGACATTCTTGGTGGCTGCGGCAAAGTTGACTGGATTAGGAAGTTCGGCCTGCACCTTCCAACCACCTGCGGCAAAGCGAAACTGCTTGTAGGCGGTTTGAAGCGCGGCAGCTTCGTCTTGATCCCAGCTGAGCACGATCTGTCCCCAGGTATTTTCGGGATCTCCTTGGTGGCTGGTAAAGGTTCCAACCAGCGAGGCATCTGGTTCGGTCATACACAACCCACCTTTGCAATCCGCAGCAAGCGTGGCCGCTTTTTTACCACCGGCTCCTATAAAATAAGGTATTGGCTGTTCGGGCAGGTCGAACACCTGCGCATCTTCAAGTTGAAAATATTTTCCTTGGTACGATGTGAAACCTCCTTGCCACAGAAGTTTGCAAATAGTTATAGCCTCTTGTAACATCTGGTGCCGAATGTGTACCGCCGGCCAACTCTTGCCCACCACATGTTCATTAAGACGCTCACCTGCCCCGAGCCCGAGCGTAAATCGACCCTTACTCAGCACAGCAATGGTTGCGGCCATCTGCGCTACAATTGCCGGATGATAGCGGACGATCGGGCAAGTTACCATGGTGGCTAGTTTTATTCGCGAGGTAGCCTGCGCGATTGCCCCCAAGATACTCCACGCAAATCCGGCATGCGTTTGCTCCGGTAGCCAGGGGTGGTAATGATCCGAAATCACCACAAAATCAAAACCCGCCTCCTCAGCCTGTACCGCTTGCGCCACCAGATGACCCGGTGCATTCCCTTCGCAGTATAAAGTGTACCCAAATTGTGTCATGTCTCCTCCTCTTACGTCCATAAAGCAGGGGCCGGTCTTGGCCCCTGCTCCCTCCCAGCTTGATCGATGGTGTTAGCGGTTTTGGTGGCTGTGCTCACCGCCGCGGCGCTTGGCCTCTACCGGCTGGTGCTCTGCACCAATCTTTCCAGCCCGGCTAGCTTTTTTGCGGTCACGATCAAAGTTGCCGGGGTTGTTTTGCTTGCCCTGGTTGCTTCCACCCCGTTGACCAGCTTCACTTGTAGACATTGCCATAACTTTGTCCCTCCTTTTACTTACCTTGCATTTTTACTCTACCAATAGGAGTTATTATTGTCCGTGAATTTTTGCACGAATAAAAAATGAGGTATATCACGCGGCGATCGTAAATTTTTAACACACGTTACAGTAAGAAATGCGCCATACGCCACGCCGCAAGTGGCGATATCACTCCCGAAAAATGTACAATAGAACCATGGATGAGCTTCTTTCCACCCCGCTCGCCCCTTTGCTCGGCGAGGCCCGCGTTCGCACCTACCCGAAGGGCCAGATCATTCTATACGAAGATGATCAACCTTCCGAGATCTATGTTCTTAAACGTGGCATTGTGCGCATTTACGATATTGATGATCAAGGTAACGAAAAGATTCTGCATATTATTCGTGCCCCCACGCTATTCCCGTTGGTCTGGCATTTGGGACTAAGGGGCGAAGTTGGCTCTTTCTACGGTGCGCTCACTGACTGCGACGCTTATTTGCTCCCGAGTGCCGAATTCGAAGCGCGCATGGCCAAAGATGCTACTTTAGCGAACTATGTCCTGCGTTGCCATGTGACCGAAATGCATGAACTCTTGGTGCGGTTAGGGAGCATGAACAAGACCACCTCATACGATAAGCTCATTGCCGCGCTTAAGTTCTTGGCAGTACACCACGCTCAGAAAGGCCGGGGCAAATGGTACAGGGTGGAATTTCCGGTGAGCCACCAGCTGTTGGCTGATATGACCGGCATCACCCGTGAAAGTGCCACCATGGCTATTGGCCAATTGCAGGAAGAAAAAATCGTACGGTATCCACGACTCACGGTGCTGGAAGTGAACTTCGAGAAGTTGACGCAAGGCTAGAACATTGCTTAAATATGATATTTATGTTACAATATGTAAATGAATCAAAGAGTTGGCAATGTGCTGCTCGCCAGTTCGCTCTTGGTGGGAGCGTGCGGCGATGCTGCCCCAACACCAGAGCTGACAATAGCTCAATCTGAGCATCTACTGACACAGCAAGAAAACGAGCTGAGAGATTTCTGGCGCACCCAAGGAGTCGGTATTGAGGCCACGAAGCTTGCGTTGGTATCTGATACTCAAACCGCAAGCTGTGAGGTGCCAGTTAATGGCGTCAACGAAAAGAAAGAAGTTCTGGGAAGTTCACCTGCTGCGATGAGGTACTGCGAATCTTCGGACGAGATTACGGTAGGCAAAGGGGCAATTCGTTTTATCACTCAGCTCACCCGCGAATCTGGAGTCCCCACTGCCAATGCTTTGGCAATTATTGCCGCTCACGAGACTGGCCATGCGGTTCAAAAAAGACTTTATACTACAGTTGGCCTTACTACAGAAGTTGAATTGCAAGCCGATTGTCTTGCGGGTAAAAGCTTGGCAGCCACCAACTCGTCTGCTTTAGTAAGCGTTCGAGCGCTCTTTAGTGCGCTGGGCCCTGATTTTGGACACGGCACCGTCAACCAACGAGTTGCGAGCTTTCATAAAGGCGCAACCACTGGCAAGTGCTGATATCTATTCTTGAGGTGGAGAATCTTTTTATATCTGTTATACTACAAAGAGTATGCGCCCGTAGCTCAGCGGATTAGAGTACTTGGCTTCGAACCAAGGGGTCGCAAGTTCGAATCTTGCCGGGCGTACCAAATTTTGCTTCTTCTTTTATTTTATTCAGTCACCTGCACATCACGCCAAAAGGCAACATAGTTTGAGAAATCTTTCTTGACGATGTCGAGGGCGCTTGGCTTTGGCTCGGGATAGCTCCAGGCGTTATCCTGGCTAAAGGTAGCACCTTGGCCAACGTTAAAGTACTGACAGACGCCTTTCCATGGGCAGGTGTATGGTGTCGGGCTTTTGGTGAGATATTCTTGTTTCACCGAATCTGGTGGGAAGTACCAATGACCCTCAATATAAATGAGCTTGTCTTTATCGGCTTCGGCAATAACTTGGTCGTTCCAAACTGCTTTCATGATGACTCCTTCTTCATGATGATACTTGTAAATTGGTCTAATCGGCAAGCTAGTAGCGCTGATTAAGTGGTATTATACCAACATGTCATCTCTGCTTACTTTTGTGTTGTTCGGGGTAGCAATGGTGGTGACGTGGGTGGCTGGTATTTGGCTGACTCGTAGCACCGACGCCATTGACGCTAAATATAAGTTGGGGAGCGCATTTGGCGGCCTGCTAATCTTGGGCGTTGCCACCAGTTTGCCTGAAATTGCGGTGGCGGTATCGGCCGCGATTCAAAAACATTACGGCATGATTATCGGTACTTTAATTGGTGGCATTGCGATTCAAACTGCAGTGCTGGCAATCTTGGACATGCGCACTAAGCACAAACAGCCGCTCACCTTTTCGGCTGCTTCGTTGACGCTGGTACTGGAGGCTGCCGTGGTTATCTTGGTGGCAACCGCAGCGTTGCTGGCTGTTCGCACACCATTGGTTGTGCCGCATACCAGTTTGAGTTTAATGTCGGTGTTTATTGTGGTGCTATGGCTGTTTGGACTGTGGCTGGTGCACAGGGCACGCCGCGGATTGCCCTGGAAGGCCGAAGCGCTGCGCGCAATCCCAGGTCGCAAACATGAAGACCGCCGCGCAACCATTAACCACCCAGCATTTAAAAAAGCTAGCACTCTTAAGACCTTTACGTTATTTAGTGTTGCTTCTCTGGCTACCTTAGGAGCAGGTGCAGCACTGGAGATTTTGGGTAATCATATTGCCGATACATATCATCTGAGCAGTGGGCTGTTTGCCGCGACGGTCATTGCTTTTACGGGTGCACTGCCTAACATCAGCACCGGCATTGGGTCTATCGACCTTGGCGATTACCAATTGGCGATGAGCGACATTTTTGGCGGCAACTCCTTTATGCCGGCCTTGTTTGTGATCTGCGACCTAATTACGGGCAACGCCGTGTTGCGTAATGCCAGCGCCAGTGACGTGTGGTTTGTAGCGCTGGGTGTGCTGTTGACCACTATTTACCTGATTGGATTGATTGTTCGCTCGCGCAAAATGGTGTGGCGCATAGGGCTGGATTCGTTTGCGGTGCTCGTGCTGTATATTATCGGAATTATCTCGCTGACCGTGAGTGGCGGCTAGCGCCGGTGCATTTACAGATACGTCAAAAATTGCTATAATCTACCTCGTTATGGGCCAGTAGCTCAGCTGGTTAGAGCACCTGCCTCTTAAGCAGGGTGTCGAGGGTTCGAGCCCCTCCTGGCCCTCCAAGTATAAGCACTACAGAAGACTTCTCAACTGAGGAGTCTTTTTTGTTTGATAAGATATATTTATGCCAATTTACTTTTACGACCAATGGTACGATGTTCTGAATAATTTCTCTGCCAATGCGGTAGAGATCGATGGAGTCTTGTACCCCACAAGCGAACACGCATATCAAGCTGCAAAATGTACTGACCCTGTCGGAAAACACGAAATACTAGTCGCAAAAAGTCCATTGCTCGCTAAGGAAGTTAGTAATCAAAAGTATAAGTCCGCAAAAGACCCCGACTGGAATACCAAGAAACTTTCAGTTATGGAGTCTATCCTCCGTTCAAAGCTTGACCAACACCAAGAAGTCCGTAACGCACTAATGAAAAGTGGTGATGAAGAAATCGCTGAAGATTCGCCAATTGATGCATTTTGGGGTCGAGGCAAGGACGGAAACGGTGAAAATCAGCTCGGCAAACTGTGGATGAAGATTCGTTCCGAATTATAACAAGATTGCATAATATTCGTCCTGATAAGTTCCACTATGGCCCTCCAAATGTAGATTTAGATAAAGCGTTTGCCTGAAGCGATTGCCACTGAAGCGCTCATACAGAGGCTAATAACTGCAGACAGTGTATGCTCTATCCACAGTATTGTTGTAGAAAAATCCTCAGTATGTTTTACTGGATATGAAGAATAAACATAAGAATTGAATCTAGGAGGTGGGGATGAAGTTACTTAAGAGGGCCCTATTGGCTTCATTCTTACTAATCTTATTAGCTCCAACGGCGGCGTTTGCAGCAACTTCTCCGTCACTCGGAGTTGCTAATCCCTACAGCATCCTTTCGGGCACTTACACCAACACTGCTCCTGGCACCACGCTTAATGGTGACCTCGGATACACTACCGGACCGGCAGTGGCTGCGACGGTCAATGGGCATACGCATGTTGCTGATGCGACGTATAATCAGGCGGGCATTGATCAAGGGAGCGCTCTAGGCAACCTAAATAGTCAAGCCTGTTCATTTAGCTTTGCACCTGGCGCGATTGACCTTGCCACCGATGTAACGCACGGACCGGTCGGCGTATATACACCTGGGGTGTATTGTATAACCGGCGCGGCCTCTATCGGTGGTGGTGGAACGATCACTCTTGATGGCGCAGGAACCTACATATTTAGAATGAATGGCGCATTAACTACTTCGGCAAACTCGATCGCTACTGGCATTAATGGTGCCACTGCCTGTAATGTGTGGTGGACACCCACAGCGGCTACGACTCTCGGTGCAAACTCTACTTTTCTTGGTACTGACATTGATGCCTCAGGTATTACTATCGGCAGCACCGTCACCTGGACAGGGCGAGCTCTAGGCTTTGGCGGAACGGTCTCTACCGCTGTCGATACAATCAACACTGTCCCAGCTTGCGCAACAGCGTCAACAGGATCCTCAACGCCTGGGTTTGGTGAGAATACTGGCACCACGAGCAGCACAACTCCTGGACTACCAAACACCGGTATTGCTCCACAACAGAGGAATATGCGAGTCCTGGCTGTACCAGCTGCCGCAGTCCTGGCCACAACTGCCCTTTACGCCGTCCGAAAGAAGAGCCTCAAAGGAATGCTAGCGCTCCTCGGACTCTCTCGGCTCGGGTAGGTAGGGAATGCAGGTCAGGCATCGGCGAAGGCGCGGTTTATGGCTGGCGAGCATCGCCTGCGCGATAGGCTTGTCGGTAATGGCCTCACTGGTGCCTATATCATCCAAAAGCCTTGGCTCTCATTCAAACTTACCGAAGGAGGTTGCCACTCAGCCGCTGCCCGAAACTGTCAATTACGGACTGCCTGTTCGGCTCAAGATTCCCAAGCTGGCTGTCGACGCCGCTATCACATATGTAGGCCTCACTAAAACCGGTGACATGGCTGCCCCGACTAACATTAGCGATGTGGCGTGGTATAAGAATGGTTCACTCCCTGGCAACACGGGGAGCGCGGTGCTGGCAGGACATCTGGACGGCGCCCGAGGTGTACCCGGTGTCTTTGCCAGCTTAAATAAACTCCAAAAAGGAGACACTCTGCAAGTCATTGATAGCAAGGGCACGGTAATTTCTTTTACGGTAAGAGAGACGCGCACCTATGGCGAAGATGTGCAGCCAAAGGAAGTCTTTAATGCAGTGGACACGGCTCGGCTTAACCTTATTACCTGCGCCGGTGCCTGGGATACTACGCACCAACATTATCAAAAACGGCTGGTGATATTTGCGGATAAAACTGGTTAACGCCCGCTACACCTTCATAAAATGCAGCAAGTAATACACCAAGTATGCGACCCAAAAGATCGCTTTTATAAAAGCGAGTATTACCAGCTTAAAAGAGCCGGAATGAAAATGGAGAAAGTACACTAGCGTACCGACAAATCCCAAAAACCATACTCCGCCGGCGCCGCCGTGTTGGGTTGCGTGGTGATGGTGCTTCGCATATCTGTTTTCTGTGGCATCTTTTTTCATAAGGATCCTTCTGATCGTTGATCTTGGTTACTTACTTATAGTTTACTCCTTGTGGAAAGTGCTATGCTACTTTGGCTGGCACTAATTCGTGCTTCTTGACTGCATCGATCAGTCTGGTCAGGCCAATTCCTGCGCCCACGCGTGGGATAAAGTCGAGTGCCAGGAATTCCTGCAATTCTTTCTCGACACGTTCTTTGCCAAACAGGCTAAAGAGCTTTTGTGCATATTTGCCTTCGCTGATGGTGTAAAAACTTTTAGTCATTTCGGCGATGTTAGAGCTGCGTTCCGCACTGCCAATGGTTTCGTGACCGTACAGGATGACATCGATTTTGTGAGCATGGTCAGCGCCGTGTTTTTTCATGTTCCAAAATGGGGAGGTGTAGGTGGGGAAGTCGGTGCAAAAAACCACAGGACCAAAGTCCTTTTGCATCTGGCCTTCATGGGCGTGGGTGAGCTCTTTGGTTTTGTAGAACTGCTTGAGGTCATCGTACTTTTTATAATGATAGCTGCGGCGATCGTCAAAGCCAAGGTACTCTAGCAGCTCTGTTTCGAAGGTGCGTAAGTCTTTAATGGTTCCTTTGAGCTCAAATTCAAACATGGGGAAGATCAGCTTGTGACGGCCAGGGACAGGATGCTGCTCGTTGCGGTAACTGGTGCTGACGCAAAACACGCCGGGCAGGTGCGGCTTGCTCAGCAGTTCGTACTCCAACCACATTTGGCCGGTTTGCGGCAGCGGCCAGGTCTCGCCCATGTAATTGTAGGTAGCCACGGTGTCCGGATCTTCGCAGGCTGCGAGGATGCTCAGCCGGTCTTGAGTGTTCACTTCGCAGAATCCTTTGCTCAGGCAGAAGCTGCGGAGCTTGTTCACGACCTTACTAAACGCTTCACTGTCTTCGACGCCCCGGTAGTTATGTACCATTGTTCACTCCCTTTTACTTTGCTATGCGTCTGCATAAAAAAACAACCTCGAAGGGTTGTTGTGAGGACAATAGATATCCTGGGCGGTTCATGCCTGGAGATACCTAAAGTTATGCATTACAATACAATGTATCATAAGCGGTATGCAACTGCAACCAGCGACCTTGTTGCATACCGCTGCGTTGTTGACAGATGGGCAATCATAAACTACCTTAATAGTTAAGATGAGAGGCAAATAAAAAAGATAGGACCATATGGCAACCAAAACTCATATCTCCGCCCAGGATAGCGCAGCGGGGTTCAGCAACAAGATGCGCACTGTGGCGCTAGTGGTGGTGGCGCTGGCGTTTGTGATGGATTTGTTGGATTCGACCATTGTGAACATTGCAATTCCTTCGATTCAAACCAACCTCGGGGCAAGTTACTCAGCGATTCAATGGCTTGTGGCGGGTTATGCGCTCGCGTTTGCGCTCTTGCTGGTCACCGGTGGCCGTATGGGCGATGTGTTTGGGTACAAAAAACTCTTTATGATTGGTGTCGGTGGATTTACGATCGCTTCGCTTTTTAGCGGGTTGGCGTGGAGTCCAAATGCACTGATCTTTGCCAGGTTGTTACAGGGTTCGATGGCAGCGCTGATGGTACCGCAAGTGATGTCGCTCATGCAGGTCATGTACAAACCGCAAGAGCGTGGCGCGATCAATGGACTCTTTGGCGCGCTGGGTGGCATGGCAGCGTCGCTCGGGCCGATTATTGGTGGTGTGCTCATCAAGGCGAATCTTTTTGGCTGGGATTGGCGACCGATCTTTCTGATTAATGTACCAATTGGTCTGTTTGGTCTATTGGCCGCGGCCAAGTATCTGCCTGATGGCAAATCTTCGCATCCGCTCAAGCTGGATATCAGTGGCACGTTTATTATTATTCTGGCAATGTCGTTGTTTATCTTCCCGTTGATTCAAGGGCGCGAACTTGGGTGGCCCAAGTGGTCATTGGCAATGATTGTGGCTTCCTTGCCGGTCTTTGCTCTCTTTGCCTGGTGGCAGAAGCGCAAGGAACGCGTTGGCGAAGCGCCACTGATTCTGCCCGCGCTGTTTAAGAGCCGCTCCTTTGGGACAGGGCTGATGATGAACCTCATTTTTGAAGCCGCGATGATTGGCTTCTTCTTGACCTTTGGGTTGCTGTTGCAGATTGGGCTTGGCTACACCCCAATTCATGCCGCGCTGACCGGCCTACCGGTGGCGTTTGGTATTGCCTTTACCATGGCTACCATGGGCGAAAAGGTTATCCCCAAGTTGGGACGCTACGCCTTTCATATTGGAACGGTGACCATGGCTCTTGGGCTGGGAATAACTAGTTTGATATTCCATCATTATGTGCTGGACACTCATAGCTGGCAGTTGATTTTTGGCTTGCTGTGCATAGGCATTGGCATGGGCTTTGTGTTTTCATCGCTCTTTGCGGCCGTACTCAACGGCGTCGATGCCAGTCACGCCGGTTCGGCATCTGGAACCTTAAACGCGGTTCAGCAGATTGGTGGGGCAATCGGCATTGCGCTGATTGGCTTGATCTTCTTTGGGCAGCTAAGCCATGGCGCAGCAACCAGTTTTTCGGCCGTGGAGCCGCATCTGCGCCAAGAACTCACCGCTCAGCATATTCCAGACGTGGCGCAAGAGGGAATTATCCAAGGGCTAAAGACGTGCTTTGTGGATCGTTCTAAGGAAAAAGATAGCACTGTGATTCCCGAAAGCTGCAACCAAACGCAAACCATGTCCGTCAGTTCTACGCTGCAAAATACCCTCACTACCACTGCGCGTCGAGCCAATGCAACCAACTTTACAACCGCATTTCGTTGGAGCTCATTGTTTAACGTGAGCTTGTTGGCGGTGACCTTTAGTCTGGCTTTCCTCTTGCCAGCGCGTTTTCGAAGTGAAGCGTATAGCGAAGCTGCTTAGCTTGCTTTAATCTCGATCACAATTTTGCCACTTACCGAGTGAGATTCACGAGCCGCAAAAGCTTCCCGAATGTCCTCGAGCGGAAACACTTTGCCAATGCGCGCAGTGACCACGCCATCTTCTATGAGCGGTCGAAGTTGATCGAGTTGATCGGCAGTTACATCGGTCATTTGCCGGACAACGGTCACTCCTAGCGCTTTTGCTTTATCTTCATCAGGTTGGGCGATCATGGTAACCGCGATGCCACCTTTTTTGAGAATGCCAAAGCTCTTGGTAAAGTCGTCGCCACCCACGGTGTCAAACACTGCGTCGAAGTCGTGCAGTTGTTCGGCAAAGTCCTTGGCTTTATAGTCAATCACTTCATCAGCGCCAAGCTGCGTTGCAAGCTGTAGACCTTCGCCAGTTGCGGTGGTCGCGACATATGCCCCAATGTGCTTGGCGATCTGAATTGCAATACTACCGATGCCACCAGTCCCCCCGTGAATGAATACTTTTTGATTCGCCTGCAACTTGATATGCTCAGTAATACCTTGCAGGGCGCTCGCGCCGACCAAAGGCAGGGCAGCTGCTTCCTGCAGCGACAGGTTGGACGGAGCTTTGGCGATTTGGCTGGCGACAGACGCAACATATTCGGCAAAAGCGCCGCTGTTACCGGCAATGGCGTAGGCTTGGCCGTAGACGTGATCACCAGTGGTGAGCGTGGTGACATCGCTGCCAACTTCAATCACGACTCCCGCAACATCGCCACCCAAAGTCATGGGCAATGGACCTGGAACATATCCTTCACGGAGCGCGGTATCAAAGGGGTTGAGGCTGGACGCCGTCATCTCCACCAACACTTGATCTTCGCGTACGCTAGGCCTACTGACTTCCACGATTTCGACAACCGATGCGTCGCCGTATTTCTTGATTTGTGCTGCTTTCATAGTTTCTCCCTCATAGAATAATGTCTCCTCTTATTCTAGGGCAGTTTGGCATTTCGCGCGAGCAGCGTACTTCTTAAAGAGCTGGCTTGAGTGATTCGCGCGTTGCTGCGGACTTCTTGAACAGACGATTCTTCAACCACACCGCTGCGAGACAACTAAGACCGGCAAAGCATATGCTGCCAACTACATCACTCAAATGGTGCACACCAGCAGCCATACGTGCGCTGCCGATCAGCACGGCGACGAATAGCAAAGACGCGCCAAGTTTTCTGGAATAAGAGAAGGCCACAAAAGCCAAAAACGCACTCAGCAACGTATGGTCAGAAGGGAAGCCATTATCGGTGCCATGCGCGATGAGTGGCGTAAAGTGCCCAACCACAAATGGCCGAGGGTTGTGGTAGAAGTGGCTTCCAACCAGCGCCAGCAGCAAACTCAATCCGCCACCGACAACAAGTACAAATAAAAGCTCAAGACGAGCCTGGCGTTTTTGAGTAATCGCCACATACCCAATGCCACCTATTGGAATCACGATAAAATAAGTGGCAATACTTCGAATTACTGTATCCATATCCGCCTAAGTATAAAGCACAAACGACCGCGGCGGTAGCTATTTCTTATCGATTTGCAAACAGGAATAGTTATAGTCAAACGTACCTGCCACAAACTGCACCATCAAAACCTTACCGCCGGCGGTGAGCGAAGGTGATGCGCAGCGCTCGCGGGCATCTTCGGCATTATTAGCGCCAGCCAACCAGCTATCCAGATGCGTGAGGTTGCTCGTGGTCGGGATGTCGCCCGTAATTTTGTGCCATTGATAACTGGTAGAGTAGACGCCAACTTGCAGATGCATGTCTTGGCGGAGTAGCGCGAGTACTCCTTCCAACGAAGCCCGATTACGCGCCAAGCCGTCAGGTGAGTCAAACTGCCAGGAGTTTTTGGTTTCGACATCCAGCCACCAGAGATAATTATGCGGGTCAGGGGACACATGCGCGCTTTTGGCAGCTGCTGGCAGAAACGCGCGGGTTGCTTTGGTGGCCTGATTCCACCCATATTGCCAGCCGCAAGCTAGCGAATTATTACCGTGGCATTGACCGTAAGGATTAGCCGACCAACGACCGAACGGATCTTTATTATCATGCGGCCAGGTTGGCGCTGGCTGATCGCCTGGATTCCCGGTGTTCAGGTAAAGCTGCACCCGCGGTTGCCCAAGGCTAATGTCAGAAGATTTGGCCGCCCACGCGAGTTGCTTTTTAAGACAGGGGTTAGCGCTGGAGGCGATTCCGCCATTTACTCCCACGATTCCAAAGGCTTGACCAGCGGGAAGCGCGCCATTGCACTGGGGATAAGAAATATCATTTCCTAAGGTGCTGTGCGGAGTTGGTTTGTTGGTGAGAGCGGCCAAGCCGACCAGTACCATGATTACTCCCACGGCAATACCAGGTACGAGATAGCTATTACGACGGAACCGAAACTTTTTCATGCATCTTTTAGCATAGCATTCCCAGGCTATGAATCCAGATGGTGAGTTATCGCTTCTTTTTGGTCGGCCGAGGTCGCTTAAAAGGCAATCGTAGTTTGCCAGTGCGCACGGCAATGCCAAGCGCGATGACAAGGCCAACAAGAAATACTGTCACGGCGACGATCCATGGTTTGTAGCTTCGGTGATGTGTGACACTGGCGGCTTGAGCTTTCAGCTGAGCAGTTGTTTTGGCAGTCGTCTTGGCTTCCTCGGTGAGTGGCTTCACGAGGATACCGGCTTGGCCATCAGCAAATCCTACCAGCTGCACTTGAATATCATTTTTGCCGTCGCCATTTACGTCAAACGCCTTTATTTCGTTAAGGTGCAACGTCACATTGATTGGATCTGAAGCAATGGTGATGTCGGCGGCATCTGTGCCAACGGTGTGCACAGTAATACTATGCTGTTCTGTCTTGCCGTTGTAAGAGACATTAAACAAGGTTTGTTCTTTAGGCTTCAGCCAGGCAACTGCGCCCTTAGTTTTATAGCCGTCCATATCGTTGAGGAGTTGAGGGGTGCTAGGCACGTCTTGGGGTGGTGCAGAGGCACTTGGCTTACTACTTGGTCCAGAAGATTTGGGCTGCGGCGTGGGCGCGGGAGTGTCCGAGGTATTTGGGGCATCTTCTGCAGGAGGGGTGTCGTCTGGTGCGGATTCAGGCAGTCCATCCTGCGTAATAACTGTCGTGAGCGGAATGGTGTGTAGGTTCGAGGAGCTGTCGTAGCACTGCGCACTAAAGGTGATATTCAAGTGGGCGTTTGAGCCGATACTACCTATAAAAGGTGCGGATGGCCAGTAATGACTATCAATAAACCAGCTTCCGTCGGCGTAGTCGATACGAATAACCCGTGGGACACCAAGGCCATTGCCAACATCGGTTTGAGCATCGGGAATAGCGGTGACGGAGCGAATTCCTGCCATCCCATAGGGGAGGACTTTAAATTGGACGCTGGGATCATTCTCATAATAGCGAATCTCCCCTACACTAAAAGTAATACCAAAACCACTTACCCCCTCGGTGCATCCTGGAATATCCTCTTTGACAGAGGTATTGCTGGCAGCATGGGAATGCTGCATGCCAGTCATTGCTCCGGCAATGGACGCACCAATAATAAGCAGTATCCCCAGGATATGATGCGTTTTATGGATTAGTTTTTTCTTTTTGGTCTTCATTAGAGCCGTGGCTAAGCTTTTCTTCAGTATAAGCGTAAGGGGCACGCGCAACAATAGGGAATTATTCGGCCATAATGTCGCGTCGGGCAAAAAGCATCAGCCCCAAGATACTGCAGAACATGCTGAGCACTAGCAGCAAAATATTCACTTCCCAACGAGGATCGATAGCGGGCGCGGCTGCTATGTGGTGCAAAACGGAAGTATCAAGAATCCAATGGTTCAGGTTGAGCACTGAGCCAATCATTTCCATCAGGAACGACCACGCTACCACGCCGTAGGCAGCTGCGCTGGTAAAACGAGGGAGCAAACCAAAAGTAAGCGTGCCAATCGCTGTTACCACAATTGCTGGCACCATGGTATTACTGCCCGCTGAAAGAAGCGTGCCAAAACTCACGCCGGTATGCTGGCTATTGGCCCCAATCCAGGCAAAAGTGCCTGCCAAGAATCCGGCGATGATTATCGAAACATAGATCAGCCCGAGCCGTCCCAGTGCCCACTGAGTTCGGTCTACCGGGCGAACCAGCAGATTGTCGACATAGCCCTCGGCTTCATCGTTACGCATGGCGCTGAGTTGGCTGGCTGCCAGGGCCATTATCAGAGTGATGACCATAAAAAAGACAATCCCCAGAAAGGTCTTTGAACCAATTATCTGTGCCCCAGTGATCCGTCCAAGCGCCTGGCCGACCGACCCAGCCGTGTTGCTAAAGGCATTACCTGCGCTTTTAGCCACGCTGCCGATCAAGAAAGTCCCAATAGAAATACCAATAAACCAAGCAAGCACCACTGCGCGTTGTCCGCGGAGTGCAAGCCCGAGAGGTGAATTTAAAAGACGCGTTCTGGCCGGGGCAGTGTCTTTGTCGGCAAAAAGGCTGTCGCCCAGATCTCGCTTGTTGGCCAAGAAGAGGGCAATCGTACAGAGCGTAGTGATGAAGACGCCAATTGGCACCAGCCACAGCGGATGTGCGCCGGTTAATGGTTGTACAGATTCGATCCAACCCAAAGGGCTGAGGTCGACCAACCAATGAACGCTCGGGGCAGCATCGCCCATGGCACGTAGCAAAAAGAAGAGGCCAAACACGCCGGCTGAGACGCTCAGCGTTCGAGCCCGCGTCGGCAATAACTGGCTGGCCAAAAGCCCCACTGCAATAAATTCCATGCCACTCAGCAGCAGCGCAAACGCCAGCAACAAACAGCTCCCGGCACCAAGCTGCACATTATGAGTCCGGCTGATACTCAGGAGCATGATCGCTGCAATGCTAAACATGCTAAGGAGCGTTATTCCAATTCCTGCAAGTATCTGTCCAACTGCCCGACGTGGCGTGATCGGTCCGGCCAGCAAAAGTTCCAGACGGCCTTTGTCTTCCTCGCCACGAAAGAGTTTGGCCGCAAGCATAAAGCCCCAAATTGCGCCAATCAGCGTGATAAGCCCCAAAGCCCGCCACTGTGTAAAGCCACCGATAGTATCAATGCGATACGCGTGACCAATCAGCGCTTGCAATCCAGCGTTGGAGCCGAAGGTCGCGGCAAAGGCTTGTCGTCCGGCTTCGGTGGGGTAAGCGGTGACGAATCCCCATGCCGAAGAGGCCGCGGCCAGCCCGAACACAAACCCCCATAACAGCGCACTCCGCCGGGTTTGTTTGGCGTAGAAGAAGGCAATGCTAGCGCTCATGTCGGCCCTTTGTGGTTTCTTCTTCGCCGTAGAGCGAGAGAAAAAGTTCTTCGAGAGAGGGCTCTCGGCTAAGCAATGTCTTGGGGTGAGCGGCGGCTAGTGTGCTCAGTAATCTGTCGATTGAACCATGCACCTGGCACGTGAGTTGGTGGCCGGTTACTTTGACGTCACTCACGTCTTTGAGCTTGCTGACATCGGGCGGTGAACTAGCAAAGGTCGCTTCGACAGTCAGAGCCGAAAGATGGCGCATTTCGGCCAGTGTGCCAACCTCGACCAACTTCCCTGCTCGCAAAATGGCCACGCGATCGCAGAGGGCTTCAACTTCGCCCAGGACATGCGACGAGAGGAGGACTGTTTGGCCGTGTTGTTTGGCTTCGAGTACGCATTCACGAAAAGCTTGTTCCATTAAAGGGTCTAGTCCGCTGGTTGGTTCATCAAGCATCAGCAACTCGGCGCGAGACATAAAGCCAGCGATCACATTTAACTTCTGGCGGTTGCCTTTGGAATAGGCTCGGACTTTTTTGTGCGGATCAAGTTTAAAACGAGCGATGAGCGCATCGCGATATTTTTCATCCACTCGTCCTTGCAACTTTCCCAGCAGATGAAGGGTTTCGGCGCCGGTGAGCGATGGCCAGAGGGTGGCTTCACCTGGTATGTAGGCCAAGCGGCGATGGGTTTCGATCTTTTGCGTTTGGCAGTCTTGCCCGAAAATGGTGGCTGAACCAGTGGTAGGTCGAATCAGCCCCAAAAGCAGTCGCAGCGTGGTGGTCTTTCCGGCGCCATTTGGTCCCAAGTAGCCAAGGATCTCGCCCTTCTTGACCTCCAGATGCAGAGGAGCGAGTGCTTCGGCCGTTCCATATTTTTTACTCAACCCTTCGATGTGTATGGCAGCGTCCATGGCAGTTCCTTCTTACGTTATTCCTATATTGGCAGATATGGCCCAAACGTACAATCTGTTACAATTATCGCATGCCAAAGCAAAAGCGTTTTGAAAATATGCGTTGTATGTATCGGCTACTTGTGGCGCTGGCCATCTTGGCGGCTATTGCGTGGCAGTTGCGCTTTTTGTATCATGCTATTCCAGGTTTTCGGCCGTGGAATTTTTTGAGCTTCTTTACCATTCAAACTAATATTATCGGCGCCGTCGCTTTGCTATGGGCGGCTTTGGCGAAGAAACATTCAGCCGTACGCGATGTGTTCCGCGGGGCGGCAACTTTGTATCTGGCAACCACAGGAGTGGTTTTTGCGCTGTTGCTTGCTAATACCCCCGAGGCCGTCGACACCACGATTCCATGGGTCAATGCCGTTTTGCACGAATTGGCGCCTTTGTTGATTGTGATTGATTGGCTGTGGGATCTGCCGCAATCTCGTCTCACCGTTCGTCAGGTAGTATGGTGGCTGGCATATCCGGTGGCGTGGCTGGGGTATACGCTCGTGCGCGGCGTGGTAGTTGATTGGTATCCGTATTCGTTTGTGGACCCTGGTCACGATGGCGGGTATGGGCGAGTTGGATTGTACGTGCTTGGGATTACCTTATTTGTGGTATTGGCCGCAGCAGGTTTGGCATTTGCCACAAATGGGCGCATTGCTGCCACAAAGAAAATGCATGCCTAGCCTACCACGCGCATATTGACCCCGCGCCAGCGGAATGGCCAGTTTGTCGAAGCATGGACTATGCCCGCCGCGGCAGTCGTCTTGTAATTAAGAACAAAGCGGATGTTGCCTGAGTCAAGGTCACCCGAGGTAACAGTAAACCCGCTGCCGCCAATACCGGATGTTCGATACGAGCTGGGAAAGATATACAACGCGGGATCGCCCTCTACGGCTGGAGTGCTTGTGCCGCTTGAAAGGTACCGCACGACCGTTGAGCCGACGATGACGCCAAAGTCAAGAAAGGCGCTACTGCTGGAGGGCGCCCACATAAACGAGGTGGCCAACTCTACCCACTCGCCAACCGCAGCCGGGAGTTGCAGCTCAAAGCCGGGCAGAACTTGCCATGCGCCGATCGAGTTAGAAAGGCTCACATCTCCAGAGGTAATGTACGCTGAGCGGACGATAGGAGGTAGAGGAGTAGCGGCGGCAATGGTTACATCAACGCGGTTAGCACCAGCATTATCGGCTGAGGTTAGCGTAATGTTGCTGCCTTGGATTAAGTTCACCTCTTGCCGTGTTCCCTGGAGAGTACCGCCCTTGCTGACACGAATTTTTTGAGTGGTGGTATCGCTGGCAACCGATAAAGTTCGATCTGCCGAGAGGTCGCCGCCTCCGCTAAGCCCAGTACCACTGATAATCTGCCGAGTCACATCGGCTTTACTGGCAAGCGACCCACCTGTTTTTAGAGTGCCGTCACTGTTATGCTCGACACTGAGGTAGTCATTGAGGATCTCTCCCCATGCGCCTGCATCTTGACCAGGAACTGGTAATCGTGCCATAGGTAAACACGCCTTATGGTTATTTACTGCCAGTATATCAAACTAAGTGGGCGTCTGGCTACGCGAGCTGCCGGGCAAGCGCTTGCTGCAAAACGTCAGGTGCAAAAGCGTGCTGAACGTGCTGGACGAACTGCCACAATACCGCGGCATCATCATACGCACGGTGTCGCTCGGTTACCGTAAACCCATGGCGATCAATAAGATTTTGGAGTTTGTGACTGCGGTGCTCGGGGTATAATGCTCGCGAAAGCCGTACTGTGCAAAGCAATTGCGGATTAAAGATTTTACCCACGCGTCCGAACTCATGTTGCAAGAACGAGTAATCAAACCGCACATTATGTGCCACAAAGATCGCTCCGTGCAGCACCTGGTGGAGCTCTTCGGCAATATGCGCAAACCGCGGAGCATTGGCTACATCTTGCTGAGTGATGCCGGTCAGACGCGTAATAAAATTGGGCACGAGCGTCTGCGGGTCGAGCAACTGGCTGTATTCCTTGGTCACCACGCCGTGTTCTACCCGAATCGCCGCCACTTCAATTATTCGACCAGTGGTGGCGCTCAGTCCATTGGTTTCGATGTCAACAAAAACGAGTGGTTGCTGTAATATGCTCATTACTATCCAGTATACTTGGACCAGGAAGGAATCGGGCATGAATCCTATTGAAACGTATAAGCATCTGTGTGCTGCCGCGGCAGTGCTCCTGGTAGTGGCATTGCTCTTCCTGGTTTGGAAATGGCCGCAAGGCAAACACATGACGTTTAGCCAGCATGCGGCTGCGCATCGGTCGGCGATGCTTTACTATTTCCTGATTTTTACCGCTGTGCTGCCGCTACTCCTACTCTTTTTCTTAGGCTGGTTTGTCCGGGCGTTTCAACTGCCTGGAGCGTTTACAATTAGCATCGTGTTGGCCGTGTGTTTTCAGTATTCGGTTACCATTATTCCTGAAGTTGGAGGTTGGAAGACCCGGTATCACGTGACTGGCGCTTCAATATCGGCGCTGGCGATGCTGACCGCTCTACTAATCCTTTTGGTGGCGCCGACGGTGAATGGGATCGGCAAAAGTGTGACTCTGTTGAGCGTCGCAGCGATGGTCGTGCTTTTATATATTGGTGCGATCAATAAGATCAAACACACCCATCTGCTCTTTTTGCAGGCCAGCTATTACATCGCCTTTTTTGCGGCGATACTGACAGTAACATACGCTGGGTGATTATTCGTAGTGCAAGGCTTCCACAGGGTCGAGCTTGGCTGCGCGTCGGGCAGGGTATAATCCTGCGAGCAATCCGACAACCGTTGTTGCCGCAATAACGGCCACAATCAGCCACAGCGGTAGCCCAATGATGTTATGTGCTTTGACGCTATTGCTCGCAAATTGCTTGTTGATAAAAATGTTTGCCACTTGGGTCAGGCCATACCCAACGGCAATGCCAAACACGCCACCCCAAAAGCCAAGCAGTGAGGCTTCGATGGTAAATAGCCAGCTGACCGTGCTGCGTTTGGCGCCAACGGCACGCATGACGCCAATTTCCCGCGTTCGTTCCAAAATGGACATAATCATGGTGTTGATCACCCCAATGGCTGCAACCAGCAGCGCAATGCCGCCAATACCACCGAGAATGAAGCTGATAATCTTAAAGACGGTAAGTTGATCTTTGATGAAGCTCTGGGCGGTCACTGCACCAACTTTGAGCGTCCGAATTTTGGCAGCAACAGCGTCTGCATTACTGGTCTGATCGACCTTGACGACAAAGCTAGGATAGCCTTGCTCGGCTAGCTGGTTGGTAACCTGCAGAGTAAAATGCGGCGCGGGCTGTGCGCCTCGTCGGCCACCCCGATTCCATTGATCATTTGCTTGGTTGTAGGCTTCTTGATCAGCTTTGGTCATCTGGTACTGGCGATTTTCCAGCAAGCCACTGGCCCATTTAAGCGGGAAGTACACGGTGGTGCTTTGGTCGGCAACCACCCCCACAATCGTTGCAGTGAGGTGGCTTTCTGGCGGACGATTCGCATTGTTATCTTGATTATTGTCACAGCCTCCATTTTGGCATTTGAGAAACTGCGCGACCGGATCAGCCAGTGTCGCACCTTCACCGGTAAAATAATTGTTGGCACCAGAATTCAAGGTAACTTGCTTGCCGATTGCGCCGGCGTAGTTGCCTTTAAAGCCCATTTTGTCGGCATAATCTTGGCTGATCATAATCTTACCCGTGCCATCGTCGGAATTAAATTCTTGCCCAGCTAAGAACTCATGCTGGATAACACCGTTCGGATCGTACGCTTGAGTGCTCTGCATGCGTAGTTTTTGGTCGTTGTAGGTCATGGATTCGAATACATAGACCGATGCAGTGCGCGACAAACCGACTACATGATCAAAGCCTTTAATCTGCGTGGCCATAGCGTCAGTTAGTTTGGTGCAGTCGCTACAGTTGTTGCCGCCGCGGCCGGGTTGGGCCTCTTCGTAATTAAGGTCAGCCTGTGGCGTCACGGCTACCTGCTGCAACTGGCCAGTGGATTGAAACTGGCTGTAAAAGAAATCTTTGATACCGGTCACCAAAGCCAACATGATGGTCACGCTGGTGGCGCCAATGACCACAGCAAAAATGGTGAGTGCGCTGCGTAGTTTTTGGCGCAAAATATTACGAAGCGCCATAGTGATGTAATCGATAAATCGCATATTAGCGGTGCTCCATTAATCTACCGTCACGAATTTCCAGAATCCGATGAGCTTGTTTAGCAATGCTGACATCGTGAGTAATTATCAGGAGAGTAATGCCTTGCTGGTTGAGTTGCTTGAGCAATTTTAAAATCTCATCGCCACGTGCACTGTCGAGGTTACCAGTGGGCTCGTCGGCAATAATAATTCGTGGCTTGGTGGCAAGCGCCCGGGCAATGGCCACTCGCTGACGTTGTCCACCAGAAAGTTGGCTGGGTTTGTGCTTGAGCCGGTCGCTTAGTCCCACCGCTTGCAAACACTCGGTCGCTCGCGCTTTGCGGTCTTTGGCTTTCATTTTGGAAAAGACCAGCGGCAACATCACATTTTCAAGCGCGGTTTGTGTGCCCTGCAGGTTAAACGATTGAAACACAAAACCGATAAACTTGTTTCGATAATTCGACAGTTTGGCATCACGTGCTCGGGAAAGATCAACGTCTCCGATGGTCACCGTGCCGCTAGATGGCCGATCCAGTCCGCCGATAATATTCGCCAGTGTGGATTTGCCTGACCCAGATGGACCGGTAATGGCGACAAAATCGCCCTCGTTGACCAGCAACGACACGTCGTGAAGCGCGTGCAGCGTCTCGTCGCCAAGATGATATGTTTTGGTAATGTCACGCAGTTCAATAATATGGGGCATACGTATACCTTATTCCCCTAAGCATAAGGGGAATATATTTAAAATACAACAGTATATTCTGAGTCTAGTAGCCCGAGAAGTGATCGGTACGAATGTGCTGACGCGGAATGCTCATCTGCTGTAGCAGGGCTTGGTTGGTCTCTACCATATGATTTGGACCTGAGATATAGAAGTGGGTATCGGCATAATTTGGCGTGAGAGTGCGAAGTTGGTCGGCGGTGAGGTGGGATTTGACGAATACCTTGACTCGGGCGCCAATTGCGGCCGCCTGGGCAAGTACGTCACGGTAACTGACATCTGCTGGGTCACTGACAAAATAGAGTAACAGGATATCACGTTGCTGCTCCGTGTCGATCAGATATTTAAGCATACTGCGAAATGGCGTAATGCCAATACCGCCGGCAATGAAGACTAATTTTTGGCTTGGATCAGTTGGCAGGACAAAGTCGCCGGCGATCTGGCCAGCAATAACCTTATCGCCTGGATTCAAGCGAGCCAATGCTTGTTTGAAACTACTGGAGGGCGTATAGAATCTTACTCCCAGCGCAAGAGTTGACTCGGTTGGTGAGGAGGCAATGGTGAAGGTCCGACGATTGCCGCGACCGTCGGTTTGGGGGTGCGGCAAGGTGACTTCTATATATTGTCCGGGTAGAAAAGTGGGAATACGATCAGGCGTAAAGCGAAGGTCTAGTATTCGTGGCCCCATCTGTGTTTTGCTCGCCAGTCGCAAACGCAATTTGTACCGTGGGCTCACCAGATAGGCAAAGAAGTTACCAAATACCAATGCCGCTTCTGGGGTTGCTGCAATTGTATCAAGGTGGAGCTGCGACGCAAAGGCACTGCCCACTAACAGCCCATACATCACACGTGTGCGATTACGCGGTGGCATAGTGGCGGGTTCGGTTAGCATAATGGTGCCAAAAAAGATAAGCGGCCAAGAAGTAAACGCTTGCGAAAGAGTGTACCTGGTCTCATGCCCGTGGATGTGCCCAATGATCACCATCACCGCCAATGCCGCGGCTGTAAAACTCGCCACCAACTGGAAGCGTCGCAGTTTGCGAACCACCAATAAGCCCAGCACCAAGGTGTACGGAAGCATTGCTTTGCTGCCCACCCACCAACTGGCTTGCAGCAAATTGGCAAGGCTCAGCGCCAGCACCGCAATTGCGGCCGGGTTAAAAAGATGTTTGGCGCGAAAAGCAATCAAGTACTTTGAGGCAATCGCCAGCATTCCTGCCAAGGCGATGGCGATCCAGATGCGCAAACTGGTAGCTGGCGGTAAAATACAGGCCAAAATGAGCGCGGTGATTAACGATGATTCGCTATTACTGGCGGCATCCCATGCAAACGCGAGTCCTCGATTGGTGATGTAACAGACCCCGAGTAGCGTCGCTGTCGAAAGGATCAGCGAATTTCCAGATATCGACAGCGTGCCCGCGTAGCTGAGCCCCACGCCAACGCTTACTAGCAATCCCAGTCCATACAGCACCAGGCGGTACATAGTGATGCGGTCGAGAAGATCATCGACGATGCGGACTAATCTCATGCTGCGAGCTCCTTTTGAGTTGTAAAGAATGTTGCCGGAAAATGAGGGGAGTGCACCAAAGATCGATCGGCATAAATCAGCGCATACTCGAAAGTATACTGTGCTAACTGCTCCGGCGATACAAAAAAGAGCGCGGTAGTGAGGGCATCGGCGAGCCGAGTGCTCTCAGCCGTTACCCACACAGCCTGGATGTGCGTGGGCGAGACGAGCTTAACTGGATCAATAATATGATGAAATGTATCCCACTTGCGGTAACTTCCGGCCGACCCACAAAGGCTTTGATTGCCAAGGTGGACAACTCCGATGGCGCGGGTGGCATCGTTTGGATCTTCCAACCCTACCTCCAGCAAGTGAGTATCTTTAGAGCGGTGGAGCATGTCGCCACCAGCATCGATACAGAATGACGTAATCTTATGGTCAAGCAGTATGCCAGCCACAATATCCACCAGGTAACCCTTGCCGATTGCGCCCATATCAAGCAGCGCCGGCTGTAACATCTCCACATGCGGATAGTTATATATAAGTGTGTCTTCCCAGCGCCGCGCCGGGTGGATCGCTTTGGGCTGCAAGCTATATGTGGCATCATACCCAGCGTCCACCAGCACTTGGCCGATCAGCGGGGTCATTTTGCCGTCTGTCGCGTTGTACAGTTCTTGGTACAGATCAAACAGGGGTTTGGCATCAGCCGGCAAGGTGAAACGGCCAGTCTGAGTGGCGATCTGGCTAATCCAAGAATCAGGGCGAAATCGAGAGTAGTGTGCGTCAAATACCTCAATCCGCTGTGTGACTTGTCGCCGCAGCGTCTTGGCGGTGGCACCAGACAACGGCTCAAATATATCAATTGCCCACTGGGTGCCAATAGCCGTAAATGCCCAATGGGGCATATGGCTAGTATTTGGCTTGCGTCTTGATCTGCGCAACTGCATCGTTAAAGCCTTGAGTGGTAAGAGAAGCGCCAGAGATACGATTGAGACGCAAGCTGCTCACTTCTTTTCCCACCACGTATGTTTTGTAGTCTTCGATAAAGACGTTTTGAAATTCTCGGCTGTCGCGGTCGTACGCTTGAGGGAGAACAGTTGAATCCGTAACGATATCGTTCTTAATAGTGAGGCTCACTTGCATCGACTCTTGGCCGCCAGGTGAGTCATAGCTGTCGGTAACAGTGTACGTGCCATCCTTATACATTTGGTTTGCGGAGGTGCTGGAGGATTGTGTAGATGAAGTAGGAGTTGCTGCGGTGCTGGTGGTGACTACCGGAGTTGCTGTTGGCGTTGCTTTTTTGGTCGACAAAGCCTCGATGCTCATCACTGCCATAATGGTGACAATAATCACCGCAATTGTTGCGGCCATCTTTTTATTTGGTGTTTGATCAGCGTTTGGTTGCATCGTCGCTCCTTTAGTGCTCAGCATACGATATGATGAGATCCTGAGGTAGAGCTGGGATTAAGCTAATTGCAATACAAATGAGACCATTGACTCTTCAAAAAGTTTATGTTACTATCTTTACATTGTTTCGATGAATCCGGGTGTTGGTAGGTTGGTTACTCGATTTCATTGCTGACAATCGATATACCAATTTACTACATAAAAGGATTCTATTTTTATGCCTTATCAACAAAGACGAACTTTTCGCCCTGGGCGCGGCGCGTCCCAGCGCTCATTCCACTCTAAGCCAGCTCGGCGTGGTGGAAACACTAAACAATACATTAACCCTGCCAAATTTGTGCAAGCAGCTCGACAGGTAGAGGTTGAAGAATACGTGCCAACGAATTCGTTTAGCGACTTTGCCATGCACGATTTGCTGCGGACTAACCTTGTGACTAAGGGCTTCAATGCTCCATCTCCAATTCAGGACCAAGCGATTCCGCACGGTCTGGAAGGTAAAGATTTGGTGGGTATTGCAAACACCGGTACAGGTAAGACTTTGGCATTTGCCATTCCGCTACTTGACCGTTTGCTGAACGACAAGCAGAGCCGAGCGCTGATTATGGCGCCAACTCGCGAGCTTGCGCAGCAGATCGAAGACGAATGCCGTTGGCTCGCAAAAACCAGTGGCCTGTACGGCGCGCTGCTGATTGGTGGCACCCCTATGGGTCCGCAGCTGCGTGACCTTCGTTCAAATCCGCAGATTGTGATTGGTACGCCTGGTCGTATTAAAGATCACATGGAACGCGGCACCCTGAATGTCTCAAAGTTCAACATGGTTGTTCTGGACGAGGTTGACCGGATGCTCGACATGGGATTCATCAACGATATGCGCACCATTTTGTCGCAACTGGCAAGTGATCGCCAATCGTTCTTTTTCTCAGCCACACTGGACAGCAAAGTAAAGACTTTGGTAGACAGCTTTGTGCACGAACCGGTGACGGTTTCGGTCAAGACCGGCGACACTAGTGCGAACGTTGAACAAAACGTGGTTACCTATGTGTCCAAAGAATCAAAGCTGGAAAAACTTCACGACCTGCTGATTCAAGAAGGCGTTTCCAAAGCGCTCGTCTTTGACGAAACACAGCGCAGCGTGGAACGTCTCAGCAATGAACTGTTGTCTCGTGGCTTCAAGGTTGATGCCATTCACGGCGGTAAAAGTCAGGGTGCTCGCCAGAAAGCGCTTCACCGCTTTAAGCGAAGCGAGATCGATATTCTGGTAGCAACTGACGTTGCTGCTCGTGGTATTGATGTTGCTGACATCACACACGTGATCAACTACACCACGCCACAAACCTACGAAGACTACGTGCACCGCGTGGGTCGTGCCGGCCGCGCTGGCCGACCAGGCAACGCGCTGACGTTTATTGAAAAATACTAAGCGTCACATTGTCAGACTCTATAAAACTCCCGCTTCACGGCGGGAGTTTTTGTGTGTTAGCGGCGCCAGAGTAATCTTCCCAAACGGAACAGTTTGAGGAACTCCTGCTGCTCTCCCAACCAAAAGCTGCTGACCATCAATGTCACCACACCGTAAGCCGGCCAGGCCGCCCATAAGTAGTGGCTGAGGTTGTTGACTATGTTTGGAGGAAGCACTTGAAGGGCGCCTGCGAGAGGTACTTGCTTCACCGGAGCAACTAACTGCAGTGAAGTACTCACGCCACGTGAATCAGTTGCCCGAACGATCGGCTGATAGATTCCCGAAAGACGGTAGGCGTGGTGAATCTCAAAAAGTGCGCCATCAGGGCGATCAATCGTGGTCTCTTGGGAATCACCCCATTCGGTGCTGACTTTGTAGGGTGGCTTGCCGCCACTCACCTGTAAGTCCCACGGCCAATCTTCGCCCGGAAAGCGGGAACGATACTTATAATCAGCATGTAGCTCGAGCGGTCCATAGCCAGGCTCGTCTTTGGTTTGTGTCGCTGTTTCTTCGGCCGGGGTCGCAGTCACGGGAAGATCAAAAAAGACAGTAACCGGTGGAGAAACCGGCCCTTCACTGTCTGTAATATTAAACACTCTTACTTGTAGAACGTTGGCCCCGAGAGTAAGAGTGACCGTAATCGAAAACATTTGGTTTACGCACTGGGCAACGCCGCTCAAATTGTCGTTTTGGTAGAGCTTCACATACGAATTGTCTGGGCAGGTTCCACTCACGATCATTTCAGCGGTCTGGACGTGCTGTTGATCTTGCAGAGAAGTAATCACCGCTGGTGTGGTCAGCGCGTCAGCCGGGACGGTTGCGTTTACCTGCAAGGTTTCGGCGCGCCCTTTTAAAGTGGTCATTAGGAGGCACACGCCAAGAGCCAACAAAAATAGAATGCTCAATGGGTGCAGCGCAATTTTTTTATGAAGCGGTCGGGCGCGATGTTTTACGGAGACCCGCCGAAGTTTTTTCGTGTTTGTTTTCAAGGTGATATCAGCTTGTCTACTCTGTTGATAGTATCACGCTCACGAAAAGTGAACAACTGGGTATTGCGTTTATGGTAACTTGCGATTATGCTTATGGCATTATGATCTCAAAACCAAAAATTATTAAACACCTTTCTTTGTTGCGGCTTGCAGTACTCTCCGTATTACTGCTTTCGTCAGTATTTATCGCGAGCCGTCCGGCAGCTGCTGCGGACCTTACTCAAGCCTCGGTGCGCTTTGACCGCATGGCTACCAGCACTCCAACAACCGGCACAGTGTGCGCCAAGCCAACTACGGCTGCTACAGAAGCAGATGTGCAGGTCACTTTTCCGACCGGCTATACGCTGGGAACCGCCGCCAACTTTACGGTCAGCACCACCAACCTGGCGTGGCCAACTGGTGGTACCGCGTGGATAAGTATCGCCACTGCCACGAACGTCACTGGACAGGTCGTAACCTTCCCGAGTGGTGACCTAGTTGTCGGTACGTTATATTGTTTCAACTGGACGAACACTGCCGCAGTTACAGTAAAGTCCAGCGCGACTAGCTCTAACACCGGTACTATTACTACGCGAACAAGCGTTCCAGCGACTATCGACAGTTCAGGCTTTAGCACTGCAAGTGTCAGTAACGACCAGATTGCCGTGAGCGCAACCGTACCTTCTACCTTTTCCTTTGCATTAAGCGCTAACACCGATGCCTTGGGTACTCTGGGTACAGGTAGTGTGGTCACAAGTCCAACCCCGCGTACCGCAACAGTCAGCACCAATGCCAAAAATGGCTGGATGGTGTGGGCTAAAGATGCAAATACAGGTCTGACTTCCACTACAGCTTCTGCGACGATTGCTTCCACAACTCCGGGTTCCAACAGTACGCTTAGCGCAGGTACGGCCGGGTATAATACCGGAATCACAACCACGCAGGTTGGAGGCTCGGGCACGATCACCGTTGCTGCGCCATTTGTCGGCACAAGTACTGGGCAAGGTGGCGGACTTGATACCGGTCTGCGTAGTCTGGTGTCCTCCACCGGTACTGCTGATACAGCCGTCCTGACCATCAAGAACAATGTTGCCATTAACGCTACTACCGCTGCTGCCTCTGACTACAGCGATACCATCACGATCATTGGCGCCGGGCTGTTCTAAGATATACTAATAACATGCAACATAGAATTAAAAGGTTCAGCATTGCTGTCGTCCTTGGAGTGGCCTGCGCGGGCTTGATCGCCACAGCACTTCCTCGCACCGCAATTGCAGCGGATGACAGTGGTGAGTTTAACTTACAGGTATCTCCGGCCGCTCTTGTAGGATTGGTCAAGCCGGGTCAAAAAACCACACTTCCTGTAAAGATTCGCAACATGGGCCCGAGCGCTGAGGTCCTGCGGATCGCGCCGCGGAGTTTTACCTTTGATAGCAAAACTCAGAAGCTTCACCTTGAAGATACTCAGCAACCAGCTATCGCCCCCTGGATAAGCTTTAGTGCTCCCACCTTTACCATCAAGCCTGGCGAGTGGTTTACGCAAAATGTGACTTTGAATGTCCCTAAAGATGCTGGCTTTAGCTACTCGTTTGCCTTGGTGATGAACCGTGTGGACACCACCAAAGATCAAGCCCAGGGCGGACGAGTCCTTAAGGGCTCAGTGGCATTATTTACGCTGGTGAATGTCGATCGGCCTGGTGCGGTCAGAAAACTGGATCTCGATAGTTTTACCAGCTCAAAAAAAGTGTATGAACATTTGCCCACGCATTTTAAATTGGCACTTAAAAACACCGGCAACACCATTGTCCAACCAGCTGGAAATGTGTTCATTCAGCGCCACTCGCATGATAAAACCCCGATCGACACTCTTGAGGTCAATGCCAACCAAGGATTTATTTTGCCAGATACCACTCGAGATTTCGATCTCGATTGGGAAGATGGCTTTTATGTGACCAAAACGACTACGGCTGATGATGGCTCAACCAAAAAAGGCACAGCCTGGAATTGGAACCACTTGGGGAACTTCCGCTTTGGACGGTACACAGCCAAACTGGTGGCGGTCTATAACGATGGGCACCGTGATGTGCCTCTTGAAGGCGAAGTTACTTTTTGGGTGATCCCATGGAAGATTTTGCTAGGTGTACTGGTTGTTGTGTTGCTGATTGGTTTTGGGATTTGGTCTGTGGTCAGCAAGTCAATTCGCTTTGGCAAACGCATCAAACGACGACGATAATAAAACCTGTCGTATCTTTGAACCATAAGCGCATTCTTGCTATACTGTAGTCTAAGGCAACGTAGGTGTTGAGGGTATGAGCAGCGATATTCATAAGCAATTGTTGGCAAAGAAAATGTCACGCAAGGAGTTTTTGCAGCTCGCAGGAGGCTCAGCTTTTGTGCTATTTGGGCTGAGCAATTTTCTGCCTCTCTTTCGCCATTATTCCAAAACGCAACCCAAAGCCCATAAAGCTACGGCCGACAACAACTTTGGCACACGAAAGTTCGGAGTTTAGCCAATGACCGTGCAGCGCCTCCCAATCGTCAACAGCGACGATGGGATCTGGGGAGATATTATCCGCCAGTATCTCATGAAAGAGCACTACAACGACGACACCGACAATGCGGTTAATGGTGGCCACAAAACAGTTACGATTCGAGCAGGAACGGCCACGGCAGGGACAGCTCCACTGAAGTTTACCTCTGGCACATTGCTAACCGCTACCGAAGCTGGCGCTGTAGAGTTCAACACCGATTCGCTCTACTTTACCATCACCACTGGCACGGTGCGCAAAAAGGTGGCGATTTATGATGATTCCTCGGGCGCGACAGGGGATTTGTACTATCGAGACTCTTCTGGCAACTTTGTGCGACTCGGTATTGGCGGCAGCGGGAAGACGCTTCGCGTTTCGGGAGGTTTGCCTGCATGGAGCGATGCCACACTAGCCACGAGTACCAAGACAAGCAACTATACAGTCAGCACAACTGATACGATTGTTTTTGCCAACGCCACCACTGGTAACGTGACCATTAGTTTGCCCACCGCTTCTTCTAATGCCGGGTATCGCTTTTATATTAAACGCATCGACAGTTCGGGCAACACCTGTTCGGTGGCTCGTACTGGCACCGATACCATTGACGGCGCAACGAGCATATCGCTCGACATACAATATATGTCGCTCACAGTCGCCTCGGATGGGAGCGCATGGTATATAATTTAGGGAGCTTATGACATACTTACCTCCTGCGAACGGTGGGCGAATTAACGCCACTATCTCTGGCAATACTGCGGGAGCTGGTGCGTTGGTTTCTACGGGTACGCTCACCCTCGCCGGTGGCAACAACATCACCCTCAGCCAAAACGGCAACGCAGTCACGATTTCTGGTGGCGCTGGTGGCGCAGCTGGTTCAAACACCTTAGGCATGAGCAACATTGGGAACACGTCGGGCACCACCGGTGTTATTTCGGGTAGTGCCCTGCAGTTTGCCTTTGCTGGGGGTAACAACGTGACGCTGTCGCAGAGCATTAATGCTTCTTCGGCGACCATCACGATCTCTGGGGCAAGCCAAACCGTCCAAACTCAGAGTCGGTTCAACTTGACTCTATCTGGAAATACCAGCGGGGTAATGGCTCAAGTGAGTTCGGGCGTGCTGACGCTTGCGGGCGGCAATAACCTTACTTTGTCGCAAAACGGCAATGCCGTGACTTTGTCGGCAGCAAGTCAAACCGTGCAGACTCAGAACTTGCATAACGTCACCCTGGCAGGTAACTCGACGAGTGCTGGCGCTGGGTACATTCAGGTATCGTCAGGTACGCTCACCCTCGCCGGTGGCAACAACATCACCCTCAGCCAAAACGGCAACGCCATCACGATTTCTGGCGGCGCTGGTGGAGCGGGCGGCGGTGTTGCGCTGGCTAATTCTCAGGCTACGTATTCATCGGGCACTGTTAACTTGCTGGAAGGCGGCGGTGCAATTACGATTGCCACAAGTGCAGGCGGACAATCCTTTAACCTCTCAGTACCACAAACCTCTAGCCTCTCGGCAACTGGCATTGTGAGTATTGTTACTAATGGCGGCACAATCAGCATTGGGGCGCAGGGCGCCGGAGAGACTGTCTCTCGTTTTGTGTATCCTAGTGAGTATCTTCCGCTTAACACCATCGGTGCGGGTAACAACTCAGTCAGCTTTAACTATGTCAGTGTAGACCAAGATGTTTCGGGTAGTCAGTTCCGAGCGCTTATGTCGGTATCGGCCAACACGCACACCTCAGCTTCTACTAATACCTATGGACTCACTGCAGAGGTTGGAGTGTACACGCGCAACGCCTCAACCATTAGTAAGATGTCGAGTGGCTCACAGACCTGGTCAGGAACGTATTCCACCAACAGCACTGCTTCGGTACAGGGTATCCGAGAGCTCACTATTCCAGTCAACGCTGCGCTGTCAGCAGGAGAATATTGGTTTGGATTGAGAATCTCGTCGTCCAGCGTCAATGCTTCGGTCGGCTATTCACAATTCGTTGCTTCTAACCAGCAGACTGCTCACTTTAACCCCGCCCGATTCGGTGCCGCTGCTAATACGACGCAGCTGCTCTACCCATGGCATGGGTTGTATTCCACCACTACTGGCGCATTGCCGGCGAGCGTTACGCTTAACGATGTGCAGGGGACAGGTACTAAGGGTTCGGCCGCTATGTACTGGTTTGACCTTCGCAACTATACCGTCTTGTAGCGCATATCGCACCCATTGCGGAGCGGGCTATAATGGATGATAGCTAAGAGGCATAACCGTCATGGCAATTGCATTTGATGCAGTAGGACCAAGCTCGGCTGGAACAGGCACCGCAAACACCACCAGTATTACCTGGAACCATACTTGTACGGGCAGCAATCTTTTGTTAGTGGTAGGTGTAGGTGTTGGCTCAGGGCTTGCGACAACCACTACCTCGGTGACTTATAATAGCGTTTCCATGACCTCCGCTGGTAAGGTGTATTCTGACAACCAAACTGACGGCTATGTTGAACTTTTTTATCTTGCTGGACCTGCGACTGGCTCGAATGCAGTTGTCGTGACCTGTAGTGTCGCCAAAGATTTGACCGGCGGTTCAATGAGCTTTACTGGTGTTGACCAAAGCACGCCAGTAACCAATGCAGTGACTGCTTTTGGAACCGGAACTGCCCCGAGCGTGACCGTCACGAGCGCGAGTGGCAATGTGGTGATCGACGCGGCGGTAAGTGGTTCGGCATTTAGCAGTTCTGGACAGACGCTTAGATGGAACAAAAACCTCAATGTTACTTCTGGAGCTGGCAACAGTGCGCAGTCTACTGCAAACGGAGCGAGTTCGGTCACGATGTCGTACACCACGCCAAGCGACTGGTGGGGCATAGTCGGCGCTAATATTGTGGCAGGCGCCACTTCGACTACTCCAAGCGTCACCACCCTCAGCGTGAGCGGTATTGGGATTACTGATGCAACCGGTAATGGTTCGGTCGACTCAGATGGCGGCAGTACGATAACCGAACGAGGCGTGTGTTGGAGTACCTCGCTCAATCCAACAACAGCCGACAGTACGGCAACGGCCGCGGGAACAACCGGCGCTTACTCGGCCTCAATAACGGGTCTTACTGCCAACGCCCTCTACCATGTCCGAGCCTATGCGATCAATGACAACGGCACTGCGTATGGCAGCGACACCACTTTTACTACCGAGTACGGCGCCAACTTAGCATGGCTGAGCGTGTAACTCCCTTGATCGTCGCGACCGACCCCCCTCTGAGCGCCAGATGTGGTAAGATGAAGCTACTATGGCTCAACCGACTATACTCGTCCCTGATGACGCGGGCATTCACAATGCCAGTGATTATGCCACGCGTCTTGAGAAAGAAAAAACCTACCGCGACCTCTCAACCATCATTGTCTGTCCCACGCGCGGCATGATTCCGGCTCGAATCGTTCAGAATTGGCAAGGTATGATCAAACCGATGAACCAAAAAGTGCTTGGACCGATCTTTATGGAAGGCATGGAAGTCGGCGAAGCTTACAATCAGGTGATCAAGATGATTCTCGAGAATCCGGAGCTGAGCACATTCAAATTTATGCTGACGCTCGAAGAAGATAATGCTCCACCAGCTAACGGCTTGATCCAACTATATGAATCTATCGATGAGTATGATGCGGTCGGCGGCCTGTATTGGACCAAAGGCGAGGCGGGCCAGCCAATGTGCTATGGTAATCCCGAGATGATGCCGCTCAATTTTATTCCGCAGATTCCAAAACCCGACACCGTCACCCCTTGCAACGGACTTGGTATGGGGTTCACGCTCTTTCGTATTGAAATGCTCAAAGACAAACGTTTTGAGTATGGCAATTGGTTCAAGACCAAACAAGAGATGATGCCCGGTGGGGGAGTGCAAGTGATGACGCAAGATTTGTGGTTTTTTCAGCACGCCAGGGAGTTGGGGTACAAATTTGCCTGCGACTCACGGGTCAAAGTCGGCCATTATGATGCAGCTAATCAGCTAATGTGGTAAGGAGACCGATATGGCAACCAAAAAGAAGCAACCAACTATTCTCAAACTTTCACTTGCGTGTGGAGGCAACAAACCTGAGGGTTTCAAGGGCGTTGATATTGTCAAAACCAAAGAGACCGATTATGTCCAGGATTTACTCACTTTTCCCTGGAAGCAGTTCGCTGATAACTCAGTGGATGAGATTGAATGTGCCAACTTTGTGGAACATATTCCTCACGGTGACAGTCGCCATGATCCATTCTTTCAGTTCTTTGATGAAATCTACCGCATCCTTAAGCCGGCAGAGTTTGAGCCGACCAATCCAAACATTGCGACCAAAGGTTTTGCCAATATCATCTGCCCGTATTATTCCAGCATGCGTGCGTGGCAAGATCCTACGCACCAACGGGCAATCTCTGAGGCCAGCTTTTTATATTTGAACAAACAATGGCGAATCGATAATAAACTGGATCATTACCCGATCAGTTGCGACTTTGATTTTACCTACGGCTACATATTGACCCCTGATTGGCAGAATCGCAGCCAAGAATCGCAAGCGTTTGCCATTCAGCACTACCTGAATGTGGTGACTGATGTCCAAGTGCGACTGGTCAAACGCACTGCTGACAAGGGTTAGGTATGCTGCGACGCGCCGGTTGGCTGATGGTGGGTGCGCTTTTGGTGACGTTGCTTGGCGCATCAGGCGGGCAGGCATATGCGCAGGCCCAGCAGGCCAAAAACAAAGGGCTCTTTATCACGCCGCTGCGGGAATATCCGACAGTCACGCCCGGACAACCACATAACGGCACCATGACGGTAGCTAATCTTACCGACAAACCATTAACCGTCACGCTATCGGCTCAAAAGTTTTCGGTCGCTGACTACACCTATGATTATCAATTTGAAGACGCCAAAGACGATTGGATTAAGCTCAGTGCAACACAGCTGCAGCTCAAACCAGACCAGAGTCAACCCATCACCTATAGCATTGCTGCGCCCAAAAGTGCAATGCCTGGCGGACACTACTTTGCGATCTTTGCGAGCGCAAGCTTGGACAGTGGATCCGTGCTTACCAAGGTACAAGTTGCCACGGTTTTATATGTGACCGTTAATGGAGATTTACACCGCACCGGCCAGATACAAAGCGGGCATATTCCCAAGGTGGCTTTTGGCGACAAGATTCCTTTTTCGCTTAACGCCAAAGATACAGGCAATACGCACTTTTTTATGTATCCATTTGGGCGACTGCAAGGTATCTCAGCCCGTAATAATTCCCCCGAGTCAGCACATTTGCTGTTGCCAGGCGCAGTGCGAGCAGTGGGTGGAACAATTCCGGCACCACTCCTGCCGGGTGTCTATAAAGCTGTGTATGGGTATCGGATTGATAATGGCGCAACTTTACAGCAGGCTTCGTACGTAGTGTATCTTCCGCCATGGTCGTTGGCTATTCCGGCGGGGATGATTTTGATTGGGCTGTGGATTCGTAGCCGCCTCAAAGGTGCACCGAATCGCCGGCGGCTTATTGATTCTTGGCAACGGCGGTATAAGTAACCGCCACTGAGTAATTACCAGCTTCTTGGGTGCCACTGGTAAGAGCGCCATAGGTGACAGTGGTCGGGTCGCCACTTTTGAAGGGTCCGCTAGCATCTTTTAATAGCACGCCAGTAGAGTTCATGCCCAAAAAGTTGGTGGTGGAACCTGCGGTATTGTAGCCCCACGTGCCAACCGATAATGCTGCGGCAGAACTGTTGCTACTGGCTGGAATGGTTGCGCTGCCGTTGACCATGCTGGAGCTGCCAGTGGTATGTGCATAGAGCATGTAGCCCACAACATCGGTGGAAGTGACGGTGACAGTGTGCGAACCGGTGCCGCTAAAGTTTGCACCGCTGGACGCGAGGCTGATGTTAACATTGCCGCCCAGCGAAATCGATAAGCTGGTGGCTGACCCAAACGGCACATCTGCACCAAACACTCCCTGACCAAAGGGTGATGCCCAGGCAGGACGTGCCAAAATCACTGCACCCGCCAGCACGATCAATCCAGCGGCGCGGCGCCACGTTATCCAAGAAGCTACTGCTTTCATGCTGACTAGTATAGCATTCCAAAAATATAAGCCCCCGGTCGGGAGCTTATATTGTGCGAATGGGCTACTAATTAGTACCGGCGTCCACCACCGTGGTCGTCACGGCGTCCGCCGCCATTGCCACCGCGGAAGCCACCGCCTCCGCCTCCGCCACCACCGCCGTACGAACGTGGTTCGCGGCGTTCTTGAGGGCGTGCTTCGTTGACAACGATTGCGCGACCATTGTAGTCTTTGCCATCGAGTTCTTTAATTGCGGTTTTGGCTGCTTCGTCATCTTCCATCTCAACAAAGCCGAAGCCTTTTGAGCGGTTGGTGTCGCGATCAATGATAACCTTGGCTGAAGCGACGGTGCCAAAAGAGGCAAATAAATCGCTGAGCTCGTCATCGGTAACGGTGTAGGGCAAACTGCCTACAAATAGTTTTATGGCCATGTGATTCCTTCTTATTGCTAACCTGACCATTATAGCACGCGGCAGTCTTGACAAAGCCCACTAAGTTCCAAATGATGCGAAGTAATTTCGACACCAAGTTGGGTAGCTACCGTACGCAAACTGGTTTCGACCTCATGGCTATCAAAATCGATAAAGGCATGACAGGCGCGACACCAAAAGTGGTGATGATGCGCGTCGAACGCATCGCTCAGTTCAATCATCCGGCGGTTGCCGGTGCCAATGTCTCGGAGAATGTTCAGTTCGCGAAAGAGCTTGATGTTGCGGTAGGTGGTGGCCGGGTCAATCGCTATTTTTTGCATTTCGGCCACAAAGGCCGGAATAGCAATCGGCGCTTTGCGGGTAAGCGTCTTAAAGATCGCCCATCGGGCAGAGCTGAGTCGTTCGTGATGCTTTTTAAGAGTTGTTTCAAACTGTTTGGCGTGGTCCATACTCGAATTATATGCATAAATACTTGCATATGCAAATAATTTGCATTAATGCTCGCGAGTACGATATGCTCAGACGTATGCAGAAAAAGCAGATCCTCTTTTTTGGTATTCTCGACTGTCTCTTAATCGCCTTGGTTGCTGGCGTGGTTGTTGCGGGCCACCATCGCAGCGGGCAATCGGACAAAATTCAGGTAACGGCCAGCTTTTATCCCATGGCTGAGTTTGCTCGCCAAGTGGGCGGTGATAAAGTTGCCGTCAACACTCTGGTAAAACCGGGCGTTGAGCCACATGACTATGACCCGTCGCCGCAAGATTTGGTAGGGTTGTATCAATCCAAACTTTTTGTCTATAACGGTGCAGGTTTGGAAAAATGGACCGACCGGATCCAAAAAGATCTTGCCAGCAATCATGTTACGGCGGTGCGCGCGAGCGATGGCATACAGCTTCTGGCTCCTTTTGCCGATGACGAAGAGGGAAGTGGTGCGGCTACCGATCCACATGTCTGGCTCGATCCAATGCTTGCGATCAAGGAAGTGACCGCCATTAAAGATGGTTTGGTAAAGATCGATCCAGCCAATCAAACATATTATGAGGCTCACGCTCAAGCCTTTACACAGCAATTGACCGATTTGGACACCGCATACAAAAACGGCTTGCAGCAATGTCAGCGCCGCGATATCGTCACTTCGCACCAGGCCTTTCGTTATCTGGCGCAGCAGTATAATCTAACCTCAGTCTCAATCTCTGGCTTGTCGCCCGACGATGAACCTTCGCCGCAAAAACTGGCCGACGTGGCGCAATTTGCTAAAGCTCACGATGTGCAGTATATCTTCTTTGAATCGCTGGCAAGTCCAAAGCTATCGCAAACCATTGCCAGCGAAGTTGGCGCAAAGACTCTAGTTTTTAATCCGCTTGAAGGTCTCACCGATAGTGATATCGCGCTGGGCAAAAATTATCTCTCGGTCCAAAAAGAGAATTTGCAGAACCTTCGGACAGCGCTAGACTGTAAGTAATGAACGCACCGCTTATTGCCCTATCAAATGTCTCGTTTCGCTATGGTCACACGCCAGTGCTAGACCAGATTAATCTCGAGATTCACAAAGGTGAGTACGTGGGCGTGATTGGCCCAAATGGCGGAGGTAAGACAACTTTGCTCAAGCTGATACTTGGTCTGCTGCACCCGCAAGAGGGAACGGTTGAACTGTTTGGCAAGCCGACTCACCAGTTTAAAGAATGGCCGCGAATTGGGTATGTCTCGCAGCACGTCACCAATTTGGATACTCGCTTGCCCATCACGGTTGCCGAAGTGGTGGCACTCGGTCGCGTGGGGCGGATTGGGCTGCTGCACTTTGCGGGCAAAAAAGATAGGCAAGCGGTGGAAGACGCGCTGCACAAAGTTGATATGTGGCCACTGCGCCACCGCTTATTAAGCGAACTCTCGGGCGGTCAACAACAGCGGGTGTTCATCGCCAAAGCCTTGGCGTCCGAGCCAGAAGTGTTGTTGTTGGATGAGCCGACTGTGGGAATCGATGTGCCGTCGCAGGAAGCTTTTTATCGGCTTTTGGCCAAGCTGAATACGCAAGAAAAGCTGACTTTGGTGATGGTCTCACATGATATTGATGTGGTGGTCAACGAGGTTACTCGCGTGGCTTGTATCAACGAAACACTCATCTACCACGGAGCGCCCAAGGAATTTATGGAAAAAGAGTACATGGCGAATTTGTATGGAAAGGGCCGCAAATTTATTTTGCACAATCATTGATATGCTAGAGATTTTCACCTATTCATTTATGGTCCGCGCCTTTATTGCAGGTATTGCCATTGGGGTGGTTGCGCCACTGATCGGCACCTTTTTGGTGGCCAAACGGTACGCGTTAATTGCCGATAGCTTGGCGCACATTTCGCTGGCAGGTGTGGCCGCCGGAGTGCTGATTGGAATTAATCCAATCTTGAGCGCTTTGGTTGTGGCCGCCGCGGCTGCGGTACTGATTGAAAAATTGCGGGCTGGCGGGCGGTTAAGCGGCGAGCTGGCCTTGGCGATGTTTCTTTCCAGCGGCTTGGCGATTGCGGTGGTGTTGATTGGGCTGGCCCAAAAGGTCAATATCGACCTCTTTTCGTTTTTGTTTGGCAGCATTGCGACCGTGCAGCCGATCGATCTGATGCTGATTGTGCCAATGGCGCTGGGGATTGTAGCGCTCTCGATCTTGCTCTACAAAGAATTAGCCTATGTCTCGTTTGATGACGAGCAAGCGCGCGTCAGCGGCCTGCCCACCAAGGCGCTCAACCAAGCGCTGGTCTTTTTTGCCGCCATAACGGTGGTGGTTTCGCTGCGGATAGTTGGTGGCTTGCTGATCGGCGCCTTGATGGTAATCCCAGTGGCCACGGCCATGCAACTGGCCAGGAGCCTTAAGCAAACCATTTTCTTTGCGATTACTTTTGGCTTGGCGGCGGTTATTACCGGTTTGTTTGCCGCATTCTATCTCAGCTTGGCGGCTGGCGGAACGATTGTGATTGTTGCATTGGGGTTATTTGCGATTGCGCTTTTGTGGCGCAAGACCATGACGAGTGCCTCGTAAGATGCAGATTGTATTTACCAAAAAAGTACCAGCCGGCGGAGGGGCAACCTCATTTATCTTTACGCCCAGCGAACCACTCATCTGGATTGCTGGCCAAGCGGTGCGACTGGAAATTCCTGGGGTGTATGGCCCAGAGGAACACCCTTTTACCATTAGCGCCGCACCGTATCGGCAGCAAATCGAGATCACCACGCGGCCAAGCGAGAGCACCTACAAGCAGGCTTTATTTAGTATGGTGCCGGGGACATTGGCGCAAGCGTATGATATTCGCGGTGATTTTACGTGGGGCGAAGGCACGATGCCTCGAGTATTTGTGGCAAGCGGCATTGGGGTGACTCCTTTCGTGGCCATACTTGGTCAACGCCAGCATGAGTCGCAGCCGCTTTCGGCAACCCTGCTGTATGCCTTTCGGAAAGGTGAAGGTGTCTTTATAGAGAGACTGCAACAGCTACACGCGGCACATCCTGAATTGCACCTCCATCTTTTGGAAGCTAGTCGCATGAGCGCGGAGCTGATTAATGTGCACGTTCCAAATCTGGCGGCAAACATGGTTTATTTGGCAGGCCCAACGGTTATGGTAGATGATATCGCCAATGCGCTCTCCCAAAAATATCGCATCCCAGATGCGCAGCTCAAGAAAGATTGGTTTACCGGCAGACTTGGGCCGGAATAATTTCGGTTCCGCCCATTATTCATCTCCCAATACGGCCAACGCGGCGGCCGCAAACATCAGCGCAATATCCCGAAAAGTAATCACAAATAAATGAAAGTTGGCCGTGACAATACCGCCAAGCGTGAGTACGCAAAGGAGAGCGACGTAACGCACGTACACTCCGCTTAGCAGCCACACCACCAGCAAGAGTTCGTAAGCCGAAAAGAATTTTAAGGCTACCGTAGCTGACACATGGTCGGTAAGCAAAGAGGGGAGATAGCCAACCCAATCATTTGGATTTACAAATGACGAAATCGCTGCGTATAAAAAGATAACCGCCAAGCCAATCCGCAACAACATGGCTGCAAGCTTTGGTTTGGAAAAAGAAGCGGTTTTGGACTTGCCCATAGTCTGACCTTATTACTCTCTGCACTATAGCATAGCTTGACAGCACCTGGCATCTAGTTGAGTATAAATAAGTAACCTAAAGGAAGCTTACGTATGAATAAGATGATGAAGATTAGTATTGCCGTGGTGGTAGTTGCGGTCATTGCCGCCGCCGCAGTGCTGGTGATGCACAAAAAAGATAATGATAAAGATGCTTCTTCTGCAGCCCCAACCAGCTCTAGTAGCTCTACTCACACTGGCTCAAACGGGAATACCTCAGCCAACGGGAGTTCGTCAACGACACCAAGCAGTAGTGGTGCGAGCACGGCAGCGGCAGTCACCATCAGCTACCTTGGTGATGGCTTTGAACTGTCGGCCACCAGCGTGAAGGTTAACTCAGTTATAAAGGTGACCAATACCTCTGACAAGCAACTTGATTTCGATTCTGACCCGCACCCCATCCACACCGACGAACCCGAGTTCAACCTGGGGAGTATTGGTCCAGGCGAGAGCAAAACCTTCACCGTGACCAAAAAAGGCACCTGGGGTTTTCATAACCACCTCAATTCCAGCCAGCACGCCAAAATCACTGTCGACTAGTCTGGCCGAAGATGCAAAAGCAGCGTCGTTTTAAGGGCGCTGCTTTTTATTATCTAACAGAGGTGGTATACTACTCTCATGCGATTTTTAAACGGTGCTGACCTTGCAGGTTACATGAAAGAACGTCAGGCACGCCAAGTGCGGGGCCTGCGGCAAGCTGCGCATGTGTTTCCGCGCCTCGCGATTATTTTGACCGACGAGCATCCAGCATCACTTAAATACATACAGCTCAAACAAAAGTATGGCGAAGACATCTTGGTTGACGTGGTGGTCGAGCAAGTCTCGGTTGATCAAGCCATTACCACAATTGAGCGCCACAACCAAGACCCCCTCACCCATGGGACTATTGTCCAGCTGCCCATTGCCGATCCATCGCAGACCGATGCGGTGCTCCGGGCAATTGCGCCCGAAAAAGATGTGGACGGTTTGGGCTCAAATCAGTTCTTTGATCCAGCCACGCCAACTGCCATCTTGTGGCTGATGGCCGGGTATAATATTGAACCGCGTGCCAAAAAAGTAGTGGTTATTGGTCAAGGCCGATTGGTGGGCACGCCATTGGTCCGCATGCTGCAAGATTCTGGCGTCGAGCCGATCATTGCCAACCGCCACAGCGATCTGGTTAAGGTGTGCGAAGACGCAGACATTATTATTACCGCAACCGGTCATCCTGGCTTGCTCACCAGCGACATCATTCCTCAGAAGGCAGTGGTGATCGACGCGGGTGTGGCCGGCGAAGGTGGCGTGCTTAAGGGTGACGTCGCCGACGATGTATACACAACCCGCGATGATCTGACCATTACGCCACAAAAAGGTGGCGTGGGTCCACTTACGGTGATTGCGTTATTTGATGCGGTTATCCGGGCTGCCCGGCGAGTTGCCGAAAACCGGTAGTTACTTTTTAAGGTCAGCGAGCGCTTTTTTGACGTGCTGAGTGACCTGGCTGGGCGTAAGGTCGGCCTTCACGATATAAGAATGCACTCCCAAACTGTCCAATCCTTTGGGAGCTTCTTCTTCGCCAAGATTGGTCAAGATAATCACCGGGATATGCTTGCCCCATTCATGTTTACGCATTTCGGCCAGCGCTTCTTCGCCAGACATCTCTGGCATTTTGAGGTCGAGCAAAATAAGATCAGGCTGCATATCTTTGGCCAGTGCCACACCAATTTTGCCATTGGCGGCAGTCTGTACAAAGAAATTCTCGCTCTCAAACTTCATTCGATACATCTGGGCAATGACCGGATCATCTTCGACGATAGCAATCTTGTAGGGTTGTGAACTCATAACTACCTTTACACTAGCATCGCAAGGCAATAAAATGCAAGGGAGGCAAGGAATAGCTTGCATTCAGTAGTTATTTATGTTATAGTTTACATAATCGGTTCATAAAGTATGTCAACTACTGTCACATCATCACGATTATACCAATTACGTTATCTAAAGGCGTTGCAATACACGTTGTGGCGTAAAACATACGAACTGAATGAAACATTAAACGATTTCAACCCCACATCTGCGCTGAAAAATGCGCAGATTTTTATTCTAGGGGTAAAAAGGTAGGTTTATGAAGTATTTTGACCACGACCATTGGATGTCGCAAATTAAAGATCATTATGTTGCGGAAACGCCGTACATGTTGACCGACCTGGGCATTGTCCGCGACCATTGCCAGACTTTTAAGACACTCCTTCCGGATATAAAAATGTATTACGCCATGAAGGCCCTGCCAGACAAGCAAGTATTGCAGACGATCAACGAAGTCACAGAAGGCTTTGACGCTGCTTCGATAGGTGAGATTAACGAGCTACTCAGCCTTAAGGTTCCAGCGCACAAAATTACGTATAGCAATCCGGTTAAATCGATCGAGAGCATTCATGAGGCTGCACTGCGTGGCATTAAAATGTTCGCTGTCCAATCGCGCGAAGAAATCGATAAGATTGCAACCTTGCACAAAAACCTCGAAATCTTTGTTCGGGTCAAAATGGAGGACACACACAGTGCGGTGCCGCTCTCTACCAAGTTCGGCTGTTCCCACGACGAAGCGGTCGAGATTTTGCAATATGCAGGAAATCAGGGCTTAACACCGGCGGGCATCACCTTTCATGTTGGTTCTCAACAAGAGGGGCTCGCCGAATGGAGCAAGGCGATTCATAAGAGCCAGGAGCTGCTGCGACAAGCAAATGCCCGAGGCATTGCGGCCAAGACGATTAACATGGGCGGTGGCTTTCCGGCACATTATCATGCCGATGATACAACCATCGAAGAGGTGGCGCGTGAGGTGAATGCGGCAATCTCAGCCGAAAAATCATTTATTTATATGGCCGAGCCTGGACGCTACATCGTTGCTGAATCATCGGTGATTGTGGCAACGATCATTGGCGTCGAAGAGCGCCAGCATAAACCTTGGCTCTTTCTGGACGTGGGCGTCTTCCAGGCATTTAGCGGCGCGCAGCGCTTTGAGGTGTTCCCGCATACGCCGTTTTATGTCGACCTACCGCATAGTCATCCTTCTACCGAAGAACACAAGAATTACGTATTAACGGGCCCATCGTGTGACTCCAAGGACATCCTTTCGTATGACGCGTCATTGCCCGCGGGGCTGCAGGTTGGCGATAGAATCGCTTTTGCAAACACTGGAGCCTATACCGTCGTCTACGGTGCAAATTTTAATGGGTTTAAGGTACCACCACGCTTTTTCATCGATTCAAGTAAGAATAAGGAGGGCCGCGAATGAGCGCGAATGCAGATCAGTCAGTAACGAGTGAACATAATTCTCACCCAGAACGAGCAGGTGAATCGCGTGAGACCTTGCCAACATTTGAATATGGCGACTATCGCACCCTTTGCGACACGGAAACAGATGCTTTCCGACGGATAGGTATACTCGATGCAGACGAATATGCCGAGGCGATGGAAGATCCGCGCACCATTTTTTGCGAAATCGACGGAAAGCTCATTCCCGCGCTCACCCCTCTGTCATACGAACAACGGTATAACGCTGAACGCACCGCTGATATGGCGGACGTTGATGAAGTCATGCTCCTTACTATCCCGCTCACTCGCGTACGGGAAGGAGCGCTGGCCTCAGAGGAAGCATTGATTGGTGGGGAAGGCTTACCTGCAAACACTGCTATACTTATTGAAGAACCGGATAGTTTGATTGATGGCGATAGAGAAGCTGACCACCTGGCAGTGTCAGAGTGGCTGGCTGCCTTTGGACAACTGGAGCCGCATGAGTTTATTGATCCTCGGCCTAAAGAAGAGGGTCATGAGACAGCCTGGATGGGCATCTATAATCTTGAGGTTAGTTCTACGCAAGAGATAGCGCCAGAAAAACTTGAGATGAGCACCGTGAACGCTTTTATACGGTCTTGGCAGGAATATCGTGAGGAGGAAAACCTTCCCCCCATGCCTGGCGAAGGCTCAAATGATACTTATCTCTTTACGGCAGCTGACCTTCAGACGCACCCTGAAATTGTGGATGATCTTTGGTCAATATCGCAAGTTGGCTTTGGTAAAGTGCTCGGCGAACATCACCCGATCTCCATGGAAGTCACCAAAGGTTTTTTCACAGACCACATCCAAAGTGAGAATGTATTTACGGCAGTTCGATTCGTAGACGGCAGACCGGTGTGCTTTGGGTTTATGGCTCCTGATATGGATCACAACGATTGGCTTGATTGTAACTCCACCCTCCTTGGTGGAGACCTCGATAAGGCCAAACAAGAGGGTAAGCAGGTGGCGCACTTCTTTGAACTTATCAGCAAGGGAGCGCCTGGGATGGCCCTATCGACCGATGTCATTAATCTGTTCTTGGAGGTTGCCAGCCGCACCCGCAAAGATTGGCATGTCGTTCTTGAGTCCACTAACTTTTCTGCGACGTATATTCCTCATATGGCGGAAGCGCTCATTCAGGCATTGCCGAGTATGGACCTGACCATGCCAACCAAAATGGTTTCGCGATTAGATTATTGGTACCTCAAAAAACCTGCTCCCAGCGCGGCTCATCGCGTTTTATCATTAGCGTAATTCCCTACTACACGCATTTGGTTGTACAATAAGATAAATGACACCTTTAGCCATCAGCCTGTTATCGCTTTACTTTGTTGAGGTAGTCGGCTTTTTTGTGATTGCTGCTTTGGTAATACTGCGCCAAAAGACAGCGCTGCATGTGGGTTTTACGGTGTTTGCGCTGCTGGTCGGTGTATGGCAGGGATTACAGTTTGCCTCTCAACTCGTTTCCGCACATCATGCAATTGCCGGCGCACTTTTGCAGGCTTCGGTATTTTTCTCTGGACCACTCGCTGCTTCGTTTTTGATATTTACTCTTATTCGCACCAATCAAGAGCCGCATTATTTTAGATACAACGTACTTGGCGTGGTTGCGGGTACGGTTTCTCTTTTTTCGAGCAATGTGAGGAATATTAAGATCGACTATCTTGGCATTGGCGTCCCCAAGTTGGATGTCTGGTACGCTACGGTACTTGCGTTTGGTGCGTTCAGTGTCGCGTATGGCGTCCTGACTATTTCTATGCACTTTAGGCGAACCACAGACAAAGTAGAACGTCGCCGCGACGGGATTATGCTGGTGAGCATGCTGATTGTGGGCTTGATGATCATTTTTGCAAGCTTTTCTACCTCTGAATTTTCCCAAAGCGTCTTGGCTCAGCATGTGTTGCCAGCCGCGGTGCTATTCGCCATGGTCACGTTTGCCTATGTGATTTATCGTGGACTTTTTGATATCCATTTCTTTGTGGTACGCGCGTTGGCCTACTTGGCAACGATTTTTATGCTGACCGTTTTTTGTGTGATACCGGTGGTGCTGATCGCGGCCTACTTTTTGGACATTAACATTGACGGCAAATTGCCTTTTGTGGCATTTGGAAGCGTTATTGCTCTCTACTTTTTGCTCTATCTGCGCAAACTCTTCGATCAATTGACGATGCGAATATTCTTCCGACAGTTCTATGATCCGCAAGATGTGCTGTACAGCCTGAGCAATATTTTGGCGCGAACAATTGACCTGGCCATCTTGACCAAAAGTAGCACGCAGTTACTGAAGCGAGTGCTCAAAGCGGATACGCTGCAATTCGTCCTGGTCAATAATACGGATGCCGCAGGTGAAGAAATTATTAAAGAGGGCCGGCGATTGCCGTTTGCGCGTTCGAATGCGGTAATCATTGATGACCTTGATAGCAAACGCCATCCCGAAATGAAGTTTTTCCGGCACCAAAAGATTGCAGTGGTTGTCCGCTTGCATACTGCGCATGAAGAATTGGGCTACATGTTTTTGGGCTACAAGCAGTCAGGCGAAGCTTTTGGCGGCCGAGAAGTGCGATTACTTAATACCGCTGCAGATGAATTGGCGCTGGCTATTCAAAATGCCCTGCGCTTCCAAGAGATCCAAAGCTTCAACCTTACGCTGCAACAGAAAATCGATGAGGCCACGGCCAAACTTCGCCAAACCAACCACAAGCTGCGCGCGTTAGATGAAGCCAAGGATGAGTTTATCTCTATGGCTTCGCACCAAATGCGCACGCCGCTGACGTCGGTGAAGGGTTATATCTCGATGGTGCTTGAAGGCTATGGCGGCACGCTCAAACCAGATCAACGCAAGTTGCTGGGCGAAGCCTATAACAGCGCGCAGCGAATGGTGTACTTGATTGCCGACTTTTTGAACGTCTCCCGGATTCGGACCGGCAAGTTTGAAGTGGAAACAACGCCGGTGCGCTTGACCGACCTCATTCGCACCGAGATCAACCAGCTGGAAGCCACGGCCAAAAACCGGGGGTTAACGCTGGTATACGACGAACCCGAGCACTTCCCCGAGCTTATGCTGGACGAAGAGAAAACTCGCCAGGTTATTATGAACTTTATCGATAACGCGATCTACTACACTCAACCTGGTGGCACCATTACGGTCACTCTCACGACCACTAATAATGAAGTGAGCTTTAGGGTTACAGATACAGGTATTGGCGTGCCCAAAACCGAGCAGCATCAGTTGTTCAGCAAGTTTTTCCGCGCCAGCAATGCGCTCAAAATGCGACCAGACGGCACGGGCATTGGCCTATTCCTTGCGAAGCGAATTATCGCCTTGCAAGAAGGGGCGATCATCTTTGAATCCAAAGAAGGCAAAGGGAGTACCTTTGGCTTTCGTTTTCCACGGCGCAAGGTGGTTGAAAGCAAGGACTAAAACACGTGGATGATCTGAGTGATGATCCAACTCAGCAGAATGGCCAGCAGTAACAGAATGGTGCGGAAGAGCACCATGCGCTTGTTGTCTTTCCACCACGATGCAAAGGCGCTTTGTTCGGTGACAGAGTAGCGGGTGACGCGCGGGCCGGTGGCGGCATCGGTGCCTTTGTAGGGTTTGTTGCGCTTCTTGGGTGATTTACTCATACTGCCATCATACCAAAAATCCCGCTCTGAGGTGAGCGGGATTTGGACATTTGGACGCAAGGGGTTACTTACGAGGCAAACGGTTTTTGATGGCCTTGCGGCTTTGGCGCCAGTAGTAACCAGCTCCGGCCAGGGCGCTTGTCCCAAACAGGCCAGGAAGTGCGGCTTCTGCACCAGTGGCAGGAAGCGCTGCAGGTTGACATTCTTGCATGCTCTTGCCGCCGTTGTCACAGGTTGGTGCACATTCGGCGCTGGTGCTTGGAATGCCACCGTTTTGGCAGGTTGGAGTACATGCAGGGCTGCCCATTGGCACACCTGGTTTACACTCTTGGCACTCTGCGCTACCGGTAGGGACGCCAGGCTTACATTCGGTACAGCGGCTGTCGCCAACTGGGATACCAGGTTTACATTCCTCTGGAGGTTGCACAGTGGTCTGTGCGGCGCAGGCGTCGCTAGTCTTTTGGACCTGCTGGCCAGCCACCATAAAGGTGACGGTCACGCGGCTCTTCCAAGTGCCGTCTTTGGCGTAGGTGTGGCTCGCAGTGTTACCAGTGGTAGTTTGCTGGTTGCCATCGCCAAAGTCGAACAGGTAGTTCACCACGCTGGCATCTTTGCCTTCAATCTTGGTTGAAGCTGAGTAGTCGTAGGTGTCGCGAGTGCCGCTCTTCAGCACTGCAGTCAGGGCGGTACATTCTGCAACAGGAGGAACTTCCTCGGGTTTGACCTCGAAAGGCTTGCGGCAGGTATCGCTCTCGTCAGTTACTTTGGCTTGGCCGTTAACGGTTACCAGTACTTGAGCGCTCACGCTGTAGGTGCCGACGGTTGTCTGGCTGTATTGCAGCGTGTCGGTAAGACTAAGGTCTTTTGTTTCGAGCACTTTATCGGCGCTGTCGCGAACGATGTAGCGATAGCCAGTGATTGTGGCGTTGGTAGCTGAACCGCTGGCTTTGAATTCAAAGTCGGTGCGCGATTTTTGCGCAACTGCCAAACCAGTACAAGAGTAGATCGGTGGCTGAGGAGTTGAAGGAGTTACCACTACCTGACAGGTTGCGGTCTTGGTGGTATTGCCAACGTTGAAGGTTAAGGTGGCAGTTGCAGTGTAGGTGCCGTCCTTGGTGTATTCGTGGTCGGCAGCAACGGTCAGACCCTGGGCAGCTACGCCAGCTTGCTTCGCAGTGTCACCAAAGTCGAAGTCACCGCTCTTCAGAGTTGCACCGTTTTCGGCTTTTGCAGTTGCGGTAAAGGTGTACTTGTTCTTGGTGTTTGGCGCAAGCTTGGCGGTCAATGAGACACAAGCGTACACAGGAACAGGAGGCTGTTTTACTTCCACAGGCTTGGTACAAGCGGTGGCGGTTTTAATCTGCGTTTCACCGTTCACTGTAAAGTAAGCGGTTACTTTGGCGGTAAATTTGCCAGGCTTGTAGGTGTGTGAGACTTTTTCGCTCGGGTTGGTCTTGGTGACCGTTGGAGTGCCGTCGCCAAAGTCGTAGACAACCTTGGAAAGTTTGGCACCGTGCTCAGCGGTGACTTTGCTGCTGAAGTTAAAGGTGTCGGTTTTGCCAGACACTGCTTCTTCGTTCAGCATGTCACAGCTGTATTTTGGCGCTTCACCCTTAGGGTGAGGAAGGATTGCGTTACCGCAAGCAGTCAGGGCGACGAATTCAACTTGGTCGCCGTTCATCATAATCAGTGCAGGGATTGAGTTTGAAGCAAACGAGACAGACGTTGGGCGTTGGTAATAGGTTTTACCATTAATCACCACTTTGCTGCTGCCAGCCATAGTTTGGCGGCCAACACTTTGGCTGTTGGTACCAACTACTTTGCCGTCCAAGACAACATCACCGCTTTTGGTGACATAGCCGAGCTTGGCAGTTTTTTGGAAACGAGCTAGTTCACTAGAGCTCAGGCCGTAGTGAGCGTAGATGTTGTCCAAATCGCCGGTGCTGTTTTTGTTATATTTGCTGACGAATTCGCCAACGTTAACTGCACCACAGTACATAATGGCGTTGTTGTCGCAATCGCGAGCCATTTTGGCTTCAGCGATTTTGGTGCTGGCAAACAATGCACCCCAAGTACCAGTGGTTACTACAGCAATCGCAGCTACTGCGCTAATTGCGATCTTCTTTTTATTGGCATTTTTGAATAAACGCCCGATACGGGATAATCCCTGCTTCATATACTCTCCTCACACTTATTAGTTATATGAGCTAATAGGTTCTAAATTAACATAAAAACTAAGTAAAGTCAACTCTTTCAACACAAAAAGCAAATAAGCGCAAGCGGTTTGCTGAACGCTTTGTATAGATTGACTCATCCTGCGTGAGCTAATCGAGAGACTTGTTTGAGGAGGCAAAAGCTAACTAATGCAATTTACCGGCGCAGCAATCGTGCAATCAGCCCTTTGCGGCTTACGCGCCAGTAGTAACCAGCCCCGGCGAGGGCGCTGGTGCCGAACATGCCGCCGGCAACGTTTTCCAGACCGGTGGCTGGCAGTTGTTGCGCCGGTGCGGGAGTGGTTGGCGTGGTGACTGAAGCTTGGGTGGCTTGGGGCGGTGCCTGCACTGGGGTTTCAGCTTCGCAGACTTGGTTTTGGCTGGCGATGCTAAATTGGACGGTGACGCGGGTTTTCCAATTGCCGGCATTGGCATAGGTGTGACTGGTCGAGCCCTGAAGAGTCACTTGCGGCGAAGTGCCATCTCCAAAATCAAAACTGTAGCTGAGCGCTTTGGCGCCGCCAGTCAGCGTGTTGGTGACGGTGTAATTATAGGTGTCGCGAGTGCCGGTTCGCAGCGTCGCGTGAAGAGCTGAGCACATTGCGCTAGCTACGGGAGTGGGGCTAGGTTTTGGCGTTGGCTTAGGCGTAGTGGTCGGTTTGGGTGTCGCTTTGACCGGGTTGCCGCACGACGCCAGCACAATAAAATCAATCTTGCTGCCGTTCATCATAATCAAGGCTGGAATCTTATCTGTAGTGAACGAGACACTGGTGGGGCGTTCAAAATACTTCTTGCCATTGATGGTTTTGGTGCTGCTGCCTGAGATATCTTGGCGCCCGATGCTCGTCGAGCCAGTGGCAATCACTTTGCCGTTCAGCACAACATCACCGCTTTTGGTGACATAGCCGAGTTTGGCATTGGCTTGTAGTTTACTCAGGTCACCAGAGGTGAAGCCGTAATTAGCATAGATATTGTCCAGGTCACCTGATTTGTTGGCTTTGTACGCAGCGGTAAATGCTGTAACCGCGCTCGAAGCACTTGAGTCCGAAAAACCACAGCGGATTACGGCGTTATCATTACAGTCAGCGGTCATGGCCGAAACCTGATGCGCGTGTCCAAGTAGCGCGCTCCAACCAAGGACGCCTCCTAGTAGCAGGACACTCAGTCCGCCAATAACTATTTTGCTGGCTGCGGCAAATTGCCATAAGTTGCGTACATGATTTTGTCGTTCAGTCATAGGCTCTCCTGTTTATACGATTTTTTGGTGGACTGGTTATACTAATGATAAATAGTTATGACAAAACGTCAATAACCGTATGCTTCATATACCTGACAGCTACATCTGACTCGTGGCATACTATAAGTATGAAACTTTCCCCTGTTTCCCTTCCACTCTTGCTGGATCAGTCGGTCAAAGCCGGTTTTCCCAACCCGGCCGAAGATGCCACTGGTAATCCGCTTGATCTTAACCAGCTCGTGCTGCGCCATCCAGCTGCCACGTTTTATCTGCGCGTGGAAGGCGATTCTATGCAGGGCATCGGTCTTAAGACTGGCGACATTGTGGCGGTGGATCGTTCGCTTGAGCCGCGCCATGGCGACATTGTGGTGGCTGCGGTGGACGGCGAGTTCACCTTGAAGCGACTCAAAAAACAGGGGAGTCAGGCGTGGCTGGTGGCCGAGAATCCCAACTTTGCGCCGATCGCACTGCATGAAGCCGCCGATGCACAGATTTGGGGAGTAGTGACCTATGCTGTCCAAAAGCTCCGCTAAGTCCATCTTTGCGTTGGTGGATTGCGACAACTTTTTTGTCAGTTGTGAGCGCGTCTTCCGGCCAGATTTGTGGAATAAGCCCGTGGTCGTGCTCAGCAATAACGATGGGTGCATTGTGGCGCGCAGCAACGAGGTAAAGGCTTTTGGGATTCCAATGGGAGTGCCGTACTTTAAGGTGCGAGACCTGTTACACGACTACAAAGTGACGTTATTTTCTGGGAACTTTGCGCTGTACGGTGACTTTTCGCAGCGAGTGGTGGGACTATTAGAGGCAGCATCTCCGCGAGTGGAGGTTTACTCAGTGGATGAATCGTTTTTGGAACTCAGCTCGCTGGGCATTAGTGATTACACCGCTTGGGCGCTTGATCTGCGTCAAAAGATTTGGCAATGGTTGGGCGTGCCGGTCTCGATAGGTGTGGCGCCCACCAAGACGCTGGCCAAAGCAGCAGCTGAACATGCCAAGCACACGCCAAGTCTTGGCGGTGCGTATTCGTTGGTGGCAGATGCGACGCAACACGGAGCGGCTAGCGAAGCGCGCCGTTTGCAACTCCTTAAAGATACGCCGCTCAAAAGCGTGTGGGGTGTAGGCTGGCGGACCGCACCGACCTTGAGCGATCGAGGGCTCAAGACGGCTTACGACCTTTCGCTGGTATCTGATGCGTGGGCCAAGCAACGTCTCACCATCCGTGGTCTTAACACCGTGCGCGAGCTGCGCGGCGAGCCATGCTACGAAGTGGAAGATGTGCACAAACCGCAACAATCCTTAGCTGTCACGCGTACCTTTGCACACCGCGTGCGAGCGCAGCACGAGCTAGAAGGGTTAATTGCCAGCTTTACCGCGCGCGTGGCCGGAAAGCTGCGCAAGTACCAGCAGATTACCGGCGCGCTGGCCGTGTTTATTGCTGGCGACCGCCACCGTGATGGCGATAACTATCGCCGCGTCTCCACTCTCGTACCACTGCTGCAGGCCAGCAATGACACCGCCGCACTACTGCAGGCGGCGCTCCAAGGCCTGACGCAGCTCTACGATCCCGACTTTACCTATCGCCGAGGTGGGGTGATTGCGCTGGATCTCGCGCCCGAAAACGCCCAGCAGCTCTCTTGGCTGTCGTCCGAGACACCTGTTCGCCTGGACGAGCGCAAAGAACTCATGCAAGCTGTTGATGCGCTAAATACCAAATACCACACCCGGTTGGTGTACCACGCGGTTGAGCCAGCCGCGAGTGAAATGCTGCAGGGCACTCGCCGTAGCCATGCGTACACCACCTCTTGGCAGGAATTACCCAGAGTGAATGCTTAATTGCTTTCTTTAAAGATGTGCTCGCTGCCAGCCTTGGCGCCCAAAAAGTTGGCAAGCCGCGTGTTGCGCAGTGTCACCTTAACCACTTGGTATGGTCCGGCATGAATCTTGGCAATTGGCGGTAGCCAATCCACGCTGTGGGCATAAATTTTGGTCATTTTGTGCATGACTTCGCCGATTACGCCCGGGTCGCTGACCACTTCGGCATGGCCTTGAGATTGCAATGTGCTGTTTTCGTCGCTATTCACAATGGTCACGCTGACCTCAGGATTATGCAGAATATTTTGGAACTTTTTGGTATCGTTTTTGGTAATAAAATAAAGTTTGTCTGCCCGGGGCGCGTAGGCGTAGACGGCAGCGCCATGCAGCGCGCCATGCGGATCAATCGTGCCGATAATAATCACCGAGTTAGCTTGAATATAGCTGACAATATCTTTATCGTTTGCAGAAACACTCATACTATAATCTAACTCCTATTTGTGGTTGGTGTAAATGCTGCTTTAGGCGCGCGATGAGTTATCTGCAGCCACGGTAGGCGTATTGCGCGGTCACCTCTTGGCGCCGAGCCCAAATTCTGCTATAATCACTCTGTTTCAAACCCAGTTACGGCCCCATCGTCTAGTGGTTAGGACACCAGGTTTTCATCCTGGCAACCGGAGTTCGACTCTCCGTGGGGTCACCATTATAGCGTAGACAACATCAAAGAAGCACCAAAAGGTGTTTCTTTTTGTTAGACTAAGTTTATGAAAACAATTGCAGTTCGACTTCATGATGGTCAAGATCTCCTTGAAGAAATCAAAAAACTAATTTTCAAAAATAATGTAAAGGCGGGAATTATCTTATCTGCAGTTGGTAGTCTGGAGAGCGCTAAGATTCGTGTACCTGTTATCGATGGACAGGTAAAGTATATCGAACCAAAGAACCTTGAGATTGATTCGCTGCACGGCACAGTTTCTATGAACGGCTGCCATCTGCATATCGCAGTCTCTGATCTGCAGGGTAATGCTAAGGGCGGCCATGTCAAAGAAGGTTGCATCATTCGGACAACATGCGAGCTTGTTGTTGGCGTACTGGATGGTATGGCGTTCTCAAGAGAGCCAGACGACAAGACTGGCTTCGATGAACTAGTTATTACATAATGCTATGCCCTCGGTCGGTATAGCTGCGTGAGCTCAGCAGCGTCTACTAGTCGTTCTGTCGCGTCTGGCTTGAAGCAGTCGATCACCGCTCTGACATATTGAAGCTTGAGGCGAAGCTGCGCAGACTGCAATTTGCTTACCGCTATAGCGTTTGGGTCTGGATATATTTTAGTCACCTCCAGCTGGCGCCATTCTGTGCCATCTACAACGGCTAGGGACTTGCTGCAATCTTGAAACTGCTTTCCGTCGCGCTGCATTTTGTCAAACAGCGGCAGAAGGCTGAAGTACCCCTCCTCAAGAAGCGTGGCTTGGAGCGTTTTGCCGTATAACAGTCTGTGTATCTTCCAAGCGCGGTTATCGCCCCTTTCTGGGTACATATCGAGCTTTAGGCCAGTGAGGCCCATCTTTCGCATCTCATTCTCTACGAAGCGTCCTGGAAGTTGGGCGCTCGCCGGATGGAAATACACTAACTCTTTGTTAGCCTGGCTGCTCAGCGCTCTAAAGTACTCCTTGCTGGTTTCCGAGCCGTCATAGCCCTGTGTGAGCAAGCCATAGAGTACTCTGCTGGTACGGCCGTTGCCGTCTTGAAAGGGATGAATGACCGATAGTGCCAGTCCGGTCAATGTTGCAGCTTGCTCGATGTCATTAAGGCTCTGTGCCGTGGCCAGTGCTTCCCTGAGTAGGGTTTCCCTGTGGTCGTTTGGAGGCGCGAGGTATGCCGTTCGTACTTCGCTCTGCTTACCGGTCTCTTCATCTATGGTTATGCTACGGATCAGCCGACTACGGTGATCGTTGGGGTCAATTGCTTCGTTCACGTCGAACGTACATGATTCGTTAATTGTAGTGATTAAGCCAATAAACTCCTCGAACTCAAGGTTCTGGAAGTAGGCGAGCCGCGATTCCGGGCTGCTGAGATAAGACGACGCGTCCAGTATCTCCAGAGTGGTAACTACCCCGTCATGTTCGTGGGGGTTGATAGACAGCTCAGGCTGGAATGTCATTTCTATATTATACAATACTGTATGAGATAGGTCAAATATACTTGATCAACGCTCCTGCAACTTTTCCCAAAAACAAAGCTTATAGCCATCTGGGTCTTTCATAATGAACTCTCGATTACCCCAATGCCAATCTTTTGGCTCCGTGGCTGGTTTGAATCCGTGTTCGAGTAATTGCTTGTGAGTCATGTCTACGTCTTCAACATTGATGTAAATGTATACACCGCGCCCCTTATCGCTTGCCATTGCATCACGCGCAAACTTCTCTTCGTCACGCATGGTGACTAGGTCAATGACAAATCCATTTAAAGAAATTAGGGAATGCTCGTCGTCAGATTGCAACACTTCAAACCCCAGTTTCTTATAGAATTTTTCAGAGAGCTTGTTTTCTTGTACCCAGAATAGTAAATTTGTAATCTTCATACTTTAATTATGTAACACGGTGGAATAGCTTCAAAGTTGTAATTACAACAGGCAACGCTTCGCTACATTGCTTCTTTAAGGTATTTATGGTATAATAACCTAACGTAAAACTATAGATGTCTATATATGGCCCTCAGTAGTCCCACCCAAGAATTATTCGTAGCCCCAGAGAGTTACTCAATTTCTGATACGCAAATCGAGGAAATTGAAGGCAAGCTCGCAGAGGTCATTGCTGCTCGAACTCAAGCAAGCTTGGGCGCCCTAGTGCTCGCCAGCCCAGATCCTGAAGGTTATTTTGGAGCTCTGGGACGGCGCTTGGAGGTGCGAGATGGAAAATTCTATGAGATGCCAGAGGAGATGAAGGATGCCGAAGCCGAGAGTACCTTTATTTATATGTTTGATGCCGAGGCGTTGGCTCAAGATCGGCTTCGCGTTACCCATGTGACTCGTTTTTTGCAACCATCTCAAGACAACGCATGGAAACTACCCAGCGAGCTAGCCGAAGAACTTGATGCTGACCTTGAGGAAATAAGTGAATACCACAATATAGACAGGCTTGAAGATTGCCTGTATCTGACCACTGATCTGGCCGTGGCCGATATCATGCCCACGAGATTCAAACCGTATGGCCTGTTAGCGTACCGGGCATTTATGGAATATGGCACCGATCACGGCTACGAACACGTCTTCGCCTATATGAATCCGAAAACAATCCGCGGACTAGGGCGGCTAGGAATCACTCCAGTGACACTGTGCGGTCGCAGTGATTATGATATCCCGCCTATTGGTGGCATTAGCTTTGAGCAGTACCAGCCGTATGTGCTCAGCTCTTCACAGGGCCACCAAGCTTTTACCGATCCGGAATTTGCCCGCCGCACACGTTGGGGCGAGGTTGTTATGAACACTTCTGTGGAGCTGCTTGAGGTAGAAGAGAGCTGACTTGTTGCTATTTGCTCAGGTGATACGCTACTACAGATAGCCATCCGAAAGCGGTAATACCGGCGGCGGCAAAGAATATGCCAGTTGAGCTGGTGCTTCCCAGCCCAAGCACTACCAATATCGGAGCGACGACACCGGTGAATAGGCTATAACGAGCCCAAGTCTTTTGCCCCAAACTGCTGAAGCGGCGAGCGAGCACGAAACAGGACGCGATTAGAGACAAAAAAATGATAAAGAAAGCAACACTGTGCACCATGGCATGCGGGCTAAAGCTTGCTGGTTTGCCGCTGGGGGCTCCAGCTGGAAAGCCAAAGCCGGCGTCAGGTTTGAAAAACCCAGCCAGGATGAGCCCTAGGCCGTAGGTGGTAATGAGAAGTGGGCCCCAGGTCTTGCCTCGACCATTTGCCAATACCTGGCGCAACCCAACTGCGCATAGTAGGGCTAACGCACCAGCACCAATAAAGTTAGTCACCTGAATCCAGCCCATACTGCCTAAGCTCAGCGAGCTCACAGCCAATTCCCTGGGGTTAAAGCCCGATCGAGTGAACATCTCGATAATGGCCACAACCCAGAAGGCAGGCGCAAGCACGGTTCCGCAAAGGAGGAGTAGTTTAGTATTTTTAGTGTTGATAGAGTTGGTTGTTGTAATCATGGCATTATTCTTCGCTTTCTTGTAGTGACTTGTGAGATCGTTTCGGTCGGTAAATAAGCTCGACAGCGCCTGAGCCGTAAGGTGTGGCGCTTATTAATTCGAGCGGGGTGCGCTCGGGGAAGAGCGCCCGGCCCGAGCCTAGCGCGATTGGGGACATGTCGAGTCGGTATTCGTCGATGAGGTCGTACTCGATGAATGTGCGGGCGGTGTTAACGCCGCCGTAGACCACAATCTCGCCGCCAGGTTGTTTTTTTAGCTCCTGGATGTGGCGCACCATTTCTTCATCATCTGTGGCCAATAGTAGGGTGGCGTTGGTCCACGCGAGCGCTTCTTGGCGGGTCGAAATTACCAGCTTGGGCATGTCGTTCATGAGCTTGGCAAAGTCGCGGTCGGCCTGGCTAGACTTGGGGTTCTTCTCTGCGCCGGGCCAATATTCGGCGAGTTCTTGGTAGAGGTTGAAGCCCATCACTGCGGTAGCGTGCTCAGCCCATTCGTAGTGGCGGGTGGTCATGGCCGGATCGAAGGCCATCCAGTCGAGCGAACCGTCAGGGGCGCTGAGGAAACCATCGAGCGTGGTCATCATTTGCAAAATTACTTTTCGCATATAGTGGTCTCCTGTCTATTTTGGATTTTATGCGCCAAAGAATTCTATGAGGACGGGCGCGATAACCTTGGGGTCGACTCCGTGGTCCTGGCCGGGCAAAGTGCGGTACTGCGCGCCGTCGATGGCGTCAGCCACGGCCTTGGTGGTTTCAAGAATCCAACCCCAACTCGCGCCACCGTCGATGGCAATGGTCGGGATTTTGATCTTGGCCAGCTCCGCCTTTGGGACCAGGAAGTCGCCAGCGGGCCCAGCGGTCAGGGCAGCGTCGTAAGGCAAACTGTGGGCAAATTTACGCATGCCTTCCCACATCGGTTGGCTCTTCATTCCGGCGACTGCTGGGGCGGGGATGCCGACGAGCTTGGTCAAGAAGTACTCCATGGTGTCGCTCCATTTGTCTTTAGCCATGAGGTCCATCAAATGCTTGGGTGCACCGGCGGGAAGCTCGCGTTCACCCTTGCCAGTGCTAAAAGGTGGCTCAAATACCGCGATCTTGGTGATCCCGATGCCGCTCGAAGCCGCCAGTAACGTCAGGGCTGCACCCGACGATTGACCGTAGATGTAAGCTTCGCCACCAGCAGTTTCAATGACTGCGGCCAGGTCTTCGACTTCGCGCTGCGTGCTGTAAGGCTGAGTGTCGCCGCTGTCGCCGCGCCCACGCCGGTCGTAGTTATAGACTGTGAAATGGTCGGACAGCTCGGGGATGAACCCCTTATATTCCTGGCGATCCATAAAAGCCGCAGGGACGAGAATCAGCGCTGGTCCTTGGCCGGTTTTATCATACGCGATTGTGGTGCCGTCTTTAGATTGTACTGTGTGCATAAAATTTCTCCTTGAGTTAGATGCTCTGTAGGTATAATAAGGCTCATGATCGTCAAAAACTTGCAAAAAACCGCAGCCAATTTCCATGAATTGCATTATCCGCTTGATGGTGACTTTGATATTAAAGATTTTGCCCCGTACTTTGACCTGAATTTCTACCAGCCATCACCGGATTTGGCGCCTTTCGTGGTGTATTACAGCGTGCTGCGCCCGAAGATTGCTTACGGCAAGACCCTCACAATGAGCATGGCTATGCAAACGCCTGGAGCTGGGCTACTCGTGAGCAAGCGGACAGCCAAGGTCTTTGGCGTGACGACAGGCCAAATTATCAACCGCATCACTGGCGATACCATTAAGGTGCGGGCGCACTTTCGGCCGGCCGGGTTTTATGCATTTTGGGACAAGCCGATGTCGGAGCTGGTGGATCAAGCGCTGCCATTGGCCGAGGTCTTTCCGGCGGCGGATAGTGCATTCGTCGCCGACTTGCTGGCCTGCCCACGAGACCTTGAGGTGGTGTCGCGCCTGGAATCGTTACTGCGTCAAAAGCAGCCGGTGTACGACAAGAATATTGGAGTGGTAGACGATATCATCCAGAAGATTGAAGATGACGAACTGTATACGGTGGCAGAGGTGGCCAAGGCTTGCGCTAAGAGCGAGCGCACTTTGCAGCAGCTGTTTTATACCTATGTTGGCGTTGGGATCAAACGGATCATCATGCGCAATCGAATTATGAAGGCGATGCAACTGGCTGATGCTGCGGATAAAATTAATTGGACCACGATTGCCGCCGATTTAGGCTACAGTACGCAGTCGCACTTTGTGCATGATTTTAAAAAGTTAGCTGGGTATCCACCTTCCAAGTTTCGTACGCAATAACGGACGCTCAGGACTAAGTGATTATGCTATTATTTGTATTGGTAAAATAAGGAGCAAAGTATGAAATACCGATCATTTTTTGCAAAAGTATCGCACTATTTTGTTTTGGCGCTTGTGCTCGGCATGGTTTTTCTGCCAGCTCAGACGCATGCCCTTTCTAGCTCGCCCTGTCAGCAGTTGCAGCTGCCGGTTGCACTTGTCCCCGGCGGGCCTGCAGACCAGACCATCTCGGCACAACTTTGTACGCCAAATTCTTGGTCAGGTGAACACCAAATAGACATTCTTAGCCCCGGCGCAACCTATAATCGCACTTACTGGGATTGGCCGCAGCAGCCAGAGCTGTACTCATATGCCCAAAAGACGCTGCAATCTGGACGAGCCGTATTACTCTACGATCGAGTGGGATCGGGCCAAAGTAGCCATCCATTAAGCGCTGCCATTACCTATGAGGGCGAGGCATATATCTTGCATCAGCTGGTCCAATGGTCTCGTCATCAGGGATATGCAGCGGTCAATACAGTTGGCCATTCGTATGGATCAATGTTGGGCGTTGCCGAGGACGCTTCGTATAAGGACGTTGATCGAGTGGTGCTCACTGGACTTCTGCATACGATAGTCACACCGGGCTTTGTATCCGCGATAGGTTCGGCTTATCCTGCGGCGCTCGATCCACTCTTTTTAGGGAAGACTCTTGATGCAGGCTATATCACCACAGAACCTGGGACTAGAGGAGGCGACTTCTATAACACGGCCACAGCTGACCCGGCGGTTATCGCCTATGACGAGACACACAAAGACATGATAACCTCTACAGGGTTAGGCGAGGCCGTCACTGCGACAGCCGTGCCGTCTTCATTGAACATCTCGCGGCAAGTTACTGCACCTGTGCTTCTTATTGCAGGGCAGGAGGATGGTATATTTTGTCAGCCGCAACTACTCGCATTGGACTGCAGCAATAGTGAAGCGGTGCGCACCTTTGAAGCCGCATATTTTCCAAATGCAGCGAATCTCACCGCGGTCACCGTTCCCGGCACAGGCCATGATCTCACGTTACATCCATCGGCCACCGACTCATTCAAGAGTATTGACGCCTGGATGAAGGCGCATTAGCTAGCCTACTTATCCGTATGTACTTATCGCTTGTCTAGGGATATTATTTACCCATGCAGAGGGCATATGGATAAGGTACTAATAGACGTTGGGTCATCCACGGTGAAAGTATATAAACTCACGGATGGCAAACTTCTTCCTATAGAAACGAAGAGTATCCATTTTAAAGAAGATTTTGATCCAGCGCAGGGCATTACTGAATCAAATAAAGACATCCTAATCGAGTATATCAATCAACTCAAAAAAAGATCCCCTGGGGGGATTAAAATTTTCGCCACGGCCATCTTCCGCAAGTTTGATGAGGCCGCGCGACAGGATTTTGGAGACGAGTTCTTTAGACGAACTGATCTCTTTTTTTACATTGTCCCGCACGACCTCGAGGGTTATTACCTGGAGATGGCGTTGGCGGGCAAGAACACTCTTATCGATCCACTGTTGCTCATTAATATCGGCGGCGGTTCAACTGAGCTAATCGTCACTCGTGGGACGGAAGTGATTGACCGGCACAATCTGGATATTGGGGTGATGACCGTGCTCAAAGATTTTCCTTATATCAATAATGCCACCTCGGAGCATGTGCTGGCAGACGTTGTCCAGGGGATACAAGCTAAGCTACCGCCGACGACTCTTAAGACGCCCATCGCGATGTACAACGGGGGTGAGCTCACCTATATGAATTTGGCAGGGTATAAGCTCGAACTCAATACCGTCCTTAAAGACGAAGATCATCCCTCAATGATTCGCGTGCAGGATTTTAGCAAGCGTAACGAGCAAGTTTTTCGCGAGGTGACATTGAAGTCCCTGGAAGCGCTTATGCCCAATGATCCGTTGTGGATGCACGGGGCACGAGCCTGCTCAGCGATAGCTCAGGCGATATGCGAGCATTTTGGGGTCGGCACGATTATTCCTTCGGATTCGAACATGGTGCATGGGGTTGTACGGCAGGAGTTTCGTACGGTTGTATTGAGCGGAAGTTTCAGAAAGCACCTCGAGTATATTCTTAAGGTAAAGAAAGAACTGGCCCAAAAGAATATCCAGATTTTGAGCCCGCGCTTTGAAGAGCCAAAGAACCCGGGTGAAGAATTTGTGGTGTTTGATGGCGAGGAAGGACTGTCGCCCCTTGACCTGGAACGATACCACTTGGATATGATCGACCAATGCGATGCCTTGGTTATCTGTTCACCCGGAGGCTATGTCGGTGCCTCTGCCTTGATTGAATTTGGATATGCACAAGCTAAAGGCAAACGGATTATTTTTACTGAGAAACCAGAGGAGTTTATGCTGGGCACTTTACCTGCAGAAGTAGGTCTCTAACATCTAAAAGAGGATATCCCATGAATAGAGTAGTGGGATTTGCCGGCAAAGCAGAAACCGGCAAATCAACAGCAGCAGAAATGCTGCATACTATTGTGCGCCCCCAAAACGGGCAGCACTTGGAGTTTTCTAGTCCAATCCTTTCCTTGGCTCAGCAGTGGATGAGCATCTCACTCCCGGGCGCAGATTCTCGCACAGTAATTGAGAATCTTCGGGATCTTATTACTGAGGCTCATGCTGAACTGGTTGAGGCGCTTGTGAAGTCGGGGTTGGAATCGGATGGTTTGCAAGAGTATTTGGAGAATCGCACATCGGCACCAATTACCCCCGAGACAAAAGGAGCGCATCGGCAGCTGCTCGAGTGGTTGGGTAAAGGCGCGGTCGATCATATTGGCCCTACTTTTTGGGCTGACAAACTGGAGATGAAAGCCCGCTCATCTCTGGAGGAAGGCGCCGACCTTCTGACAATCGGCGGAGTACGTTCAGGCTACGACGCACAGGTGGTGAGGAATCTTGGAGGGAGCATCATTCGTCTAACTCGGGGCAGAAAAACCCCAATACTTCCTTCGGAAGCGGGCTTAGAATCCTGGAGTGCTGATTTCGACATACCGAACGATAGCACGCTTGAAGATTTACGGTATGCGATTTTTCAAGCTTGGGCTTCAACCATTGATCAGGCTAGGGAGGGTTCTTAAGCCAGCTCTTCCTCAATCTTCTTCGTGTGCGTCTTTACGTTTTCGGTAAAGCGCGTCAAAAAATCTGCGATCACTTTAAGCTCCTGGTCTGAGTAGCTGGCAATCAGCTCATTGTGAGCTTGCTGCACGCCAGCAACGAGTGGCCGTGAGGTCTTGGCTGATTCCGGATTGATCTCGATGAAGAGCCCGCGCCGGTCTTTCGGATTTGGTTTACGGGTAATAAACTTGGCTTTTTCTAAGCGATCCAGCATTGCGGTGGTTGAACCGGTAGTTAGGCCGGTAAAACGCGCGAGTTCGGTAGGCGTAGAAGTGCCGCGTATGGTGAGGAGACTCAGGCATTCTGAATCGGTGACGTTCAGGCCAAGCCGCCTGCCAATGGCATTCCGAAAGAGCACCGAGCTAATGCCTTGCTCGCGTGCGGCAATGAAAACCTGTTTTTGTAATTCTTCTTTTGTCTGAGTCATAGTTTGCTAATTGTTGACAGTAGCTTTAATATCAAGTAAATTGATTATACGACTATATTATAAAAATTGCAACAGGAAAGGACCCACTATGCAAGTTATAGATAAACTGATGATGTTCAGCCTGGCGGTTACCGACATGCCAACTGCCAAGACATTTTACGAGGACAAACTGGGCCTCAAAGTGACCACCGATTATCGCCAAGATGACGACAACTGGTGGGTCTCGTTGGCTCTTCCCGAAGGCGACATGACCATCACTCTCTCGACTCACCATGGCAACATGAAGCCAGGCAGTATGGTGATGTACTTTGCAACTTCAGACATTACCGCAGCTCACGACGCACTCACTGGCAAAGAGGTAAAGGTGGGCAAAATTGGCGATGATCTCCACGGTCCTGGCTCTGGCACCAAGTGGTTCAACTTTAAGGACCCCGATGGTAATTTGATTCACATCGAACAAGCCTAAGGCATCTGTCCTTTATGAGAGTGGTATCATAAGAATACCGAAACTGGAGGACACTTATGATACTTACCCTTATTGAAAAAGAGCACTTATTAGACAACGTATGGGCCTTTCGGTTTGAGCCGAGCGAGCCGCTGGAATGGATGGCTGGGCAATATGTCAGCGTTGAGTTGCCGCATAAAGATCCTGACGGCGAAGGCACGCGGCGTTGGTTTACCATTTCGTCTGCGCCTTACGAAAAAATCCTGCAGATTACCACCCGCGTGACACAAAGTACGTTTAAACAGGCATTGTCGCAGCTGAATGTTGGCGACACTGCGCTGCAACTGCTGGACAAACCGCATGGTGATTTTGTGTGGGAAGATTCAGACAAACCGCTGGTCTTTGTGGCCGGCGGTATTGGTATTACCCCTTTTCATAGCATGCTAAAGCAGCGAGCGCATGAGAATCTGCCGCTGCACGTAACGCTTATATACGCCAGCCGCACCCCAGAAGTCCCATTCAAGGATGAGCTGCAGGCCTGGATAGAGAAAGATCCGCAGTTTAAGGTGCAGTACGTGGTAGGCGAGCCGCTCACTGCTGCACGCCTAATGGCATTAGTACCAACTCTTAACCAGTCGCTTGTATATCTTACCGGCCCGCAACCATTGGTGGTGCCACTCGCCGACGACCTTGAGGCGCAAGGTTTACCCGAAGCCCAGCTCAAGCAAGATTTCTTCCCGGCCTACACCAAGCATAATTATTAAAATTTGACGATCGCTTTCCACTCAGGGCATACTGGAATTACAGCGTGCGGCAGATTTTTCCTGTACTGTTTAGGCAAATATAAGCTAAGCAAGGAGGTTAATTATGACACATTCTTTAATCTCAACCGAGGAGCTCTCTTATCGCAAAAGAGTTTGGCTGCTTGGAACAAATATGGCCTACGTGGATGTCGGCGAAGGTGACCCAATCGTCTTTTTGCACGGCAACCCTACGCCATCGTATCTTTGGCGGAACATTATTCCCTATGTGCTGCCATTCGGGCGATGTTTGGCGCCTGATTATGTCGGAATGGGCAACTCAGGCGCAGCGCCAGATGGATCGTATCGGTTTGTAGATCACCAGCGCTACTTGGATGCCTGGTTTGAAGCCCTTGGTTTAGAGAAGAATGTTATTTTGGTGGTCCATGATTGGGGTTCGGCGTTGGGATTCTCTTGGGCGCAGCGTCATCCTGAACGGGTGAAGGCGATTGTGTACATGGAATCGATTGTTCGCCCATTTTTTTCATGGGACGAATGGCCAGAAGCGACTCGTGAATTCTTTAAACGCCAGCGCACGCCAGAGGGTGAGGATCTGATCCTTCAGAAAAATCTCTTTATCGAGTACCTTTTGCCGTTGCGCAATATTTCTGCCGATGCCATGGAAGTGTACCGGCGGTACTTTAGGAATCCTGGGCCTTCGCGAATGCCAATGCTGACGTGGACCCGAGAACTCCCGATCGAGGGTGAGCCAAAGGACGTTACACGGATTGTTGAGTCGTATTCTCAGTGGTTGGCGCAGAGCAGTTCTCTGCCCAAGCTCTTTATCGACGCCGATCCAGCCGGCTTTTTAATTGGCGCCCAGCGTGACTTTTGCCGGAAGTGGCCCAACCAGCAAACCGTGGTGGTCAAAGGATCACACTTTCTGCAAGAAGACGCACCCGATGAAGTTGGCGAGGCTACAGCCCGGTTTATAGCCAAAGTGCTCGCCGGGCAAATATCGTCAACCTAAAAGCTGCCTTTGCAGGCGCAAGCGCAAGTGTTGTATTTTGTTGTCTGCCGAATTGTTGTAAGCTATAACAAATAAGGACAATCACCATGCGCAAAGTGTCAGCAATTACCACTGGTGTAATAGGAGGGGCGTTGTTGTGCGGCGCGTTGGCTTGGCTGGTACCGAATCCAGTCAAGACCGATGGACTTCACTTCCATGTCTTTTTGAGCGCGGCTCTGGCAATGGCCATGCTTTTTATAGGAGCGAGCGCGCTCTTTGCGACCGGACTTGCTGGCTTTACTCCTAAGCTAAAGCGGGCATATCGATTGGTATGTATTGGCGTGGGTTTGTTTGGGCTTGCGCAGTTGCAACTGCCATTGACAGTTCTTGAGAACAACCAGGCCAGCTGGCATCGTCTTGATTTTATGCCAGTAGTGTTTTTTGCGGCAATCCTGACGTTATTTTTGGGAATTAGAGCTTTTGCCAAACTATTTGGCATTAAGGGAATGAGCATGACGTGGTGGGCGCCGCTTCTAGTGTTTATCATACTTGCGAGTATTGCGGTCGCCTTGCCGCATCCGCCATCGCCAAACAGCGAGTTCCAGTTTGATGGCGCAAATGTATTTACTCTGTATATTGCCTCGTTTGTGTTGTTCGGCGAATGGCAACTTATCCAAGTTAAGCGAGCGGCAGGTGCGGCATATACCAATGCACTGGCCTGGTTGATCATTGGCTTTGGAGTAATTTATGCAGCCGGAATTGCCACCGTGGTTGTGTCGCTCGCTGTAGGAAGCGGTCCCTGGTATATCGATATTTTTGACGTATTAGTACCATTTACCATTGCCGCCCTCCTGTTTATTCGAGCAGCATATAGTTTTAATTTTATTAGCACCACTGAACATGTTGAGACGCTGGGCACATCGCAAAGCTTCTTTGGCAATGCGCGTTCCACAGCTCGCTCAGCGAATGAGTCCGTCTCGTCCATTGACATTGTGGTTCTGGCGGCCAGCCTCGTTTCTAACCCGCGTGAAATCGACCCAATCCTGGATGGACTACGCGCACTTACCTCTAAGTTACCTGTCGGCGCTCGGCCTTCAGCAGCGCAGGACGTTGAGTTACAACGTTTATACATGCAGATCGAGGATTATTTAGTCCACAAAGAGCAGGTACGATCGTTTACACGCGTTGATATTCGACAGCGAATCGGGAGCCAGCTGCAACTTGGAGCGGACAGCGCGACGTTTTGGACAGCGCTTCCAGAAGTAAAAGACTCATCTGCACATGCCTAAAGCACCTCTTCGTCTCGCCGTCATTGATGTGGGTACCTTAAAGTGCAAGTTTGAGGTACGCGAATTTGATTCTCAAGGCAAAAGTACGGTACTGCATCGTGATAAGAAGTTAACCGTACTTGGTCGCGACTTACCCAAAACGAATAATCGTATTATCGAAAGCTCCATTGCCGCTACTATCGCCGCGCTGCAGGAATTTAAAGAGGTCATGACTAAGCTTGGGGTGACCGATTGTACCTGCATTACCACCGAAGCGATTCGAAAAGCAGTCAATGCCGAGGAAGTTTTGGAGCGTATTTTTAAAGAGACAGCGTTAGAACTAAAGATCATGACGCATGACGACGAAGCGCGCACTTTCTTTTCGCATCTCACTAAAAAGTTTCCAGGCAAGAAGATCGCCGTGGCTGATATTGGTGGCGGCAGTGTGCAGTTAGTAATCGGGCACGACCAAACAATTGCGGATGCCTTTCTTTTCAAAAGCGGCACGTACTTTATGCAGGAGTTTTCGGCAACGCATCATCCCACGCACAGTGAACTTGCTGCTGCCAAAAAATATGTGCAAAAAGAATTTGTCCCGCTTGCGCGCAAGAAACACCAAGTAGATGAGCTGATTTATGGAAGCACAAATATCATTGATGTTATGCAAGCAGTTGGCGCCGCATTGCAGCCTTCGCATTACGCCGAGCCGCATCTGTATCGTGTGCATCGTGATGAGTTAGAAAAGCTGTATCAAAGAATCACCGTGCTCCCTTATGAAGCGCGCATGTCGATGTATCCTGACGAACCGTATTACATGTGGTCAATGGATAACGCTTTGATTAACCTCTTTGCTTTTATGGATATTCTTGGTGTCGATACGGTTATCCCGACTAATGAAAATATTTCGAGCGGGCTTTTTAGCCAGCTGCTCGAGCTGCATGAAAGAAGCAGCTTATGTCTGTAATTAAAGATTTTTTTGCCCGTTACCCCACCAAGACTTTTGCAAAGGGCGAGGTGCTTATTCAGGCAGAGAGCGAACCTCCGGGCATTTTTTATATACGTGAAGGACGAATAAGCCAATACGACATCGCTTCTAGCGGCAGGACGATTGTGGTAAATGTCTTTACGCCAGCTGCATTTTTTCCAATGAGTTGGGCGATCAACAGGACGCCAAACCATTACTTCTTTGAAGCCATGACCGAAGTGATAACTTACCAAGCGCCAGCTGAAGATGTGGTGGCATTCTTGCGGGATAATCAGGACGTTCTGTTTGATTTGCTCTCACGAGTGTATCGAGGAACCGACGGTTTGCTCCGCCGAATAGCCCACCTTATGGGCGGGGATTCTCGGACACGTCTACAATTCGAATTGCTCAATGCGGCATATCGCTTTGGAGAGACACGGCCTGATGGCATGGTCTTTGTGCCGCTTAAAGAGAGCGATCTGGCACAATCGTCCGGGCTCGTCCGCGAAACAGTCAATCGTACTATCCATCGTCTGAAAGTTGCCGGTCTGATTACGGTGACGCACCAGGGGTTTATTCTTCGTGATCTGGCTGAACTCGAGCGAACCTTGGGCGACGAACTATAGCTAACGGTTAAATTGTAAGAGCATCGCAAATGCAACCAGCGAGGCAAGTGCAACCCAAGCGAGGGTGTCGATATCTTTAGCAATCGCCTTCTTAACTAATTGGCGACCGCGTATACCAATGGGAAGATCGTTGGCGTTACTGCGCAGCCAAGCCCAGTTCACTAACAACAGCCCAGTAAGACAGAAGATGCACAGGATACAGAGAGCATGTATCCGATAGATACTTTGCCACAAAAACCATAATGCGAAGCCAAGAACCAGCAGTGCAATGACCTGAATGCTTAATCGAAGGCGGCGTCCCAGATTTCCACCACTAAGCCCAACCAGTCCGATGCTTGCAAAAATCGTAAAGAAAGTCAGACACATGAGCGAATTTGGGAAACCAAACACCGAGCTTTGCCAGGCGTTAAGCACATTCGTACAATTAAAAATGCTATTGAGATCACAGGGAAGCACCTGGCCGCTGTGCTGTAAGAGTTTGATTTTTTCGATTGATTGCAAAAAGGCCGCAACCATTCCGAGCAAACCTCCTAAAGTCATGAACGCGTAAATTGATCGTTTTTTCATACAAATTACCTCTACCGGATACCATAGCAGTATCGCCAAAAGCCGCCAGTGACCTACGTCATAGCGTTTTCGAGATGGCGTTTACTCAGCTGCTTCAATCGTGCAGAGTTTTTCGGTAATCCGGTGTAAGGTCTGACGCTCTTCGGCACTTAACTTTTCGCAGTTGAGCTTGGCTGGCAAAGCTTCCTGGAGCGTATGCACGATCTGTGTGCCTTTATCGGTCAGGCGGAGGTTTTTAGTGCGGCGATCACGTACGTTTTCTTCCCTAGTGATGAGCTGTTGATTAACCAATCGATCCACAATACCGGTCACGTTTGAGGCATCGCAGTGTAGTACGTCGGCAGCTTGGCGCATGGCCAGCTCACCATGCAAGCTGATAGAGTAGAGCGCAAAAAGTTGGACACGCGTTAAGCCCTGCGCTTCGGCGAGCGAGAGCGCACAGATCTTGACACGGTCCAATAACTGGAACAGGTCTTGGGCTACTTGTTGGGTAGAAATTTCCATAATTCTATCGAGAGTATAGCACATTTTTAAAAAATTAGTTGATAACATCAAGTATTTGTGTATAGTAATACTTTGTAACATCAAGTATTTTCGTAAGCAGGAAAACAAACTATGATTGAGAAAGTAAAACATAAAGGATTGGCGCTGGCAGTGCTTGCTGCAGCCCAATTCATGGTAATTTTGGACGCCACAATTGTGAACGTTGCCTTGCCAGCGATTCAAAAGGCGCTTGGCTTCTCGAACGATTCCCAATTGCAGTGGGTCGTAACGGCCTATGCGTTGGTCTTTGGTGGCTTCTTGCTGCTGGGCGGCCGATTGGCTGACCTTTTTGGTCGCCGAAAAGTGTTCATAGCCGGAGTGGGGTTATTTGCCGCCGCTTCACTGATTGGCGGGTTGTCGCAAAGCCCAACAATGCTCATTGTCTTCCGCGCTTTGCAAGGTTTGGGCGGGGCATTGCTTGCGCCATCCGCTTTGTCGCTGGTGCTGACGATCTTCCGTGAAGGCCAAGAACGCAACCGTGCGCTTGGCATCTGGAGTATGATCTCTGGCGGTGGTGGCGCAGTGGGATTGCTGCTCGGTGGCGTGCTGACACAGTACGTTGACTGGCGCTGGATCTTCTTCATTAACGTTCCAATCGCCATTGGTGTGATGGCCATGGCTATGAAGTATGTGCCAAAGAGCACGCCGCAAGAAAGAGAATCCATCGACTTTGCTGGCGCAATTACAGTAACCGGCAGTTTGATGAGCCTGGTGTATGCGCTTGCCCAGGCGCCTGAAAAAGGCTGGGGCAGCAGTGTCACGCTGGGCACCTTTGCACTCTCTGCAGTGCTGATGGTGGCCTTTATCGTAAACGAGCTGCGAGTGCGTCATCCACTGATGACCCTGAGCATCTTCAAGCGCCGCAATGTCACTGGCGGTTCATTGATCCAGCTCTTTATGCCAGCTGCTTTGTTCGGAATGTTCTTCTACCTCTCGATTTACTTGCAGCAAATTCTGCATTACTCACCAACAATGACCGGTGTGGCTGATCTGCCCTTTACCTTGATCTTGATCGCGGTGGCAGGTGTGCTGTCCCAAAAGATTGGCAAGTTGAATGCCAAAGCTGTGCTGATAATTGCACCATTAATCGTTGGTGCAGGGCTGATGTTCTTTGCCCGAGTACCAGTGCATGCCAACTATTGGACAGACATTTTGCCAGGCATCGCGCTGATGTCCATGGGAATGGCCGCCGTTTTTGTGACTACCACTTTGGTGACCACTAGCGGCATCTCGCACAAAGAATCTGGCTTGGTATCCGGCATCTTGAACACCGCCCAGCAAGTTGGTGGAGCGCTCGGCTTGGCCGTACTTGCCGTGGTCTCAACTGCGGTAACCAAGAGCGACCTGATTGCCTCGCACGGTAATCCAGCGGCAGTGCCGAACGCCTTGGTGCATGGCTTCCAGCGCGGATTCTTAACAGCAGTTTTGTTCGCTGTTGCGGCAAGTATTGTCGCTGCGACGATTCTGAAAGTGCGTAAAACCACCCAAGCTGATCTCGACCAAGAGGCCGAAACCGAAGCTGAGTCATTGTCGGCAATCCCTGGTGTATAACCAGTGATGTACGCAATCTAAAAAGGAGCAGCAATGCTCCTTTTTTCGTGGTGTGTCACTTTGCAAGCGGCAATTCTAAAAATGTGGCATAGCGCTCGGCAGCCGCTTCAAGCGCTAGACTGATGGCTGCAGCTACTGGACTAAATGGCGAGAACGCAACCGTTACTCCCCGCTTGGTAATGGTGCGTTTCCAGGTGCCAATCACCTGGCCATCCACCACGATGATTGGCTTGAACATGCCATTGGCACCTGGATTAATGTGTGTTGCATGAGCGGCTTGCAGCACAGCGCTGCGGTCAGTGTAGCCAAGGAGGTATTCGTCAAAAGGCGGCAACAGATGCACCGAGGATGAACGTGGCGTAATCTTTGGGATATGCCTGGGAAGCCAATATGTTTTGCCGTTAATGTCCTCTGACACCAAATGCGTTTTGGCAGCTTCTAACCCAGCCCGAGCTTCGCTCACCAGCAGCCCAGACCACCATACAAAGTCTTGTAATGTTGCCGGTCCGTGACTGGTAAAATAGCGACGTGTGAGTTCGGCAAGCGCCTCGTCCCTCTGAAGTTCCTTTTGCTGAGGGACCCATTCGTCTAACAAAGTGAATGTCTGCTGCGTGCCACGCGGCGCTCCCAGACAGATCAACGCGGTTTGCGCCGCATGCCATAGCAGGTGGTAGCCACGTTGATTAGCGGTCGCAAAACCAGCCGCTTCTAATGTACTCATGATTTCTTGGCGTGTAAGTTGTTTGCCGCCCTGCAACATCGCTGCAAGTAGCTCATGACCCTTGGCTAATGCTCTGGAGTCAAGGTCCAACTGTTCGTGGCGCCCTTTGGCCCGCGCGATGATCCTCGGCGTCAGCAATGCCAGCATCCAACGTACGTCTTGCGATGCCACAAAGTGCAGTGTGCCTCGCATCGGCCACGTTCGGACAATGGATCTATCGTTGAGCGCTTGGATGATATCGCGGTCGGTACTGCCAGGAACTCGCAAGCCCACCGCCCACTTTGCACCCAGAAAATCCTGAGCTTGCATCGCTCCCATATGCGCGACCAGCTCGCCAGGTGTCCGAAAACGAGATGCAGAAATCTGCTGAGTGATAAGACGGATCTGGTCAATCATACTCCTTAGTATATACAGCGCCGGTTGTATAAAAAGCCCAAAGCTGGTACAACTGATGCAAATGTCTACCGATATAGACTCGGTTCGGCTCTACTTTGGCAAGTTAGGGCTTGAGCCGGAAATTGCCGATATTTATTTGGCCCTCCATGCCTATGGGCCGCAAAGCATCACTGCGCTTTCGCGTAACTCTCATATCGAGCGCACTCGAATCTATCGGTTAGCTGAATCGCTGCGGACATCGGGTCTGGTCGAGATCGAAAAGCACTACAAGCGTGAGATCTATAAAGCGGCACCCATTACTAATCTCCAAATCCTGCTTAGCAAAAAAGAGGAAGAGCTTCGGGAGCTGCATACCGAGCTCGCCAACATCCATAGCGCACTTGACAGTGATAGCCTTACTTCGCCGCTGACGCACGTGCAGTTTTACCGAGGAGTAGAAGGGACGAAGCAAATGTTTTGGAACCAAACCAGAGCCAAAACTGAAAACTTATGTATTCTGTACGAAAACATGCAGAACCGCGTTGGGGCAACTTTTTTTGATCGCTGGGTACGCAAGTGCAATGACCAAAACATTCATTTCAGAGGAATCATCAGCGAAGCCTTTATGCCTGGCCAGGAAAGCTGGTACAAAAAGCGGCGTAACGAGCGTTTGGAACATTGGGAACAACGTAGCGTTTCGAGCGCTGTGTTTCCAGTAACGCACTCTTGCGTCACCTACGACGATGTAGTTGCCTATTATAACTGGAAAGACGGGGAAGTATTCGGCATCGAAATTTATAATCAAGAAATCGCCGACGCGCAGCGCCACTTTTTTGAAATGTTATGGAATCTGGGAGAGAGCGTAAAAGATGTGAACTTGCCCAAAGGAAAGGCTGCGTTGGATGTGCCGCTGCAGTTCAAAGATAAAGAGTAGAGCCTATGCGTGGTTTTCTTCTTGAGTGAGCGCGGGGATATACTTCTCCCCATTAATTTGCGAGAGTAAACCGTGATTATTCGTTAGGACTGCTCGAACAGCCGCCTTACCTCGAAATACACGAGAACGCACGGTTCCTAAATTCAGGCCATGCGTGTCGGCGTATTCTTGATAAGACACCCCATAGCCACTACAGGCCATGACAGCCTCAAAGAGTGCAGGATGAATTTTTTCTTGCACCTTCTTTAAGGCGTCAATCGCATCCATCTCTCTCGAAGAGTCTGCGATAGGATCATGAGGAGCAGCAATGCCCGCTATTGATTCAGCAAGATCGCCTAGATCGTAAGAGGGCATCGCATTGTCTCGTTTTCTCTGGCGCTTTAAAACATCAAAGGAGAGGTTGCGAGCAATGGTCATTACCCAAGGCGTGTACCCGCGTTCGGTAAGTTCAAAATTGCCTATATTCTGCGCAATCCGTATGGCTGTCTCTTGTAGAAGATCTTCGGCAGCTTGTGGACCATGGCGATGTCTGCCAAAGAGTCTGAGCATTTTAGGACCATCAGTTTCGAGTATCGCAAGCGCTTTCTGCCAATCTGCTTCTGAGATTTCTGGCGCTTCTGGGATTGTACCTTCGTGAGAGGGAGAAGTCTCTGGCTGATTAAGGACCTCTGTCATGGTCATACTATTTTACAATATTGTCATGGGAAGAGCAATAGAGGCTGTTGCCAAAACTCAATTAAAGGTGCATACTATGGACAACTTTAATTACTCAAATAATAATCTCTGGAGAAACTATGACAGCAACCGACAAAGCCCCAAATGTGTCTTCGCGCGTCTTTAAGCGAACCAAAATCCTCGCCACCGTTGGCCCCGCAACTGACAGTTACGAGCAGATGTTTTCAATGCTCAAAACCGGAGTGAATGGCTTTCGAATGAACTTTAGCCACGGCGACCACGAAGAACATGGCCGCCGCATCAAGTGGGCCCGCGAAGCCAGTACAGCCGTTGGCAAGCCGGTCGCGGTACTGCAAGATCTGCAAGGCCCCAAGATTCGCCTGGGCGACTTTGATGGCCGGATCGAAGTGCAAGCTGGCGATGTGCTGCAGTTTGGTTATAAGGTGACGTACCAAAAGGGCGGCATCATTCCAGTACAGTACGACCTTAGCCAAAAAATGAAGATTGGCGAACGGCTTTACCTTTTTGACGGCAAACTGCGCGGGATTGTCAGCGATATTCAGCCGGGCATCGTGACTGCCAAGATTGATAACAATGGCTTTTTGCTGAAACGTAAAGGCATTAACTTACCTGATACCGACTTTGGTGGCGACATTTTAACTCCCAAAGATCTTCGCGATATTGAATATGGAGTGACCCAGGATATCGATTATGTCGCGCTCAGTTTTGTGCAAACCGCCGAGGATATCACCAATCTTCGCCGCATCCTTGAAAGCCATGGCAGCGACGCCAAAGTGATCGCCAAGATCGAAACGCAAGCAGCAATTGAACCAGCAAACCTGGAAGAGATTGTCCGCGTGAGCGACGGTGTGATGGTCGCTCGGGGTGACTTGGCCGTAGAAGTCAGCCCTGAAGTTGTTCCTGTGGTGCAACGCCAGATTATTGGTTACTGCCAACAATACGGCAAGCTGAGCATTGTGGCCACGCAAATGCTCGCCAGCATGGTGGATAATCCTGAACCAACTCGCGCCGAAGTCTCGGACGTAGCCAACGCGGTGATTACCGGTGCTGATTGCGTAATGCTGAGCGACGAGACCGCTAATGGCCAATATCCTATTGAAACCATTGCCACCATGAAGCGGATCATTCTGTTTACCCAAAACAATGCCGCGTTTAACCCAATCTTTGCGCATCAGAGCCAGGACACTTTGCAAGGCGCAATCAGCTCATCGGTATTGACGCTCGCCAACCAGATTAAAGCAGCTGCCATTGTGGTGCAAACCAAATCCGGCGACACCGCGCTCAGTATGGCCAGCTATCGTCCGAACATGCCGTTGGTGGTGGTGACTTCAACTCCACGCGTGGCGAGTCAATTAGCGCTGATGCATGCCAGCAAGACCTTCCTGCGCGAAGATGTTGAGAATGTGGGCGCAAACCTTGCTCAATGGCTCAAAGATCAGGGTGTCTTTACTCGCGGCGACCGCGTGGTGATCATTAGTGGCCGACAGCCAGGTTTAGTGGGCGGGACCGACACGATCAAGGTGCGGGTGCTCGAGTAATCTTGATTAATCGTAGTACAGTTGCGCGAGCTTCTTGCGGCGTGCTTTAATTAGGGTAAGCGCTTACGCTTTAATTATGACGTTTTTCAAAAAAACCATTAAAGATGTCCCTTTGGCTGGTCGCACTGTGTTGGTGCGAGCTGATTATAATGTCCCGTTAACTCCGCAGGGCAAGATTCACGATGATTATCGTATGCAGCAATCGCTGCCCACTTTGCAGTATTTGCTGGAGCAAGGATGCAAGGTGGTTATCTGTGCGCATCTTGGCCGGCCTGAGGGTAAGGTAAACCCAGAGTTTAGTCTCGAAGCTGTTGCCACGCATTTGGGCAAGCTGCTCGATCGGCCGGTGACGTTCGTGCCGCAAAGTGTCGGTGATTTAGTCAAGCAAACGGTCAGGAAGTTGCCAGCAGGATCGGTGGCGCTACTGGAGAATTTACGATTTCATCCAGGCGAAGAAGCCAACGATCCAGCTTTTGCCAAACGTCTAGCAACCGACAGCACCGCGACTTACTTTGTGCAGGATGGCTTTGGCGTGGTGCACCGTAAGCACGCCAGCACCGATGCGATCACTCAGTTTCTGCCCAGTGTCGCTGGCTTGTTATTGCGGAAAGAATACATGGCAATCACCAACGCTGTAGAGCATCCACAGCGCCCCTTAACCATTGTGATGGGTGGCGCCAAAGTGGCTGACAAGATCGATCTGATCGAAAAATTTATTGAGATTGCCGATACGTTAATTATTGGCGGCGCGATCGCGAATACCTTTCTTAAATTCTATGCTGGCTACGAAGTAGGCAAGAGTATCTACGATGCTGATGCGGCTGACGAAGTGGCACGGCTGATGCAGAAAGCCTGCCAAAAGTGGTGCCAGCAACCCAAGGACAGCGCCTGTGATTGTTTGACCTGCCCAGATTGCGCGGCGCATCTGCTCTTGCCCGTGGATGTGGCGGTCGGTACCGCGATTGATCCAGCCACGAAGCGCGAGGTGGCTGCTCTGACAGAGGTAGATGCCGATGATTACATTTTGGATATGGGCAAGGAAACCATCTCGCGCATGGTTGATCATCTTGAAAAATCTGGCCAAGTATTGTGGAACGGGACGCTTGGGTATGCCGAGATTGCGCAATTTGCGTATGGCTCCAACTTTGTGGCCGGAACTTTGGCCAGCAATCATGGCAAGATCGCCAACCTAATCGGCGGTGGTGATACGGCCGACTTTGTGATGCATTGGTTGCACACGCAACATCGTAAGGTTGAGGATTGCTTTGATCATGTCTCAACTGGCGGCGGGGCGAGCTTGGATTTGCTGGCTGGCAAAAAATTACCGGGGATCGAAGCATTGCTGGACGCGTAGTTAAGAAGTATAGTAGGATATAATCATAAGCGAAATATTTATGGGCAAAAAACTGATCATTGCCAATTGGAAGATGCATTTTACGGTGGGGCAGGCAAGCCTGTTTTTACACCGATTGCAAGAACGCGTGCCACTGCACCGCGACGTTGAAGTAGTGCTGTGTCCGAATTTTTTGGCCATGCAGTCGCTGTCGCTGCAACTCGATCGTCACAAGTTCAAACTTGGCGCTCAGAACTGTTACGAAAAAGACGAAGGCGCATTTACAGGTGAAGTTTCAGCCACTATGCTGCGTGGTTTGGCGAGCTATATTATTGCTGGCCACTCTGAGCGTCGGTATATTCTGGGAGAAACTGATAAGCAGATTGCCCAAAAAGTCTCCGCCATTATCCGTAACGATATCACTCCAGTGTTATGCGTAGGCGAGACCGAAATTGAGCGCAAGCACGGCGAGACGCGCGATGTACTCCACGACCAAGTAACAACTGGCGTGGCGCATTTGACTGCCAGTGAGATCAAAAACATGGTTATCGCCTACGAACCGGTGTGGGCAATTGGCACCGGTAATTACGCCAAACCAGATGATGTTGCCGAGGCAGTTGCTCTGATTCGTAACCAAATCAAAGCTCTATATGGTGCGCCAGCAGCCATGATGGTTCGCGTACTGTATGGCGGGAGTGTTGATGCTGATAATGCCGGAGCATACCTGGTGACCGAAGGCGTAGACGGTTTATTAGTCGGTGGCGCAAGCCTCAATTATGATGTGTTTTCACGTATTGTAAGCAAAGCTCATCAAGTCGCTGAGCAAGAAAAATAAGGGAGAGGTGGGACATGGCGAACGATCTGAATTTCGATGAGCTTGATCAAGCAGTGAACAGTTATATGAAGAAGGGTCCGCCGAGCCAGCCTGCGCCGCCAGCAGATCCTCCCGTAACTCCTCCTTCAACTGCCATGCCGGTATCTTCTACGCCGCCGACAACTCCTGTTGCGACGCCTCCAACTCCAGCTTTAACGCCCGCGTCGCAGTCCGCTGCCTCGCGTGTGCAGCTGCGCCCCCGCCAAACTCTGGCTGGTCGACGCGCCGGTGGCACGACAACTTTTCATGATATTATGCCCGCGCACCGTCGTGCTGCAGTAAGTGCTCCAACAAAACCGGCGATGCCATCGCGGGTGGCAGTTGATATCCAGCCTCCAACCCTCACTGCGCCGCCCAAACCACCGGCTGCTGCACCCTTGCTTGGCAAACCGGAAGAGCCGGCCAAAGTGACTCTTTCAGATCAGCCGGAAGTTGCCACTTCAACAGCGGCGCTGATTGGTGAAAAGCCGAAGATTCTTGGCGGCGAAACCGACGCCTCGTCCGCGACATCTTCTACAGGCACAGCAACGATACCGCTCACTCCTCTCGATCCTCCAGTAAAGACAGATGAATCTCCAGCCGCGTCTTCAGAGTCAGAAACGTCCGCTCCTCCTCCTGCGGAGAGTGTCGGCGGCATTTCTGATGCACTGCTCGAAGACTTAGGCAAAGCCGGAAGCACAGGCGCGGTCGCCACTTCGCCTCAATCAGAGTCAAAGACTCCGTCACCTATGCCTGAGGTTCCCGCTGTTCCCACGCCAACCGAAAAACCTAAGCCAGCAGGAGTACTCTCGGGAACGCCACTTGAACTCGAAGATAAAGCGCCACCGCATGGCGGCATGTTAGACACTGGCGAACTGCACGCCGGCCTGCCAGCTGGTAAAGCCATGGATAGTGGCCACATGTTGGAGACCGGCGACGATAAAGAAGCCAAGGTCTTTGACACCAAGGAGTACCATACGCCAATCGCAGCCAATCACGAAGTGGCTCATGCCAAGAACAAAAAGTGGGAAGTGTTGATCGCTATTCTGGTCATTTTGATCGTCGGCGCCGCAGGCTTTGTGGCCTACATGATGGCTTTCCAAAGCGGCAAATAGAGGATAGATAGGTTCTACAACAAATTGCCAGTGCTTTTCTGGTAGAATGAACGTTGTGAATCATTTACTTGCGGAATTGAACGACCAGCAGCGGGTGGCTGTAGAGCAGACCGAAGGTCCGGTGCTCATTCTCGCCGGAGCAGGCTCGGGTAAAACCAAGACACTGACGCATCGCATTGCCTACATGCTGACCAGCAAAGAAACCAAGCCGCACAATGTTTTGGCGGTCACCTTTACCAACAAAGCGGCGCGCGAGATGCGCGAGCGACTTGCTCATTTGATCGGTAACCCGCAGTTGGCATTTGATCGTAGCTTCATGCCTTATATGGGGACCTTTCACTCGATTTGCGTGCGACTATTAAGGATTGATGGCGAGCAGATTGGCATTAGCCGCAACTTTGTTATCTTTGATGAAGACGATCGCATCAGCGCAGTCAAACAAGCTATGAAACAAAAGGGAATTGGCGACAAGCAGTTCACGCCTCGAGCCATTCTCAGTTTGATCAGCTCGGCCAAAAACGAATTAATTGGTCACGAAGAATATGCTGGCAGCGCGAATATGCCACTGCAGCGGGCTGCAGCCGAAGTGTATCCGCTGTATGAACGGATGCGCAAAGACGCCTCGGCCATGGACTTTGATGATTTAATTGGCGAAACGGTTCGTTTGCTGCAAACTGTACCAGCCATTGGCGACAAGTGGCGCAACCAATTCCATTATGTGATGGTGGACGAGTATCAGGACACCAATGCGGCTCAGTATCGTTTGGTAAAGCTGCTGACCAATGAGCGGAATAATCTCTGCGTGGTCGGGGACGATTGGCAGTCTATTTACAGCTGGCGAGGGGCGGATTTTCGCAATATTCTTAATTTCGAACGTGATTACCCCAAAACGACAGTGATTAAACTGGAGCAAAACTATCGCAGCACCAAAAATATTTTGAATGCCGCACACAATGTGATCAGTAAGAACGAGCAACGCTCGGACAAAAAGCTGTGGACCGCTGCTGGCGATGGCAGCCCGGTCAAGATCGATCAAGCGATCAACGAACATCACGAAGGCGAAATGATTGTGCAACGAATTAAATCCGCGGTCGAGATCGGCGCGAGGCGCTATCGCGATCACGCTGTACTGTATCGCACCAACGCGCAGTCGCGGGCAATTGAAGAAAGCTTTATTCGCTACGGCGTCCCGTATCGCATGGTTGGCGGCCAGCGTTTTTACGATCGCAAAGAGATCAAAGATATTATTGCCTACCTGCGATTGCTGTATCAACCAAACGATCGTCCGAGCTTTTTGCGCGTGGTAAATGTGCCCACGCGTGGTCTGGGAGCAACCTCGGTGACGAAGTTTTTGGATTGGCAAGCGTCGAGTGGACTCACGATTATTGAGGCGCTGTATCAGGCCGAGCTGTGCACCGCTGTCCAGGCCCGGGCGCGCAAAAGCTTTTTTGAACTGGGCGAGATGCTCCAGAAGCTGGGCGAATTTTCCACTGACGCCAGCATTGCCGAACTCATTGACGCCATCATGCGCCGCACCGATTACGAGCACTTTATTAATGACGGGAGCGCACAGGCTGAAGCCCGGCTGGAAAACCTGAAAGAGCTCGTCTCTGTGGCGCGTGAGTATGAAGAATTAGGGCTAAGCGGTTTTCTGGAAGAAGTGGCTCTGATTTCTGATCTCGACACCGTTGAAGACCAAAGCGATGCCGTGACCTTGATGACCCTCCACGCAGCCAAAGGGCTGGAATTCCCGGTGGTCTTTATGATTGGCATGGAGGAATCGATTTTCCCGCATTCCCGCGCCCTTTTTAATCCCGAAGAAATGGAAGAAGAGCGCCGCCTTTGCTATGTGGGAATGACGCGCGCCCGCGAGGAACTGCATCTGTTAAGCGCTGCCTCACGTCTGATTTATGGCACCACGCAACACAATCCACCGTCGCGCTTTTTGGCAGATGTGGACCCGTCGCGCCAATACAATTTGTCTGGATTTGCCGGCGCGCAGTCCAGCGAACCGATCGTTTTTGGTTACAGCGAACCCGAGTTTGTCCCAGATGAAGAAGAAACTTTGCATGTTGGCGAAGCGGTTCGTCATAAAATCTTCGGCCAAGGTAAGGTGGTGGCAATCGACGGCTTTAATGTCAGCATCGCGTTTGGCGATCGAGGCATCAAAAAGTTGAACGTCCAATTTGCGCCGATTGAGCGGGTATAATCAAAGAGAAACGCACAGCTGTATACTTGACACAAATAAGCTTTTACAGTATAATATCCTATCGTTATGTTGCAGAGTTTGTTATACTCGCTATCAGCTATTATGGCTATGAGTGAGCATATTACTAAAAAATTCACCCGCACATATCTTGTTGGCGCTGTTGTTGCGCTGACGCTGTTGGGAGTGATTGGTGTGATTCGGCCAAGACATCACGTTGTGGCCAGTAACTACACCTATGTGACGGTGCATTATGATGGCACCGAGCAAACCCTTGCCACCGATGCCAAAACGGTCGGTGAACTCTTGGACCGTGCCAAAATTCCGGTTGATGCCAATGATGACATTGAGCCTTCCAAGGACACGGCGCTTATTTCGAACGATTATAACGTGAATATTTATCGTGCCCGTCCGATCATTGTTGTGGATGGCGCCAGCCGCTACAGCATTATTACCGCTGCCCAAAGTCCTAAGCAGATGGCTGAAGCTGCAGGGCTGACTCTTTATCCTGAAGACAAGGCGGACATCAGCCGCGTTGACGACTTTGTGAGCGACGGCACAGTAGGCACTAAGGTGACCGTTGATCGGGCAGTGCCTGTGAGCTTTGCACTTTATGGCAACCCGGCAGTTAACCGTACTCAAGCGACAACGGTTGGTGACTTTCTGCACGAGAAAAACATTACCCTGCAACAAGGCGATAGCGTTTCGCCAAGCCCGGCCACGCCGATTACGGCTGATATGACCATTGCGGTTACTCATAGCGGTACGCAATTGGTCACGGTTGAAGAACCGATTCCGTTTGAAACGCAGAGCATTAACGATGCTGACCAACCTGTGGGCTATAAGCAAGTAAAGACGCCTGGACAGAATGGCGCTAAGTTGGTGACCTACGAAGTGCAGATCGAAAACGGCAAAGAAGTCGGCCGTAAGGTACTGAACAGCATTACCAAAACCGATCCTACCAAGCAAATCGAAGTGGTCGGTGTAAAGGTGAACCTGCCAGCTGGCTCGCACCAAGATTGGATGTCCGCAGCCGGGATTTCTGCAGGCGACTATGGCTATGTGGACTACATTATTTCTCACGAAAGTGGCTGGCGCTACAACGCCCAGGGCTTTGGCACGACCTATGGTCTGTGTCAGGCATATCCTGGCGGCAAGATGGCCTCAGCTGGTGCTGACTGGCAAACCAACCCAGTGACGCAGCTGAAGTGGTGTAGCGGCTACGCGACCAGCCGATATGGCTCGTGGGCAGCTGCCTACAATCACTGGCTTGCTTCACATAACTGGTAATCCAGCGCCGTAGCGTTTCGACGAAGGCGAGTGCTATACTACTTGTATGACCTATAGCTTCGACGGCGACACGTATATAGTAGTCCTCAAAAAAGACGAAGAACTCCTGCAAGAACTGCGCAACTTTGTACAGCAGACTGACCTAAAAGCTGCCTGGTTGAGCGCGGTGGGTGGGGCGCTCGGCGTCGAACTTGGCTACTACAACCTCGAAAAGCGCGAGTACCAGTGGCGGACCTTTGAGCAACTTTGTGAGATTGTCAGCCTTCAAGGGAATATCAGCCGTGACGAAAAAAACAAGCCAGCGATTCATCTGCATGGCGTCTTTGCGGACGAAGCCTATCAAACCATTGGTGGCCATGTGAACAAATTGATTGTGGGCGGGACCTGCGAAGTGATGCTCCGAGAGTTTAGCCAACCACTTGCGCGTCAGTTCGATGACGAGACTGGATTGCGATTGTTACAGATCTAGCCGCAGATTAAGAGATGCGCTAAGCTGGAAGCATGACAGAGACCAAAAAATCACTTGGCCAACATTGGTTGCATGACGAAACCGCGTTACTTGCCGTGGCCGATGCTGCCGAAGTCGGTCCCGACGACACGGTGCTGGAGGTTGGCCCCGGACTTGGGACGCTCACCAATGTGTTGGTCCAGCGCGCTCATAAGGTAGTCGCTGTGGAGTTTGATACCGACCTGGCGCGCGATCTTTCGTCGCGAGTGCTTGCCGACAATTTGGAGGTGATTCACCAGGACATTCTGGCTTTTGATCTCTCCAAACTGCCGCGTGATTATAAGGTGGCGGCCAACATTCCGTACTATCTCACCTCTAAACTGGTGCGCTTGCTTTTGGAATCGCCAAAACCACCAGCCATGACCGCGCTATTGGTTCAGAAGGAAGTTGCCGAACGCATGGCCGCTCAACCTGGCGCGCTGTCTATTCTGGGGATTAGCGTGCAGTTTTACTGCGAAGCTACTCTTCGCGAAATGGTTCCGGCCAAGCTTTTTACACCGCCGCCAGAAGTGGATTCGCAAATCATCCAACTGGTCCGACGGTCGCATCCGTTGTTTACCGATGTCACGCCGCAGCAGTATTTCCGCATCGTCCGGGCCGGCTTTAGCGAAAAGCGCAAAAAGCTCCGCAGCAGCCTCAGCGGCGGATTGCACCTTTCAAAAGAAGCGGCAGATGCTTGGTTGGCCACGGCTCAAATCAGTCCTGAAGCCAGGGCGCAAGAGCTTTCCTTGGAAGATTGGCATCGGCTGGTTACGGCTTTTGACCGTATATCGCCGGATTTATAATCTCGCAGTAATTAAAGAACTGATTATTGGGAAACCATTTGTCCGTAACAAAACGGTTGTGTCATGCTCGATATGCTGCGCAAAATCGGGCATGCTTGCCAGAAAAGTATCCAGATTGGCGGCTGTAATGGTATCAGCCTTGAGGCCAAAACCATGTTGCTGGAGAACCTCGGCGTTCATTTGTTGCTCGTACAGAGCTAACGGCAGCGCATATACCGGTATGCCTAAATACATTGCTTCGGAAAGAAGAGTGTGGCCAGCGGTACTGATAATTCCCGCGCAGTCTCTCAGGATTGGCCCAAATTCGCGCGCTCCATGCGCGTAGAAAATGACGTTAGCGGGTTGCTTAAGAGGAAGGTTCTGAGATGCGGGTGCAAAAACGTGGAATGTGTAACCCTTTTTGTGGCCGAGGATAGGCATAATTTGGGCGAGCGATTGCGTGAAGCCAGATTGCGCACTTTGGTACACCAAAATACTTTTGGGATTTGGCTGGCGCTTAGCTTTGCTGCGCACAAGCTCGTGGCGCAATACCGGCGGTACGATCGTTACGTCCATGCCGCCTGCGCGCTGCGGTACAGTAAAAAATGAGCAGGCGATGCGACAATCGGCGAGAGGAAAGAACATTCGTAGCCGCATGACTTCGTCAGCGAAACCGGTGCCAGCAAGAACCTTGGGAAACTCGCCGCTGAGATATTTGCTTTGTTGGTCAATGGTGACAAGCGGGGCGCCAAACGCGTAGGCGTACTGCGCGCAGACGGGCTCGTAATCGGTGATCACCAGGTCGGGTTTGCCGATAAGCTGATTGGCTTGATGCATAGCTCGGGCGTTTTCGGCAACGTAGTTTTTGTGGGCAGCCTCGCGGTGACGTGCGGTGGCGGCAAAGTCCAGGCCAAACCAATAGCGCTTGCCGGCGACGATAAATTCAAAGGCATGACCGATATGTTCGCTTGTAATTCGCTTTACCGTAGTTTCGACACCCAAAGTGTCCAGGGCCTGCATAAAGGATGGCAGGTGATGATTGTGAGTGTACAAATCACAGGTGCCCGAGGCCAGCAGTCCGTCGACCACGTAGTCATCTGGCAAACCTATACTTTTTCTTAGGGCAGCGGCGGTAAGAGTGGTGTACATTTTTTAACAGTACCAAGAAAGTGCGCCGCCAGGAGGAAACTTGATTTTACAAATTGTGTAATCTGTTACGTTTATGGTATAATATAAAAACTATGACCAACAGTGCTCACCAATCTTCGACTCTTGATCGCGTCTTGGCGATGTTGTTCATGGCGCCCCGCGCCTAAATCTTTGTCTCATCAGTTAGAACTTGATATCATCGTTGAAGAGGAACGTAACCTATGAATACATTTTATGTGACTACCGCTATTCCATATGCCACCACGCCGCCCCATATTGGGAACGCGCTGGACTACATTCTGGCCGATAGCCTGAGTCGTTACCATCAAAAACAAAAAGACGCCGTCTACTTTAGTACCGGTGCGGACGAACATGGCCAAAAAGTTGCCCAAAAAGCGGCTGATGCCAACATTACGCCTCAAAAGTACACCGATGCCATGGACGTGATCTTTAAACAGTTTGCCAAAACACTTGGCGTTGAGTATAGCTACTGGCTGCGAACCACTGAACCCAAGCACATCAAAGGTGCGCAGGCTTTGTGGAAACAGCTTGAACCCTACATTTACAAAAAACAATATACCGGCTTGTACTGTGTCGGCTGCGAACGCTTTGTGACCGAAAAAGAAGCCAGGGCCGAAAAAGGCATCTGCCCTGATCACAAAAAAGCCTACACGACTATTAGCGAAGAAAACTACTTCTTTAAACTTTCTGACTTTGGCGACAAGATTAAAGAAGCGCTCGAGAGCGGCACCTTTAAGATCGTGCCAGAAACCCGCCGTAACGAAGTCATCTCGCTGATCAACGACGGTTTGGAAGACATCAGCATTAGCCGAGATGCCAGCCGTATGAGCTGGGGCATTCCTGTGCCAGGCGATAAGACACATGTCATGTATGTGTGGTTTGAGGCGCTGATGAACTACATCACCACTCTTGATTATCCAAATGGCGAAAACTTTAAAACCTTTTGGCCAGCTGATGTGCAAATAATTGGCAAAGATATCATTCGGTTCCACGCGGTGATTTGGCCAGCCATGCTGCTTGCGATGAACCTTCCTTTGCCGCGGCAACTCTTTGTGCATGGTCACATTCAGGCTGGCAATCAAAAAATGAGCAAAACCATTGGTAATGTGATTGAGCCTAAGCAGATTGTAGAAAGCTATGGCCTCGACGCCTTTCGCTACTTCTTTTTGCGGCACATTCCCAGCCAAGAGGACGGGGATTTTACCTGGGAGAAGTTTGAAGCTGCGTATAACAATGAGCTAGGCAACGAACTTGGAAACCTGGTGCAACGATTGGCGGCAATGATCAATCGGTATCAAGATGGCGTCATCGGCACCATTCCTGGTCCCGAGCACGACATTGCTCCTTACAACGATGCCATGACTGCGCTGCGCATCGATCAAGCCCTTGACTATGTCTGGACGCTGATTCGTGGCCTTAACCAATACTTAGAAGAAGAAAAGCCTTGGGAAATTGCCAAGCAGCAAGACCCTGAGCATTTGCAAGAAGTGTTGGCGTATGGAGTGAGTTCGCTTATGCAAATTGCTGATTTGCTGAGTCCATTTTTGCCCGGCACCAGCAAGGTCATTACCGAGATTTTCGAAAAAGGTCTGGTAAAGCAATACCACGGCGTGCTCTTCCCACGCATTTACAACTACTCTGAGGCTCCGACCAAGAGGTAGCTATGCAGTTGGTCGATACCCACTGCCATATCCATTCGGTTGATTATCCTCTCGATCCTGAAGCAGTGATCGCGCGTGCTCATGCAGCTGGCGTGACTCGTTTGCTCTGTGTGGGCACGACGGCCGAGGACAGCGAACGTGCGGTTGCTTTTGCGGCTGCGCACAAAAATTGTTGGGCAACGGTGGGGTTGCATCCGCATGATGCCAAAGCAGGAGAGCGGGTGTTTGCACAGATGGAGGCCATCTTTACCTCTGTACCGGGCGGCGGATCAAAGCAAAAAATTGTGGCCATTGGCGAATGCGGCCTCGACTACTTTTACGGTCACTCCTCCAAAGAGGATCAAGAAAAGGCGCTGCGGTTCCAAATTGAACTGGCCCAGCGACACAATTTGCCAATGATCTTTCATGTTCGCGAAGCATTTGACGATTTTTGGCCAATCTTTGATAGCTACCAACATATTCGTGGCGTGCTCCATAGTTTTACCGATTCTGCCAAAAACCTTGACATGGCGCTTGCGAGGGGTTTATATATCGGCGTGAATGGCATCGCGACCTTCACTAAGAACGAGTGGCAGCAGCAGGTGTACAAGCAAATCCCTCTCGAGAGGATGTTACTGGAAACAGACGCACCATTCTTGACACCGGTACCACTCCGTGGTAAAGTGAACCAGTCAGCGTATCTTTCGCATGTGGGTAAGTTTATGTCTGTGCTTTGTGAAAAGCCAGAAGATCTGCTTGCTGCGCAAACGACGGATAACGCCATCACTTTATTTAACCTCCAATAAATTATGCTCAAAGGTTTCCACAAATCACCAGCTGGAACTGCCGACGACGGCAGCGGCGAGACTCTTGCTCCTCGCTCAGTTCCTGTTGAAGGAATGCAGGCCAACATGGGTGGTCAACCAATTTCCTATGCGGATACTCTGGAGAGTGCCTTTTCTGGTCTTAACTACGACACAGAGCCTCTTAACCCGGCTGCTGAACGTGTGCGGGCCGAACAAGCTGCAGCGCCAGCTCAACCCGACCATCGTCCAGGCACCGTACATCCTTTGCGCACCGAGGTTGGCATGGTTCAAGAAGGCATTGATGAGCATCTCTCGCCAGAAGTCCGCGCGTTTAACGATAGCTGTCGCGCACAGCTTGATTGGATCGGCGAGGCTGTCCAAGGCCAACGCACGTATCATTTAGCTAAAGATAAAAACGGAGGCACCCAAGACTATGCTCTTGCGGCATAACAAAGACCGGCGTTTTACCCAGAAGCTGCTCAAGCTGGCAATGGGTACCTCTCCATCGCAGTTACGACGCGGCGTTTCCGAACGCGAGCTGATCTCTGAAGAATCTAAAATCGGTCGTCAATTGTTTGGCCCAGTCCCTCGTGGGCATTCGCGGGAATTCTTTTGCCTGGATAAAAACACCTGGATCTGGCACGAAAGTTGGACCGATCCACGTAATGGTCGTCGATCGGAATGCACCACTCGCTATGAAATCCATCCGCACTGCGTGCTCAAGATTCAAGACGGCCAACCTTACAAAGAGGTAACCGGCCAAGAGCTCTACAACCTGACGCTAGCCTGTCGCCAATACCTGCTGCGTACCGCAAGCGAAGTCTATGGCCACACCGTGCCACAAGGCGTCTAATCCCAGCATTCACTGCTACAATGGTAAGCGTGGAAACCCCAATTTATCTTGATTACGCCGCAGCCACACCTCTGGACGATGAGGTGTTTGCTGCCATGCAGCCATATTTTGCTACTCAATTTTATAATCCATCGAGCAGTTATTTGGCGGCACGAAAAGTGCATGACGATCTGGAAAAAGCTCGTGCTACCGTAGCTCAGCAGCTGGGTGCAAAGCCAGCGGAGATCGTGTTTACTGCCGGCGCGACTGAAGCCAATAATCTGGCCGTCCACGGCGTGATGCAGCGCTATCCTGGCGCAAACTTATTAGTGGCGAGTACTGAGCACGAAGCAACTTTGGCACCAGCGCGACAATATGTGCACGAACTCATTCCAGTGACGCCAAAGGGCGTTGTCGATATGGTGCTTCTTGAGAATTTAATTGACGAGCGCACCGTTTTGGTAAGTGTGGGCTATGCCAACAACGAAATTGGCACCATTCAGCCGCTTCGCCACATTGCTGACCTCTTGGCCCGCGTACGAGAAACCCGGCGCCAAGCTGGCAATGACTTGCCGCTCTTTTTGCATTCCGATGCTGCGCAAGCTGCGCCATATTTGGACATGCACGCGTCGCGGTTGGGCGTGGATCTGATGACCATTAATGGTGGCAAAATGTATGGCCCAAAGCAAGTCGGCGCCTTGTTCATTAGCGCCAAAGTGGTCTTGCAACCCCAGATTAGCGGCGGCCAGCAAGAACGAGGCCTGCGCAGCGGGACCGAAAACGTGGCAGGGGTGATTGGTTTGGCTACCGCCTTTGCGAAGGTTCAAAAAAGCCGCAAAGATACCGTTCATCGTGAACAACAGTTGCGCGATCTCCTGCTTGCAGAACTGACCAAGGTTTTTCCGGACCTCATCGTTAATGGCGACCGCAAGCGACGGCTTCCTAATAACCTCAATGTTTCCTTTCCAGGTCTTGATGGCGAACGGATTTTGATGGCGGCCGATGAGCGCGGTCTGCAAATTGCCACCGGTGCGGCTTGTAGCGCAAATCACCAAACCGGCTCGCACGTGCTCAGCGCAATCGGGTGCCAGCCACACGTGGCGAATGGGAGCATCCGTATCACCCTAGGCGCCCAGACTACCGAAGAAGAAATCCGCCAGGCTGCGACAATCCTGACAGAGGTAGTCAGGAGTATGCGCTAATGGCCACGCTCTTTTTTGGACTCCTCAAAAAACTATTCCTTCTTGCCCTTTTGGTGGGAATTATTTTGTTTGGACTGATCGTGGCCATCCCGCAATGGCTTGGCCCCAGCGGACAACTACAAAAAGCTGATGCAATTGTGGCCATCAGTGGCGGCGACACCCAAGCCAGAACCAACGAAGCGATTCGTTTACAAAAAGAAGGGTGGGCTGATAACCTGATCTTTTCTGGCGCCGCAAAAGATCCCAACAGCCCTTCGAATGCTGAAGTCATGCGCCGCGGGGCGATTGCCGCCGGTGTTGCGCCAACCTCGATCGATATTGAGGAACTGGCCACCAATACCATCGGCAATGCGACAGGCACGGCCAAGATCATCAACGAGCGCCATTACAAAAAGATAATTCTGGTCACTTCCAAGTATCACCAACGTCGTGCCGGCATGGAATTTCAGCGTCTGCTAGAGAGCAATGTGCTGATTATCAATCACCCTGCACCGCACGACCGTAATTGGCCAGCCAAAAGTTGGTGGCTGCACCCAAGCAGTTTGTTTTTGGGCATTGTAGAAACGGTCAAGACCACCTATGTGTGGGTAAATTATAGGGTGCACGGCGTATGAGTCGGGTGTACGTGGGCATGAGTGGCGGCGTGGACAGCTCGGTGACGGCGGCGCTGCTGAAAGCTGAAGGCCACGAGGTGATCGGCGTCTACATGAAAAACTGGACGCAGGATCTACCCGGCATGAAGTGTCCATGGGCAGAGGATTTAGCCGACGCCAAACGCGTGGCAGTGCAGCTTGGCATCGATTTTAAGGTCTTTGATTTTCAGGAAGAATATCGCCAAAAAGTAGTGGATTATATGATCCGCGAGTACCAGGCTGGGCGAACTCCCAATCCGGATATTATGTGTAACCAAGAGATTAAGTTCAAACTCTTTTTGGAAACAGCGCTAGAAGACGGCGCGGAACTGATTGCGACCGGGCACTATGCAAGAGTGCGACGTATGCACGAACAGCCTGCGGTTCACGCGTCTTTACTGATGGGTCTGGACCAAAACAAAGATCAGACTTACTTTCTGTACCGCGTGACCGAAGAAGCGCTCGCACACACTCTTTTCCCGGTCGGCGAATTAACCAAGCCAGAGGTTCGAGCCAAGGCTGCAGCGTTTGGCTTGGTAACGGCCGCCAAAAAAGATTCCCAAGGTATTTGCTTTGTGGGCGAGATCGGCATCAAAGAATTTCTGCAGCAATATGTAGCCGGTGAACCAGGTCAAATTATCGACAAAAAAACCGGCCAGCACATCGGCCAGCACGAAGGCGCGATTTTTTATACCCTTGGCCAACGTCATGGACTAGGCGTCGGCGGCGGACTGCCGTATTACGTGGTGGGCAAAGATATGGCCAAAAATGTGGTGTATGTTACCACTGATTTAAACGATGAAACGCTGTGGCGATCCACACTCACTTTGCGCCAGCTCCATTGGATCAATGAACCGCCGCAAGAGAACCTTGCCTATCAGGTGCGGACTCGGTACCGCGCGAAGTTAATTGAATGTCGCGTTCACTTTGAAGATGATGATCGCCTGACGCTCGACCTTAAAGATCCTGAGCGCGCCATCACGCCTGGCCAGTCGGCGGTGCTTTACCTCGGAGAAACGGTCATTGGCGGCGGGATAGTCGAATAACTATTATGCACTCGTTTCTGGCATTTAGTGCTATACTGCTCATATCGTAGCTAATAGTTAGAAGGGGGAAACCATGGGTTTATTCGGCCACGACGACGACAAAAAACCAGAGGAACAAGGAGCAGCTGACAGCGGTCAGACTCCAACGAGCGACACACCAGCTGCCCCGCAGACTGGCGGTAGCGACGACCAATGGGCGACGCCTCCAAGTGACGCACCAACGCCTCCAGCAGACACGCAGCCACCAGTAGAAGGCGACGACACTCCAGCTCCAGAAGCTGGTGAGGGCGACACCCCTGCCGAAGGTGGTGACGACCAAGGCGACGACGAGCAAATGCCTCCCGCCGCTCCTCAACAGTAGACGCTTACTATAAGCATCTACACTTTCAACTGGCTCTCGGGCCAGTTTTAAGTGTCACTACTGTGAGCAAAAATAATCTGGTATAATCGACCTCAGTTATGAACGCACAACAAATTCGCAAAGCTTATGTAGATTTCTTTACGGCACGTGGCCACAAAGTGATTCCGCGTGCTTTGTTGGTTCCCCAAAACGACCCAACCACTCTTTTTACTGGTAGCGGCATGCAACCATTGTTGCCGTATCTGCTGGGCGAAGAACATCCTGATGGCACGCGCTTGGTTGACTCGCAGACTTGCTTGCGTGCGCAGGATATCGAGGAAGTGGGCGATAATCGCCACACCACCTTTTTTGAGATGCTCGGCAACTGGAGTTTGGGCGACTACTTTAAATCAGAACAACTCCCGCAATTTTTTGAATTCCTGACCGACGTCGTTGGCCTGGATCCACAAAAAATATACGTGACCTGTTTTATTGGTGATGAAGCGAGCGGCGTACCACGTGACACCGAAAGCGCCGAGATTTGGCAAAACCTGTTTAGCAAAAAAGGCATCACTGCCGAGACAGCCGACATCGGTTCCGAAGCCGCTGGCTATACGCGCGGCATCAAACCAGGCGAACGCATCTTTTACTATGATGCTGACAAAAACTGGTGGTGGCGTGGCGACAAAATCAGCGACATGCCGGCAGGTGAACCAGGCGGCCCAGACAGCGAAGTCTTTTACGAGTTTGATTTTGTGCAGCACAACCCCGACTATGGCGACCACTGTCATCCTAACTGCGACTGCGGCCGCTTTATGGAAATTGGCAACAGCGTCTTTATGGAATACCTCAAAACCGAGAATGGTTTTGAAAAACTCCCCAAACAAAATGTTGATTTTGGCGGTGGTTTAGAGCGAATCGCGACAGCTGCCATCGACAACCCTGATATGTTTAAAATTAGCGTGCTGTGGCCAATCGTTGAAAAACTCGAGCAGCTCAGTGGCAAAACCTATGATAGCCACACCAACGCCATGCGAGTGATTGCTGATCACATGCGGGCGGCCACTTTTTTGGCCGTAGACGGCGTGGTACCCAGCAACAAAGAGCAAGGCTATGTGATGCGCCGACTGATGCGCCGGGCGATTCGTTTTGCCTTTGACCTGGGGATTGAGCAGAACTTCTGCGAAGAAGTAGTGCCAGTGATTGTGAGCCTCTATGCTGATGACTTTCCAGAGATGGCTGAGCGCCGTTTGCAGGTGATTGAAACATTGGTGAACGAAGAAAAATTATTCCGCAAGACGCTGCGTAAAGGTATCCACGAATTTGCCAAACTGACCGAAGGCCGCAAACTTTTGGATGGCGAAGTGATCTTTAAACTTTACGATACCTATGGTTTTCCAACCGAACTGAGCATCGAGGAAGCATACAAAAACGAGCTAGAAGTTTCCAAAGATTGGCAACATGAGTTCGAACATCACATGCAAGCCCAGCGCGACCGCTCCCGCACCGCCACCAAAGGTGAATTCAAAGGCGGCTTGGCCGATCATTCCGAAATCACCACCAAGTATCACACCGCGACTCACTTGATGTACCGTGCCCTGCGGACCATTCTGGGCGACCACGTGGTGCAACGCGGTAGCAACATTACAGCTGAGCGGATTCGTTTTGACTTTTCGCACCCAGAAAAGGTCACGTCCGAACAACTCAAGCAAGTCGAAGATATGGTGAACGAGCAGATTGCCAAAGATTGGCCCATGAGCTGGCGCGAAGAAAAGACCAAGGATGTGCTGGGCAAAGTCCTGGGTGCTTTTGGCGATCGCTACGGCGAAACGGTCAAAGTGTACACCGTAGGCGACCCTGATGGCGAGCAGTACAGTCGCGAAATTTGTGGCGGCCCGCACGTGGAACACACCGGGCAACTAGCCGAAGGTGGCAAAACCTTCAAGATTCTCAAGGAAGAGTCGAGCTCGGCCGGGGTGCGGCGGATTAAAGCTGCGTTGGTGTAGTCTCTGATCTTCCTTTAAAGACTGCAAGTCCAACTGTATAGAATAAAGATATGGCGCCACTGTAGGCTACTATTTGAATGCGCACATCCGGGATAATCCTGATCGCATAGAATGCAACAAGTGTGCATAGAGCTGATAAGGTTGCAATTAAGCCGTTGTGCCTGAACCGGTAATAGCGAAGAAGACCCGCTCCGGCCGCGTGTGCAATGACGTTGCTTGCTAGAAAGATAAAGGGGGAGCTAAAGGTGCAATATCCGTAACTTCGGAAGTGTCCGACCGCATCTTTGCATGCATTGACTGGATGCTGTAGGGGGGTAAGCGTGATGAGGAAGACTAGGAGGCAGCTAGTGGTGGCCAGCGTAATTAAGAAAAGTTTTCTAATATCTTTTTTCATGGCTACATAGTAGCATTTTGCTACCCCTCCTCCCCCTACGCTCCTCGCACCCCAACAGCCCAAAGACAGAAATCCGCCTTTCAGGCGTCATACAGTCTCTTGGAATGGGAGGTGGTTGCGGACTGTCCTCCGCTCGGTAGAGCGATAAGAATATTAGGAATCAGCTTTCAGACAACCACCATATCGCTATTACCAACAACGAGGACAGCCATCACTCTTCCGAGGGCTCCCAAAAGTAATGTCGGCTTACGAAGTAAACGGTTACGTTGCTTTTGGGAAACGGAAGGGTGAGGAGCGACCTGAGATGGTATGGGCGGATTAGGGGGTGGGAGCCGTGGAATAGGTAGGGGATATATGGGTGCAACGCAAGGGTTAACCATAAACAAAATCCACATATTGTTGTATAATTCCAGGTGATGATTCTCGATAAACTGCATCGTAAAAAACCAGCGGGCGGCCATGCTGATGGCGCACCGTTTGTTGCTCTTGATATTGGTACCGAATACGTAAAGGCCTTGATCGCCAGAGTGAATGGCGAAGCGATTGAAATTATTGGTATGGGACGTGCCCACCAGGGGTTGGACGACATGCACTCTGGCGCCATTGCCGACATTGCTGGCGTGGTGCATAACTGCGAACAAGCCCTTGGCGACGCCGAACAGCAAGCTGGCGTGACTGGCCGGCAGGCGGTTCTGGGCATTGCGGGCGAATTGGTCAAGGGCGTCACGCACACCATTCGCTACAAACGGCCGCAGCCCGAAAAGCCACTCGACATGCGCGAGATGGAGTTTATTATCCAAAAAGTCCAAGAACGTGCGCACGAAAAAGTCCAACGCCAAGTGGCGAGAGAGACCGGTAATCCAGATGTCGAAATCAAACTGGTCAACAGCGCGATTGTCAGCATCCACATCGATAGTTACAAGGTAAGCAATCCAATTGGTTTTCAGGGCAAAGACGTCGCGATCCAAATTTACACCGCTTTTGCGCCCATGGTCCATATTGGGGCGTTGGAGCAGACAGCTAACGAGCTAGATCTGGATTTGCTGGCGGTTGCTGCTGAGCCATTCGCGGTTAGCCGATCGGTGCTAGGGACGGATGCGAGTAGTAACTTCACCGCAATTTTAGTAGACATTGGTGGCGGCACCACAGACATTGCCGTGATTAACGACGGCGGCGTGGAAGGAACTAAATCGTATGGCATTGGTGGCCGCGCGTTTACGCGAACTATTGCCAACGAGATGGATATTGATTTTGGTAAAGCCGAAGACATGAAGATCAAACTTGGCACAGGTGAGCTAAACGGAGCTGATAAAGCCAAGGTCATCAGCGCACTCAAAAAGACGCTCGGTGTCTGGCTGGATGGTCTGGAATTGGCACTCAGTGAGTTCGACGCCATTGACCATCTGCCAAGCCGCATCCTGTTGTGCGGTGGTGGCGCCAGCTTACAACCCCTGGTGCTGTCGCTCCGTGAGACCAGTTGGTATAAAAATCTGCCATTTACCAAGCAGCCTTCAATCCACCATGTGACGCCTGATGATGTTGCTGGGATTCGCGACGTGACGGGCAAAGTTCACGATCACACCTTTGTGACCGCCATGGGCTTGCTCAGGGTCGGCTATGATACTATAGAAGGAACAGGCGAGCAGTCTGACTCTATAAAAGACAAATTTAACCGCATGCTGCGTATATGAAAAAAGACATAATTTATATTGATGTTGAAGATGATCTGACCGCGATTATCGAGAAGATCAAAAAATCTGGCGCGTCGATTATTGCTTTGGTGCCGCCACGTCGGTTGGGCGTATTGCAAAGTGTGGTCAACCTTAAGCTTTTAAAACGCGCTGCCGACGAAGTGGACAAAAAAGCGGTCCTGATCACCAGCGATCAATCTTTAATGTCGTTGACCGCAGGTATTGGATTGCCAATAGCGCGCAATTTGCAGTCGCGACCCGAGATTGTTCCGGAAAATCCTGAAGAATCGGCAGAGCCAGATATCATTGAAGGGCAGGCGATGACTGACGCAACGCCAGAAGAGCCTCAAGACGACAACGTGATTGCACCTTCAGCTGGTCCTGCTGCTGCTTCGCCCCGAGCCGTAAAGCCCAAAAAACCGAAGAGCACCAAAAAATTTAAAGTACCAAACTTTGAGTCATTCCGAAAACGCATTTTACTGATTGGCGGCGGTCTGGTGCTGTTGATCGGCTTTTTGGTATGGGCGGTGATGTATGCGCCAAAAGCCACGGTGGTGGTGAAGGCTCAGACGCAAAAGGTGCACGGCAAGATTGATGCAACCGTTGATAGCGATGCCTCCAAAACCGACGCGAATGCCAAAGCCTTTAAGGGCCAGCTTCGCCAAGACACCAAAAACCTGACGCAGACCTTTACTCCAACCGGCAAAAAGGACGTGGGCGACAAAGCAGGTGGCAATATCACCATCCGAAACTGTGATTACTCCGATGGCTTTACCTTGCAAGCTGGCGCCCAATTTGTCGCCGCCAGCGGCCAGACATTTGTAAGCACCCAAAGTGTGACCGTGCCGAAGTTTAGCGGCTCGGCCAGCACCTGTACTACCAATGGCAGCACCGCCGGATCGGCAACGGTTGCGGTGCAAGCTTCGGCCATTGGTGATAGCTACAATGTGGTTGCCCAAAACTATTCCCTGCCTGGCATCACTGGCAAGGTTGATGCTGTGGGCACAGCCATGACCGGGGGCAGCAAAAAGACGGTTACTGTAGTCACTCAGGATGATGTCGACAAGGCTAAACAACTTGCCTTGGCTCAAGATCCAAACATCGAGAAGCAGGCGCTCATTAAGCAATTTGATAAATCAGCCTGGGTGCTTGATGATACTTTTGTGGCAAAACAGGGCACGACGGCAGTGAGTCCTAACGTTGATCAAGAAGCCACTGGTCAGGCAACGCTTACCATCCCTATGACCTACACGGTGCTCGGCATTGCCAACAGCGATATCAACAGCATGCTCAGTGCGTATTTTAACGGGCAGATCGAAAATAAAGCCCAGCAAAAAGTGTACGATAATGGCTACAGCAAGTTAAGCCTCACGATCACCGACAAACCTACGCCCCAAAAAGCAACCATCTCTCTTGATACCAATGGCTATCTGGGCCCGAATATTGACACAGCTGCGCTTGCAACGCAACTGGTCGGCAAGCGGTATGGCGAGATTGAATCGATCGTGAAGCCAATCTCTGGCGTCCAAAGTGTGGATTCCAAGTTCTCACCGTTCTGGGTAACCAAAGCGCCAAAGGCCACCAAAATTACCATTAAACTCGAAGTCGCCAATGCGCAGTAAGCAGGATACGACGCCTGCGGCGCTGGCCAGCTCGATTCTGTCGTTGGACGTTGGGGAACGCCGGATTGGCGTGGCCTGGGCTGATGGGACGCTGCGCATTCCCTTTCCGCTGGTCACTCTTCCCGCTGATAAAGCGCCCATTCTTAAGATCAAAGAATTGTACGAGGACCAACGTGCGGGCTTGATCGTGATCGGCTTGCCTCGCAATCAGCAAGGTGAAGAAACAGCTCAGAGCGCGTACGCTCGTGCCTTTGCCGCCAAGCTCACCGAAGAAGGGCTGCCCGTAACTTTTCAAGATGAGTCACTCACTTCGGTTCTGGCCGAAGAAGAACTCAAACAACGCGGCAAACCCTACAAAAAAGAAGAAATTGATAGTCTGGCTGCGACCTTAATTCTCCAAGATTATCTGCAAAGGAGTGTTCATGTCTAATCTACCCGCACCTATGCTCATTACTAAAAAACAACCTCGATGGTTTACTCGTCCACTCACAATCATTATTGCGGCAGCCATAATTGTCGCTATCGGTACCGTCGGCGGTGTGTTGTACATGAATCATTGGTACAAGGCCAGTTTAAAGCCGTTGAGTAGCGAGCAGCAACGTATTCGAGTCACTATTTCTGAAGGGGCAGACGCCGGCCAGATTGGTAAATTGCTGCAGGGAAAGGGAGTCATTCGGAGTGCGCGCAGCTTTAGTCGCTACGTGGATAATACTCATAATAAGGAGCGCCTTCAGGCAGGCACTTATCTGTTTTCGCCAAGCGAATCGGTGCAAACGATTGTAGACATGCTGGCTAATGGCAAGGTTGATACTTTTAACCTAACCCTAGTGCCAGGCAAGCGCCTCGACCAAATCAAAGCGAGTCTGGTTAAAGCTGGGTTTGATGAAACACAGGTTGCGACCGCCTTAGCTGCCAAGTACGACAGCCCTTTGTTGGCTGACAAACCGGCCAGCGCTGATCTGGAGGGCTACATTTTTCCAGATACGTATCAGCTAAACTCCGAGACCACACCGTCGCAGTTTTTTGAGATTGCCCTCGCCAACCTATATAAACGAGTTCAAGATGAGGGGTTGATTGATAAACTGCACCAGCGCGGTCTCAATTTGCACCAAGCCTTTACGCTGGCCTCAATTGTGCAGCAAGAAGCAAGTAATGCCGATGATCAACGCATGGTTGCGCAAGTGTTTTTGAGCCGGCTGCAGCAGAATATGATGTTGGGTTCGGATGTGACTGCGTTTTACGCTTCGTACAAGGCGGGCATCGCCAACAATATCAGCATAAACTCGCCGTATAACACTCGCGTAAACAAAGGTTTGCCGCCAGGACCTATTGGTAACTTTAACTTAAGCGCGCTTGAAGCCGTAGCTAATCCTTCCAACACAGATTATTTGTTCTTCGTGGCTGGCGACGATGGGAAGATCTATTATAGTCACACGCAAGCTGAGCACGAGCAATTGACCAAAGAATATTGCACCAAGCTTTGCCAATGATAAATTAGTGAGTGATTAGTATAGCTACAATGGCAGAGATCGCTGATGTGATAATGGCAGCCACTACGGTTGAAACCCAAAACCGACCACTCTTTAGCAGTCGGTTCTCATATTCCTTGCCAGCATATTTCATAACTAACTCTTCAAACTCAACAGTTCCTGTATATGCAACGATCATGTCGTGAATCTTTTCTTTATATCTGTCATGCTGTAGCGCTTCAAGAATTTGATCGCCAATAGCACTGTCGAGTGATACTGCGGGGATTTTTTGAGTTTGAGAGACCTTGCGATTTGTCATCACCTAACTCACTTTGGCATCTTTTGATTTTTCGCTATTTTCTTTTATCTTTTCCAAGAAACCGATTGCAAGATTGATCGTCTCGTAAGGATCCTTACCTTCTATTTTGAAGAACTCTGCTAAGTCACGCAGCTGTTGGAGTGAACCATTACTAAATTCAACCACCAGCTTTTGCCTGGTTGAACCGTCGTCTTTTGACTCCTCTTCTATGTGTGATTGCGTTGGCATACCTATAGTCTACCTGATTTGTATAGCAAAAAGACAGTTTAAAATCAATTGCATTTTCGATGTTGTGAAATGTAGTCCTCGCACTGCATTGACGGAGGTCATAAGAACGCTTACAATATGGGATGTACGTCAGTGCTGTCACGAGGCGTTATTACTGTAAAGTAAGTCCGGGTGTGGCATATAGACGGTACTCGGCGACCTTCCACAAATGTCGTAAGGGTTACATCTTAATAAGGTCGACTAGCCCCTGTTCTTTTATAGAAGCTAAGGCTGCAATGGAAGTCGCTTGCTGGTAACAGGAAGCACGGAGTACGCATATTAGTAATATTGGTACAAAGACGGGCGAAGACTTAGTGTCTAAACCTGCTCGGCTTAATCTCCCAACGCGCAGTGGTTTGCAAGCATTCGTCGCAAATGCGAGGACTTGGAATCTTCCTGTGCTTTTTTCTCATGTCTTCATTTTTGTCTTGGTGATTGTGGTATTAACCACTGGCTATCAACCAAACGGTAATCGCGCTCAAGCGAACTTGAGTAGCATCACCGCTAATAACGATAAAACTCCAACGGTTGATGAAGTGGCGTCGGTAACGATTGCGGCCTCTGTGGCCCAAAGTGCGGATTATCTGGTAGCCAACAACGTGGCTGAGCGAGCTAACTCGGTGCAGGTAAAGACCGCGCTGGCGCAATCCACCGATGCGAACTATCTGTCTAAGCCGCAGTTTGTTGACCAAGGCCAACGCCACGGCGTCACCAAGTACACAGTCAAATCTGGTGACACCGTTCCATCGGTTGCGACCAGTTTTAAACTGACCACGCAGACCATTAAATTTTCGAACAACCTTACCTCAGATGCGCTGTCGCCTGGCCAAGAGCTGTTAATCCCGGCGGTTGATGGTATCGCCTACACGGTTAAAGCTGGTGATACCCCTGATTCTCTGGCAGCCAAATATAAGAGCGATAAAGACCGGATTGTTGCACTAAACGACGCCGAACTCGGCGGCCTGCAGCCCGGCCAATTGATTGTGATTCCTGGCGCAGTGGTTCCAGCAAATGAGCAGCCAGGCGCTTCGCGAAGCAGTAGCGTGGTGAGCTCTTCGGGCAGCTCGCTGGGAAGTGGATTTGCCTTTGGCAGCAGTCCGGTATTCGGAAGCAATGGCTATGCGTATGGGTACTGCACCTGGCACGTTGCCAACCGCCGCGCCGCTATCGGTCAACCTATTCCAAACAACTGGGGTAACGCTTCTACCTGGGCAGAAGGTGCACGTGCTATGGGTATGCGCGTTGACCACACTCCGGAGGTAGGCTCGATTATGCAAACAGGTGGCGGATGGGGAGGCTTTGGGCACGTTGCTTTTGTTGAATCAGTGGGCGCAGATGGCACCTGGACCGTTTCGGAGATGAACTTTTCGCACTGGGGCCCTCCTGCGACTGGCCGATCGTTTACGCCTGGCGAAGCTGGCAACTATAATTTCATCCACTAAAAAGTGAATATAGCGGTACTCTAGGCGCTCTCTGTTACAATAGGGGCAGATATGTTTGTTGATAAAGTTCTGGTACAGGTAAAAGCGGGCGATGGCGGCAACGGCAACGTCAGCTTTCGGCACGAAAAATACGTTAACCGAGGCGGCCCGGATGGTGGCGATGGTGGCGATGGTGGCGATGTGATATTCGAGGCCGATAAAGATTTGAACACCCTGATTCGTTTTCGCTACAAGCAAGAACTCACTGCCGAAAACGGGCAAGCTGGCGGCAAGCGCCGAATGCATGGCAAGAATGGCCAAGATCTGATCGTCGCTGTCCCGGTGGGGACAATGGTCTTTGAAGACGGCAAGCCAGTAGGGGATCTGACTCAAGACGGCCAACGCTTAATTGTTGCCCAAGGCGGCGATGGGGGATTCGGCAATGCTCATTTTATCTCCTCCACTCGTCAAGCACCCAAGGTGGCCGAGGTTGGCGAAAAAGGTCAGGCCTTTGAACTCACCTTGGAACTCAAGTTGCTTGCCGATGTTGGATTGCTCGGCCTTCCAAATGCTGGCAAGTCTACCTTTTTGTCTGTGGTTAGCAATGCCCGACCCGAGATTGCTGACTATCCGTTCACCACGCTCACGCCAAACTTAGGCGTTGCGAAGGTTGATGATGATGCGCTGTTGATTGCTGATATTCCAGGCCTCATCGAAGGCGCCAGCGAAGGCAAGGGCCTGGGCGATGAATTCCTGCGTCATGTGGAACGGACAGCCGTATTGTTGCATCTGATTGACATATATAACGAGGATGTTGCGGCCGCGTACACCACTATTCGTAAAGAGCTGGCGGCCTATAATACGGAATTGACTGCCCGACCCGAGATCGTCGCTCTTACCAAAATTGAGCACATTGATGCCAAGGTTGTCGCGGCGAAAAAGAAGGCGCTCGCGAAAGTAGTCACGCCCGGCATAGATATTCTCACTATTTCTTCGCTGACCCGCGATGGCGTGCAGGACTTGCTTCGGCTAGCTGAACGCGCGGTTGCCGTAACGCGCCAAACCGCTCAAGTCGAAGCCGCCGTAGAGGCCGATGCTGTCCCAGTGATTGAGTTGGCCGCTCATGCTAAAGAACAGGCATGGCAGGTAACTCAAGAGGGCGACGTCTTTAAAGTGACCGGCACCAAGATTGAAAAATTTGCTGCTCGCACCAACTTTGATTCTGAAGCCGGCGTGCAGCGCCTCCGCGATATTATGCGCAAAATGGGCATCATGCATGAACTGGAGCGCCAAAAGATTCGCGCAGGCCAGCAGATCATTATTGGCGATTCGCATGGAAAGATTAATTATTAAGCCTACGACTCAGCCGAGCATCCATCCAAATACCTTCTACCGCGTCTCGGTAAAAGCGTTGATTCTTAACGACGAGGGTGAAGTATTGGTACTCAAAGAAGATCAAGATGAATGGAGCTTGCCTGGCGGCGGCTTGGATCATGGTGAAGCTCCAGCTGATGGTTTGCGCCGTGAAGTGTTTGAAGAATTGGGGCTCGAGGTAAGATTTGGTCAGCCATTGCTGACAAAAAGTTTTTATCTTCCAGGCAAGAAGGCTTGGCTACTTTGGGTTGTGTACCAAGCGCAGCTTTCTAAAAATACTCAGTGGCGTTTTGGTAAAGGAGTGACTGACGTAAAGTTTATTAACTCTGCCGAGCTGCGCAGCGACGCACTCTTTGAGAGCCTTGTGAAGCAAGTTGTGCACGAAGCACACGACGCGCGCCAAGAGTAGTGCTACACTAAGGTGGTGAAAACTACTTCAACGCCCACCTTCTTTTTTTACGACCTCGAGACGTCGGGTCTTGATCCTCGCTTACATCGTATTATGCAGTTTGCTGGCCAGCGGACCGATCTGGAGCTTCGGCCCATTGGCGAGCCAGTGAACATCTTGGTCAGTTTGAGTGATGAAGTCCTGCCTGATCCAGGCGCCATTTTGGTTACCGGTATTACGCCGCAAAAAACGCGCGAAGAAGGCTATAGCGAAGCAGAGTTCCTAAAGATTCTGCACGACAAAGTGGTCACTCCCGGCACTACCATCGTGGGCTTTAACAGCGTCCGTTTTGATGACGAATTTATGCGCTTTGTGTTGTACCGCAACTTCTACGACCCCTATGAATGGCAGTGGAAGGACAACTGCTCGCGCTGGGATATGCTGGATGTCGTGCGTATGACTCGCGCACTGCGCCCCGAAGGTATTGAGTGGCCAGTCGATGATCAGGGCAATCCGACCAACCGCTTGGAATTAATTACCGCTCGAAATGGTTTAGCGCACGAGAACGCGCACGATGCCCTCAGCGATGTCTTTGCGTTGATTGACGTGGCGCGGCTGATCAAAACCAAGCAACCAAAACTTTTTACCTACCTTTTGGATTGCCGCACGAAGCATGCCGTGGGTGATGTGGTGAGCTTGGAAAATCCGCAGCCTTTTGTATACACTTCGGGTCGATACCCTAAAGAGCATTTGCATACCACTGTTGCCTATCCGGTAGCAGAGGGGAGCAGGCCAGGCACGGCGATTGTCTACGATCTCCGACATGACCCAAACGACTGGAAGAATGCCTCTATCGCCGAGATGAAACAAGCACGCTTTGCCACGCGAGAGCAACGTCTGGCTGAAAACTTCAAGCCGCTTCCAGCCAAAGAGCTAGCCTTTAACAAATGCCCGGCCATTGCGCCGCTCGGCGTGTTAGATGAACCTGCCCGCGAGCGGTTAGGAATTGATCTGGCAGTGATTGAGCGCAACCTGAAAACGCTGCGGACCTCTGGTCTGGCCGAACGACTCAGCGAGGTTTTTGCTCGCGATGGGGCATGGCCAAAAGCGGCAGATGTGGATGCCAGTTTGTACGATGGATTCATTGGCGATCAGGACAAAACCTTGATGAGCGCTATTCGGGCCAGCGATGCCAAAGCGCTCATCAACTTTAAACCAGAGTTTCGCGATGCCCGGCTTACAGAACTTCTGCTTCGTTATAAGGCTCGCAACTTTCCGCAAAGTTTGTCAGACAGCGAGCGCGAAGCTTGGGAGGCCTACCGTACCGAGCGATTGCAAACCGATTTGCCAAAGTTTATTGCGCAGCTCAGCCGTATCGCCAGCCAAACTACCGAAGAGCAACACCACTTTTTGCTCCGCGAACTCCAACTTTGGGCAGAGAGTGTCGCCCCAAGCGAATAGCGCTATACTTCGATCTGCGTAAAACGGCGGCGCGCTTTTGCAGGTTTGTGGTGGGTGTGGCTGGTCATCTTGAGCGATTTAACCGGCTTTTCGTCCTTAGCTTCGGTCTGATGGTGCGAAAGTCGAAAGTCCATCAGCGGCAGCATAATCAAAATTGCCAACCCGCAGATAAGAGCGAGACCAAACATCACATACGGGCTTACCAGCAGATGCACGCCAGGCACGGCACCAGCCGCAATAAAGTTGACCAACAATTGCAGCGGGCTGTGGCCGCTGAGGGTTAATCCTAAAATCGTCAAAATAAAGACGGTAAGTAGCCGCTTTTTCATCATCGTTCGCTCCACGTATTCCTTTTACTCCATTCTTGAATATAATGGCCAAAATTGCAAGAGTATCGTGAAACTATTTTTTACGTAAGCGCTTTGCGCGCTTTTTTGCAGCCAGCGCGGCCCGGATAAGGCGGTTTTGGGTGGTAATTTTGAGACGCATCGCCAGCTCAAACTCGGTGGCTAAAATCGCCAGGCCCACAAACACGATTGCCCAGCCAGGACCGGGCAAGGGAATCAAGATAATCCCGACAATCACAATCAGGCCGCCCACAGCAAAGATGAACGGTTTACGGATGAGTGGAGGTGTTCGGCGCCATATATCTTTGAGACCTCTCATACTTTTAGTATACGCGCTATAGGTCGGCCAACTCTTCTAAAGTATTATGTGGCGCGTAACTTCCGAGTATCCGGATGACACAGCCAAGGCGCGTGATCTCTTCGACTGCTTGGGTAAAGTCCGGACGAGCCGCAGAAGCATCGATATCAATGTAGAATTGGTACTTGCCTGGTTTGCCAATAATAGGGCGGGAGATAAGCATGCTCAGATTTAGCTGATGCTTGGCAAAAATTCCCAGAACTTCGTGCAATGCACCGGTGTGGCTTTGGAATTGTAACAGTAGCGTTGTCTTGGAAGCATTTGGCGGAATGTGGTGCGTGCGGCTGAGCAGAGCAAAACGGGTGTAGTTATGGTGATTTGTTTCAATATGGTCGGCAAGCACTGGAAGCTTATAGTGAGCTGCAGCAAAAGCACTGGCAATCGCGGCGTTGTGCGGATTTTGCCAGGCCTTGATATCGGCAACCGCACCAGCAGTGTCAGGATGGACGTGCCGCGCGGCTCTTGGAAGGTGTTGATCGAGATATTCTCGGCATTGGCTCAGTGCCGCAAAGTGCGTGTAGACGTCGGTAATGTCTTCTGGAGTGGCGCCTGGCAAGCCTACCAAGCATTGCTCGATGTGCAGATATTGTTCGCCAGCAATCCATAAATGATGCGCGTCCAACAGATCATATGATTCATTGATCGCCCCATGAATGGAGTTTTCAACCGCAACCACCGCATAGTCTGCCTGCTTTGCAGCAAGCGCGTCAAAGGTCTCGGTAAAAGTGTCAAAGCCGATAGTCGCAATTTTTTGGCCACCAAAAAACAGCCGAGCAGCTTGGTCGTGAAACGAGGCGGGTTGGCCTTGGATTGCAACTTTCATCAGTCAGTATAGTGCTGGGAAGTGAGGATAAAGTCAAATGCTGTTCTTGCAAAAGGCAGTTTACCCAGCCATGAGTGATTCAAAAGCTGTCCTAAAAGTGAGCTGAACCTTGAGGGCATTTATTCCGACAGATTGTGTTTGGTCGGCAAGGTCTTCGCCCACACGGCTGAGAAGTTGTTCGCAGCTGGCATCGTTGAGATAATTCACTAGTTTCTTGGCGATCCGTGGTGCTTCCCACTGCTTCTCTTGACTGACAGAGACACTCCAAGTAGACATGTACGATTCTAGTAACGCTCTGTCAGTGTACGCTGCTGCCCCCTCCGCGTCCCCATCGATTGTCGCCTGCACTGCGCGGGCAAATGAAGAAAGGTGTGGAGTGACTTCCTGGGCGACCGATTTCGTCCCACTCGTGACTTCTTGGCCGAGACCGGCAAGTGCCCTGTAGCGACTGGCGGCGGCAACTATACCAATTGTGGTTTCGGTTTCTTGAGCGCCGTAATCTGCGGCTATCTCTTGGACCTGTTGCTGCATCAGAGTATCTCTTACTCGAGTGGCTTCAGCCTGTTTGTGGACTGCCTCTTTAAGCGCCACTCGTGCTTGCGGCACTGGCGCAAGCTGTCTGACGGTCTGCATGCATTCCTCAATAGTTGCATGAGTCTCTTGAACTGCAGTTGGATAGCGAGGATCATCTTCGCTCATATCAGCGAATCGTACTGCTTTACCAGTCGCTCTTAAATGAGCGAGGACACCTGCTGGGCTCCATTCTTGCTGATCCTTTGCGCTCGCAAACAAGTCTTCGTATTCTTCAGCATTCGCACCTACGGCAAGTGCGTCGGTATAGTTTGCTTCGGATTTGCGACGCTCCTCTTCGGTGCGGCCAACCGCTTCAAGTATGACTACCTCGCAGTCTTTAAGGCTCTCAGCCACTGCTGCGTAGTTGTCCGGCGTAGGTTCAACAAGTGTGATGAGCACGTCCGCATTGCCAACCTGGCGGTGCGCTTCAACTAAGAGTGGTGAAAGGTCTTCGGGCTGTGCCTCAGAAGATTTTCCTGAATCATTTGATTCTGGATCACGATCCCCATCCCCATCTTCATCACCGCCTTCGGCGACATTTCCACTATCTTCAGGTGGCTTTTGGCCGCTTCCGCTCCCTGTGTCGGTAGGGTCAGGTGTTTCTTCTGGTTGTTCTCCCGCATCGGGTTGAGGTGTCGGCGACCGATCAAATACTGAGGCCGGAGTATCTGGCGTCTCTGAGTCGTCTGACGGTGCAGCCTCTAGTATTCTCTCTGGCGACCAAGCAGTAGCCTGCAAAGTAGCCGCTAGCTCAGCCTGTTCATCTTCAACTGTTGGTTGCGCCGCGCCGCGGTCACTATCGGGAGTCCTATTTGGAGCAGAAGATGGTTCATCGTTTTCGGGTGGTATGTAAGATTCGAGCATAAGCATACATTATGCAATAAAGTACGGAAGAGGTCTAGGCCCATGTTTGCCTACTCGCATAAATGTAACAAACATTGTAAAATAGATGGGTTATGGCAGATGAGATAGTTGTTCGAGGTGCCCGGGAACATAACCTTCAAGATGTCGACGTGGCAATTCCGCGCGAAAAATTAGTGGTTATCACAGGGCTAAGCGGCTCGGGAAAGTCGAGTTTAGCTTTTGATACCATTTATGCCGAAGGCCAGCGCCGGTATGTGGAAAGCCTCAGCAGCTATGCTCGCCAATTCTTGGGACTCATGGAAAAGCCAGATGTCGACCAGATTGATGGCCTGAGCCCGGCGATTAGCATTGATCAAAAGTCGACCAGCCGCAATCCGCGTTCAACCGTGGCCACGGTGACCGAAATTTACGACTATCTGCGATTACTTTTTGCGCGTATTGGCGTGCCGCACTGTCCAATTTGTGGCAAACCGGTGCAGCGTCTGACCATCCAACAGATTGTTGACAAGGTGATGCAACTTCCCGAAGCCGCCCGTTTGATGATCCTGGCGCCAGTGGTCGTGGACAAAAAAGGTGAGTTTGCGCATATTCCGGCACAGTATCGCAAAGCAGGCTTTGCCCGCGTGCGTGTGGACGGCGTGATCTATACGTTGGAAGAATTTCCTGACCTGGACAAAAAATACAAACACAGCATTGATGTAGTTGTTGACCGTGTCGTTAACGAAGCAGCAAACCAAACGCGCATCGCCCAGTCCATTGAGCAAGCGCTGGATGTAGGTGATGGCGTGGTGACCGTCATTAATGCTGATACCGAAGAAGAAAAACTGTTTTCACAACGCTACGCCTGCGTTGACCATCCTGATATTGCAATTCCCGAACTCCAACCGCGCCTCTTTAGCTTTAACTCGCCGCATGGAGCATGTCCAGTCTGCACCGGTTTGGGCACTCGGCTGGAAGTTGACCCCGAGATGATTCTTAACCCCAACCTGACGATTGCAGAGGGCGCAATTCGTCCATGGAATCGCATGCGCTACGACACATGGTACATGAAAAAGGTGGCGGTGATGGCTAGCGAGCAAGGGTTTGACACCAATACGCCGCTTAAAAATCTCAACGAAACGCAGCTGCAGGCTTTGCTGTATGGCACGGGCGCGCGTAGTTACAAGATTCCACTCAGCTTGGGGCGTTCGTTTGACGCAACATTCGAAGGTATTATTCCCAACATGGAGCGCCGCTACAAAGAATCCGAGAGCGATTTTGTGCGCCGCGATATCGAACGCTACATGCGGGAGCGTCAGTGTGGCACCTGCAAAGGCGCCCGGCTCAAGCCCGAAGCGCTGGCGGTGACGGTACATGATTTTTCGATCATGGATGTGGCCCGTTTGTCGGTAAAAGATGCGGTAGAATATTTTGCCCACATTCAACTGACCGATAAAGAGCAGTTTATTGCCAAGCAGATTTTCCGAGAGATTACGGCCCGCTTGAGCTTTTTGCAAGACGTTGGTTTGGATTACCTGGAGCTGGCCCGCAGCGCGAACACTCTGAGTGGTGGCGAAGCGCAGCGCATTCGACTGGCTACCCAGATCGGTTCTGGCCTGATGGGCGTGCTGTACGTCTTGGACGAACCAAGCATTGGCTTGCACCAACGCGACAATGCTCGGCTTATCGCTACCCTGAAGCATCTGCGCGACCTGGGTAACACCGTGATCGTGGTAGAGCACGATGAAGAAACCATCGAAAGCGCTGATCACCTCATCGACATTGGTCCCGGCGCGGGCGTCCATGGTGGTAAGGTAGTTGCTCAGGGTACACCGGCCGAAGTAGCCAAAGACCCCAAGAGCATCACGGGTAAATACTTAGCGGGTACGGAAAAAATCGCTGTTCCCAAAAAGCGTCGCAAAGGTAACGGCAAACAATTGGTTATCAGAAATGCCCGCGAGCACAATCTGCACAATTTGGATGTCACGCTTCCGCTTGGCAAGCTGGTCGTCGTTTCGGGCGTGTCCGGTTCGGGCAAGTCAACGTTGGTGAATGACATCCTTGCCAAAGAACTCGCCCGCCGTTTACATCGAGCTGGTGAAGTAGCTGGGCATCATGACGATATTGAAGGTATTTCTCATCTTGATAAAGTGATTGTCATCGACCAATCGCCCATCGGTCGCACGCCTCGTTCTAACCCCGCGACCTATACGGGAGTCTTTACCCCGGTGCGCGAATTATTCGCCAACACGTCCGAGGCTCAAGTCCGCGGTTACAAGGCTGGACGCTTTAGCTTCAACGTCAAGGGCGGCCGTTGCGAGAATTGCCAAGGCGATGGGATCATTAAGATTGAAATGCATTTTTTGCCCGACGTGTACGTGCAGTGCGAAGAGTGCAAGGGCCAACGCTATAACCGTGAGGCGCTCGAGATTCATTACAAGGGCAAAACGATCGCCGACGTGTTGCAAATGACGGTTGAGCAAGCGGTGACTTTTTTTGAGAACATCCCGAGCATTGCTCGCAAAATGCAGACCCTCCAAGACGTCGGCTTGGGATATATTAAACTTGGCCAGCCTGCCACAACTTTGAGTGGTGGCGAAGCGCAGCGCATCAAACTGGCCAGCGAGCTGAGTCGGCGGGCAACTGGCAAGACACTCTATATTTTGGATGAGCCTACCACCGGCCTCCACAGCGCGGATGTGAAAAAACTGCTCCACGTCTTGCAAGCGCTGGTTGATACCGGCAATAGTATGGTGATCATCGAGCACAACTTAGACGTTATTAAGAGCGCCGATTGGCTCATCGATATGGGTCCCGAAGGCGGCGAGGGCGGCGGCCAAGTGGTCGCGGAGGGCACACCAGAAGCGGTAGCTAAAAGCAAAGCCTCGTACACAGGCCACTACTTACAAAAACTGCTCAACAAGTAATTACTTTGTGGCGTACTCGAGGTGGGGCGCGCCCAGCTCACTCTTGGCTTGTTCAAGTAGGCGGCGAAAGGATGCTTTGACTCGCGAGCTAATGAGCGTGAGTTCGTGCGCACTTAGGGAATAATCCTGCTGGCTAAGGTTCTTGAGAATAAAATTGAGCTCTGCAGCTTCCAGCTTTGGCAAATTGGCAATGGTCATGTCTTTTATGTGCGCCACGATCACTTCGCGAGTAAAGGCATCCACCTCTGGGTGAAAGATCGGCTTTTTAACCAGAACGATTGGTTTAGATTTAGCCATCGCATGCAAAATCTGTAGCGCCAGTGCGGCAGTAATCTCGCCATCCTCGTTCCATACAATATGAAATGAACTGCGGCTGATCGAATCGTAGAAGTGCAGTTCGCTTTCGTAAGCCGCCCAAGGGCTGGAAGATGTTGATATGTCGATTGGATCGGTGACGGCAATGTCGAGCTCGTGTAGTTGGGAAGTACACGCGATTAAAGAACTTTTTCTGGTGTGCGGCTGGCTACCAATTTGAGTGAGTGGACGCTGCATTATGGTTCCTCGCTATATAACTTTTTACAACTATCTATACACACATCATACACACATCTTTTTATAACTTTCAATGCTTATTTTTGGCTACCTCTGGGCGACAAGAGAGGGATATGGTAAAATAAAAGTACTGAATATGCGAGTTCACTTTATAACCTCACGACCTACTGCAGAAAAGAATACTCCTTTTCTAGAACTGGTGTTACGTACAATCGAAGCCTCTGGTCATGTGTTTGCCAACACCACTGCGGGCACGGGCACGTCGCGCAAAGCACCAACCGATATTGAGGCTATCGCCAAGTCAGACGCCGTGATCGCCGAAGTGAGCCAAGAGAGTTTTGAAGTTGGCTATTTGTGCGCAGTGGCAGTGCAACAAAAGAAGCCGCTGCTGCTATTGAATAACCAGCCAGCCGCAGGTGATACTTTTATGGAAGGGCTTACCGAAGCGTGGGTGGCTCGTTTCTCCTACGCAAACGATGACGAAGCGGTCGGGGCGATACAGCAATTCTTAAACGACAATGATATCGCCACCAAAGATATGCGCTTTAACTTTTTCATTGACCGCCAAATTTATAACTACCTGCGCAGTGCTGCCTTCAAAACCGGCAAGACCAAAGCCGAAATTCTTCGTGAACTTGTCCAACGCGAGATTGAAAAACTATAAACCAGCGCTAGAATATCTTGCGCTTACGAAGATTTTTTAAGCCAGCTCGGGCTCGAGTACGGTTTTCTTTGTCCTTTAAAAGGTGGATGGCAGGTGGGGCAAGGGAGATGACGATAATAAAGCCGATGATTGGCAGCACGTAGTGGTCAATGTTTGGAACTTTTGTCCCCAAGATATAGCCCAAGTAGGTCATGCTGGCGGTCCACAAAAAGCCGCCCACAAAGTTGAAGGCCACAAATTTGCGATACTTCATACGACCGACGCCAGCGACAATTGGCGCAAAGGCGCGAACCATTGGAACAAATCGAGCAAGGATGATCGTCTTGCCACCATGTCGTTCGTAAAAGGCTTCGGCACGGCGGATATTCTCGGGGTGAAACAGCAACGACTCTTCCCTTCTGAAGATGCGTTTACCAACACGCCGACCAAACGCGTACCCAACGCTATCGCCAAAGACAGCTGACAAAAAGAGTAGGATCACCAGTACATGAATGTTCACATTAAGGAGATGCTGGCTGGCCAAAATGCCGGCAGTAAATAACAAGCTGTCCCCAGGGAATAAAAATCCGACCAAAAGTCCGGACTCAGCAAAAATAATAGCCATGACACCAATAAGGCCAATGGCTTTGATCACATCTGTAAGATCAAATCCGAAAGTCATCCCTCGTATTGTAGCACGGATCATTCCAGAGGTCTGGTATAATTAAGTCACACAGTTCGTAAGGAGGATTCATGCAAGAGACGACTATACTGACACTTGAAGAACGCACCGCCACCGGCAGCCGGGCAGCGAGAAAGATGCGCACCAATGGCTTTGTCCCTGCAGTTGTCTATGGTCACAACCTTGACTCCCAGACATTACAGGCGCCGTATACCGACATCGCCAAAGCCTACCACAAAGTGGGCAAACACAGTCCAATCGAGCTGCACATTGGCGACAAAAAGCGCTTGGCCATGGTCAAACGCGTCGACATTGAGCCGGTGAAGCGCAAGCTGCAGCACATTGCCTTTTACATCGTCAAACAAAACGAGAAGGTACAGACCGAGGTTTCGATTCATCTGATCGGTGAGGGCGAAAGTGCAGCCGAAAAGGCGGGCCTCGTCTTAATTAAAAACGTTGATACTGTGCAGATCGAAGCCTTTCCGCGTGACCTGCCAGAATTTCTTGAACTTTCGATTGTCGATCTCACCGATGCGGGCGACCACCGTACGGTTGGCGATATTGTGGCACCTGAGGGTGTGACGATCTTGAGCGATACCGCGCAGCAGATCGTCTCGGCGGTTGAGCCAGCTGCACTTGCCGCTGCCAACGACGCTGCCGGTGGTGACGCAGAAGACGAATCTGAAGTGGCTGCTGAGCATGGCGCTGAAGAAGGTGAAGAATCAAGCGAGAAAACTGAAGGCGAAGCAGCCAAGAAGGACTAGCTTACTCTTCGATAAACCCACCAGACTGGTGAGTCCACAGTTCTGCATATACGCCCTTCTTTTTGAGAAGGGCTTTGTGCGTGCCTTGCTCCACAATCTGGCCATTCTCGAGCACCAGAATGCGATCCATCTTTTGCACAGTGCTCAGGCGGTGGGCAATGACAATTGCGGTGCGGCCTTTCATTAATTCCCACAACGCGGCTTGGATGAGCTTTTCGCTTTCGCTGTCCAAGGCGCTGGTCGCTTCGTCTAACAGGAGAATAGGCGCGTCTTTTAGGATAGCCCGGGCAATCGCAATCCGCTGCCGTTGTCCGCCACTCAATTTGACACCTCGTTCGCCAACGAGCGTCTTGTAGCCTAAGGGAAGTTTATTGATAAACTCTGTCGCATGCGCTTTGCGCGCGGCGGCCTCAACTTCTTCGTCAGTTGCTTCGGGCCGACCGTAGGCAATGTTTTCGCGAAGTGTTCGGTGAAAGAGTAGTGGTTCTTGCGGCACATACGCAATGCGCGCACGCAGATCGTCCTGGCGAATATGCGCAATGTTCTGACCATCAACACAAATCTGGCCTTGGTTAATGTCTGCAAAACGGAGCAGCAAACGGGTTAAGGTAGTTTTGCCCGATCCAGAATGCCCAACCAGCCCGACTTTTTCGCCCGGAGCGATCGTAAGGTCGAAGTTGGTAAAAAGAGTGTTCTCTTTGTGGGCGTCGGCATGCCGGAAAGTCATATTTTGGAACGCGATGGCCCCCTCGGTAATCTGGACCTTTTCGGGAGTAGCGGGATCTTTGACGCCAAGTGGGGTATTAAGGATCTCGGTCATCTCTATGGCGTCAGAGAGATGCTGCTCCGCTGTGCGCGTAATGCTCCCCAAATTCCAAAGGGCGCCCATGAGTTGCGCGAGGTACACCTGAATCATCAGGAGTGTCCCGAGCTGGATCCGCCGACTCATCAAGGCATAAATGGAAAGTACCAATACAATAAATTGAATCAAGATCATCATGACGGCAATAATTCGTCCGTTTTTGATGCCTCTGGTCCAGGCTGCCAGCTTCTTACGGCCGCGATCGCGTGACTTATCGGTGTAGGTAGCCTGCTCGTGCTTCTCTGCGGCAAACGACTTAATCACCCCCAGATTACCCATGGCATCCGCCAAGTAGCCGGTGAGCACGCTATCGGCTTCAGCCGCGGTCTTGGAAAGGTGGATGCGTTTTTTGGTAAGGTAGACGTTCAAACAGACATAGACAATTGCCCACAGAAACATGGCGAGCGCAATGGTTGGCGCAAAGAAGGCGATGATGGCGATCGCAATAACAGATTTCACCAAAAGATTCATAAAGCTGATAGTGAAGACATCGCTGAGACCGACATACGCATTAGTAAAGCGGTTTGCTTGGTTGACGAGTGAACCGCTGAAGTTGTTATTGTGAAAATCCATACTGTGCAACAACAATTTGGTAAAGACTTGGCGTTCAAGATGTTGTCTTCCAGAAGTTTGCAGCCGAGACATAATCAGCAGCGCGCATGAAGTAATTAGTTGCCCCAGAAGCCCTGTGGCCAAAAACAGCACCAAATAGGGCGTAAAGTAGTGCCAATAGTTGGCGGTGACGCCGTGGTTATAGAGTTTGACGAGCTTGTTGATCGCTTGCGAACCGATCAAGGGCAGCATCAAATCCTGCAATATGACGCCGAGTGGCCACAGCGTAAATACGCCGAGGAGTTGCTTAGGATGTCGCCGACTTTCGCGAACATAAATAGACAAAGTCTGCCAATGTGTTGACATACGCACCTTTACTTTTTTAGAAAATTGTTTGTTTACAGCGGATAGCCACCTCGACTATCGTGCTCTCCATCAGCGGGCCTTTATGGCCATAATTTTTTGATTATACTACCTGTCCATCTGTAAAAACAAGCTGTTTTTTGGTATAATCCTGTTGTTTATGCAGAAAATCATCATTTATTACAAATTTGCACCCCTCAGTGATCCCGAGGCTATTAAGCTGTGGCAAAAAGCACTGGCCGAGAATTTACAGTTGCGTGGCCGAGTACTCATCTCGCAGCATGGCATCAATGGTACACTCGGCGGCGACATGGAAGCGCTGAAGGCGTACATCAAGGCCACCAAACAGTACGAGCTTTTTAAAGGGACCGTTTTTAAATGGAGCGATGGGACAGGCGATGATTTCCCCAAGCTGAGCATTAAGGTTCGCGATGAGATCGTGAGCTTTGGTGCACCTGGTGAATTAGAAGTGGACGAAGGCGGGGTGATTGGCGGCGGCAAGCACCTGAAACCCGAAGAAGTGCAGCAACTCGTTGCAGAACGCGGTGAGGACGTTATCTTTTTTGATGGTCGCAATGCGTACGAAGCAGCCATCGGCAAGTTCAAAAACGCGGTCGTTCCCGACACACGAACCACCAAGGATTTTGTCAAAGAACTCGAAAGCGGCAAGTATAACGACATTAAGGATAAACCCGTGGTTACCTATTGCACCGCTGGCGTGCGCTGTGAAGTATTGAGCGCGCTGATGAAAAAGCGCGGCTTTAGCGAGGTCTACCAAATGGATGGTGGTATCGTAAAGTACGGCGAAAAATACAAAGATGAAGGATTGTGGGAAGGGTCGCTTTACGTGTTTGATGGGCGGATGAAGCTCGAGTTTTCGGAAAACGCCACCACGATTGGTGAGTGCATTCACTGTCAGAATAGCACCAGCAACTACGAGAACTGTGCGCTCAAAAGCTGCAACAACCTAGTGCTCATCTGCGAAGAGTGCCGGACAGATAACGACACTTGCACCGCTGCTTGTGCGGCGCAACTTGCAAGCGTGTAGAGCCTATACCGGCTATGCGTCTGGGCAGAGCAAACTGACTTCAGTAGCAAGGCGCACCATCTCGCCTTCGGTCAATTCTAGCGATTCCAAACTGAGAAGATAGCCGTAGAAGAAGCTCTCTTTTTCGCGCTCGTCTGGTTCAAGCATCTCAACCAGACCAATCATTACGCCCGCATCGAGATCGGAAAGCGCTCCGATCTCTCTATTTTGGACAAGGACATCTTTGGCCATATCGACTACGATTATGTCATGATAGCCCCTGGCGGCCAATGCTCGGACGTAGTGACTGGCGCCAAAGATGTACTCCGTTTCTTGACCAGAATCCACAAGCCTACTCCTCGCTTCCTCCAATCCAAGAAAGAGATTATCCGAAGCCTCATGGTTAGATGCATCGCCGCTCAGACGACCCATAATTGCTTCGCTGTATTCCTGCAAACCACGGGTCATAAAGGAGTAGCCTGCTTTTTGAGGACTTCGAGGTTGGCCCGGCAGAACTTTTTGCAGCATCACGTCGCCTTGAGCAGGAACGATACGGAGCATGTTTACTCCCCAAGCTTTTTCTGCCTCACTGCCATCGGTGTGCTGCAAAAAAGCTTCAAGTGCGCCCCGCATCACTGCCAGGTGCGCTTCGGCTTGCTCTTGAAAAGGAGCCAGCGTGTTTTGATCGAGCTGCCTAAAGAGATCACTGAATGTTTCATCGCCCGGCGTCACGCCCTCGGAAATTTTCTCCAGAATCTGTGTGGCGAGCGCCGTTGGTGATGCAGTAAGATTTTCTCCAGATGAAGTATCTAATTCAGCCATAGGTACCTTTCTTAATTTTCATATTGTACCCTGGTCTTTCGCTGCCGCCAATCGGATCTGTAAAATAGTTTATAATTATCTCTATGACCGATGCGGTGACCAAAAAATTAAAAGAATTGCCCACCTCGGCAGGTGTCTATTTTCATAAATCAGCAGCTGGCGAGATTATTTATGTGGGCAAGGCCGCGGTACTGCGGAACCGAGTCCGGCAATACTTTCAGAAAACGCGTGAGCTAGATGCAAAAACCCAAGCGTTGGTGGCCGAGATTGCGGATATTGACTGGATTACGGTAGAGTCGGAGATCGATGCGCTCTTTTTGGAGAGTGAAATGATCAAGCGCTATAAGCCACGATATAACATACTGCTTCGCGACGACAAAAGCCAGATTTTTGTGCGCTTGAATATGCGTGATCCTTATCCCTACCTCAGTTTTACGCACCAACCGATGGACGATGGAGCAGAATATTTTGGGCCATACTATAACGGCTGGGCGGTTAAAAAAGCGTTGCGATATTTGCGCCGAGTGTTTCCGTATTCCACGCATGTGACTATGCCGCGGCGCGTCTGTTTGCAGTACCATTTGGGGTTATGTCCTGGGGTAGAGGAGCAAAAAGTTTCATCAGCAGAATACAAAAAGACGCTACGTAAACTGATTATGTATCTGAGGGGTGAGCGTGTGCAGTTGATTACCCAGCTTGAGAGCGAAATGAAAACAGCCGCCAAAGCGCACCAGTACGAGCTGGCAGCGTCGCTCCGCAACCAGATATATAATTTGCGACAATTGAGCAAGCAAATTATATTTGGCGATCGCGAATTTATGGATGTAAGCAAAGACAAGGCCTTGAGCGGGCTCAAAGAATTGTTGGGTCTACCCGCAGTGCCGCGGCGAATCGAAGGCTATGATATTAGTCACATGCAAGGCACCAATAATGTGGCCAGTATGGTGGTGGCGACGAATGGCATTGCCGACAAAGCACAGTACCGCAAGTTTAAAATGCAGATTCCTGGCAACAACGACTTTGCGCACATGCACGAAGTGATTTCGCGTCGCTTCAGTGGCAAACATACCGATTGGCCAACTCCAGCACTCCTGTTAATTGACGGCGGGAAGGGTCAGCTGCAGGCGGCCTTGGCGGCGCTGCACGAGCAAGGGCAAGCGATTCCGGCCATTGGTCTGGCGAAGCGCCTGGAAGAGATTGTGATTGCCAAAGATTCTGCCATTCGCTTAAAGCCCGGCGTGTATCCAGAAGCGTATATTACCGAGAATGAAGAGTTTTATGTGGTGCTTTTGCCCAAAGACTCGCATATTGTGAAGTTGCTGCAACGTATTCGGGATGAATCGCATCGCTTTGCGGTGAGCTATCACACCCACCTGAAGCGCAAAGGTCAGACAGCCAGTGAACTTGACGATATTCCAGGCGTGGGGCCAGCCACTCGTCGTAAACTCATCACTTCTTTTGGAAGTTTGCGGGGAGTAAAAGCGGCGCAATTACCTCAGTTAGAATCAGTACTCGGTGCTGCTAAGGCCACGCTCATTTGGCAGCAACTTCATAAGGATGCCTGAGGTAAAAAATGATATACTGTGTGTGCAATGAATGTTCGACAACAGTTTATATATTTTGTCCTGCGCTGGATTTTGAATAGTTTGGGTCTGTGGGTTGCGGTGCGATTGATTGGTTCAATCGATTACGACGGTGATTTGTCGGTTATTTTAATTGCAGGGCTTATCTTATCGGTGATTAATGTCATCCTCAAGCCAATCCTCGTGATTCTTTCGCTGCCCTTTATCCTTATTACGCTCGGCCTCTTTATGGTCGTGGTAAATGGCATAATGGTGTACGTGGCAGCGGCATTGTCGCCTGGACTCTCGATGGGCTTTGGCAGCGCAATACTTGCCGGACTGATCATTGGCCTGATAAACTATACATTGACACACATTCTAGATTTAAAGAGAAATTACTGATTATGCAACTTGCCCTCAAATTTATTACTATTGGTTCTGCCGCACTTATGATCCTTTTGATTCTGGTGCAACAACGCGGCGCTTCGCTTGGTGCTGGCTTTGGTGCAAGTAGCGAGCTGTACACTACCCGCCGCGGTACGGACAAAACCCTGCATGAGATTACCGTGATTGTTGCCGTCATCTTTGTTGTCTCGTTGGTAGTGGGCCTTGTCCGAGGCTGATCTCAGGACGTATGAATCTCTCATTTAAAAAACCAAAAATTCCCGACAATCCCTCTGAGACGATTAAAGATCGCCTTGAAGAGATCGAACAAGCGACAGTCTCACATGCGCAAAAGTATTTGGTGCGCCGTTGGGCTAACTTTCGTGATGTTGGCCAAAAAGCCCTCATCTGGCTGATTGTGGTGATGGCTATCTCGATTGGGGTTATCCAACAGACCAAAGCGCTAGACGGTTTTTATAAAGTGAGTATTCCAGCAGTTGGCGGCGTATATAGCGAAGGTGTAGTGGGCCGAGCGGAAAACTTTAATCCCATGTTTGCCAGTTCCGAAGCTGAAGCAACCGTTTCGCATCTACTATTTAGTGGGCTGCTGAAGTACGATGCCAGCAACAACCTCACCGGCGATTTGGCCTCTGGGTGGAACGCGGATGAGACTGGCAAGGTATATACCGTGACACTGCGGGCCGACGCCCGTTGGCAAGATGGCACTCCGGTTCGCAGCGACGATGTGGTCTACACAGTTCACACCATTCAAGATCCGGCAACTCGCTCGCCGCTGGAAAGCAGTTGGCGGGGGGTGAGTGTTCAGGCGCTTGACCCAACAACCGTACGGTTTACGCTTCCTTCGCCGTTCCCGCCGTTCCCGTATTCGCTGACTTTGGGCATTATTCCGCAACATATTCTGGGTGATACGCCGGCATATCAGCTGCGCACTTCGAGCTTCAACCTTCAACCCACAGTTGGGGATGGACCGTTCAGCTTTCAAGAGGCGCGCGCTTTTCAGAATCACGAAGAAGTTAAACTGGTGCGCAATCCTGGCTTTTACGGCGGCCAAGCCAAGCCGGATCGCTTTGTCGTGGAGGCATATCAAAATTACGACGACATGGTTGATGCCTTTCGCAATCACGAGATCTCGGCGGCTGGCGGATTACGCCCGGCTGAGCTGACCAGCTTGAAAGCCCAAGGAGTGCAGCGGTTTAACGCACCATTGCAGCATGCGACCTTCGCGTTCTTTAAGACATCACAGATTGAACTACAAGACATTCACGTTCGCCAAGCGCTGACGCTTGCCACAGACAAGACTACGTTACTTAAAAAACTCGATAATTGGTTTACGCCGATTAACCTGCCGCTCCTTAAGGGCCAAATTGGCTACAATCCTGCGCTGGATGTCTCCAGCTACAATCAGGTTCAGGCTGGCGCTTTATTGGATCAAGCTGGATGGGTTAAGGATGCTTCGGGGGTGCGTCACAAGGATGGTAAGCCGCTTGAGCTCAACTTGGTTGCCAGTAGTAGCGACGAATATCCAATTGTAGCGGCCGAACTGCAACGCCAATGGCAGAGCTTGGGAATCACGATCCACACAAGTCTTATCAAACCAAGTGACTTTCAGCAAAACGTGATCATTCCCCACAACTACGACATCTTGTTATACGAACTGGCAATTGGCCAGGACCCGGACGTGTTTGCCTATTGGCATTCCTCGCAAGCGGTCGAAAAAGGTCTCAACCTTTCTGAATACCGTTCCCAACGGGCCGATGAAGCGCTCGAAGGCGGACGCACTCGTATCAATCCAACCTTGCGAGCTGCCAAATACACGGCGTTCTTGGACCAATGGGTGGCCGACGATCCCGCAGTCGCTTTGTATCAGCCAGGCTATGGATATGCCTTTCGGTCGAGCGTGAGCGGATTCCAGGCACACACCTTGGTTGACCCAGTGGATCGCTTCACCAATATCACCGACTGGACGGCCGAAAATCGCCAGGCAATTGCCACACACTAAGCTATTTCTTTTACCCCATTAACAGTGGTATAATAGCCCCGTTACCATTCACGGGGATGTGGCGGAATTGGTAGACGCGCTAGCTTCAGGAGCTAGTGAGCTTCGGCTCGTGGAGGTTCAAGTCCTCTCATCCCCACCAAACTAAGCCCAGGTCTTTACGGCCTGGTTTTAGTTTGTCAGCCAGCTCGCTTTAAATTTCTTTATGCAGTTCGCGCTTTGAACAAGGCAGCTTTATGCGCCACATCAGCATGCCACACTGCAAACTCAGGAAGCAGACGCTGCCAAAGCAGGGGTGCTTTAATCTCGAACGCCACCAGAATTTTGGCCAGCACAAAATGAAGCCGTGAATATCGCTTGAGGTCGGCCAGCTTGGCGGCAATCACATCGATATTTTGGTCGTATAGATTTTTGTACACAAACTTCAAAATAAATGCCGTCATAAACACTCGCTTGGTGGTGTGAAGAAGGCGAGTCACCTCGGGGTCGTCAAGCAACTTTTCAAACACCGGCAGCTGATAGATATACTGGTTATCGTACCCGCAGGAGTAAAAGCTATCAGGGTGAATGCGTCGCCGCACGAGCGATTTGGCCACCCGTCCGATTTTGTATTTGCGGCTAAAGCGAAGGTTAAACTCGTAATCCTCCATGGCAATCAGCGATTCATCGTAGAGGCCAACTTGGTCTAGCGCGACCTTTCTAAACAGAGTAGTTGGACTGCCAAAGCTATTTTTGGTCACCAGATCCACAAAGATGTCGCCCTCAAAATCAAGCTTTTTGACCAGCGCCACGTTGCCCGCATCTTTGCCGGTAAAATTGGTGCTATAGCAATAGACCAAGCCCATCTCGGGGTGAGCATCCAGGTAGGCAATCTGCTCGCTGAGTTTAGAAGGTTCCCACAGGTCGTCGCAATCTTGCATTGCAATAAATTCGCCCGTGCTGCTTGCAATACCCTGATTCCGAGCGTAACTCACGCCTGTATGAGGAAGGGTGATGACGGTGATTTTGCTGCCAAATTGCGCAAGAACCTTCTGAGTCTCATCGGTCGAACCATCATCAACCACAATAAGCTCGAGGTCTCTATAAGTTTGCGCAAGCACACTTGCCACTGATTCAGCCACGTATTTTGCGCCATTGTAGACAGGGATAATCACGCTTACCCGAGGAGCTTTGCGATTCATAGTCCTAAATTATAGCAGACAGTAACCGAGTTACAGCGCAAGACTTAGATTGCTTTGCAACGCCCCAAACGATATAGTAGAGCGTAAGCGTAAAAGGGTAAGGTGAAGTAACACAACATGAACAAAGTGGCGACCTACTTGCAGCAACATTTAAGTGGTGAGGTGGTGACGACGCCGTCGGTACGGCGATATTTTTCGACAGATGGCAGTGTGTTTGAGATGATGCCGCAAGTGGTGATCTATCCCAAAAACGCCACTGACGTTCGAAAGCTGGCGCGGTTTGCATGGCAGCTAGCCGAAAAAGGCCACAAACTCCCGCTGACCGCTCGTGGCCACGGCACCGACCAAGGTGGCGCGGCGATTGGCCGAGGAATGAGCATTGTCTTTCCGGCTCACATGGACCGTCTGCTAGAACTCGATGCCAGCAAAGGTTTTGTGCGCGTGCAGCCTGGTATGAATTATCGGACGCTTCAAGATATACTGATTAGCCACCGTCTCTTCTTGCCGCCATATCCAGCCTCGATCGATTATTGCAGCATCGGCGGCGCAGTTGCCAACAACGCGGCGGGCGAAAAGTCGGTAAAGTATGGTGCGACCCGACGGTTTGTGAAGGAACTTAAGGTGGTGCTCGGCAATGGTGATGTTATCGAAACCAAGCGCCTCAGCAAACGCGAGCTGAACCGCAAAAAAGGCCAGACCGATCTGGAAGGCGAGATCTATCGCCAACTCGATAATTTGCTAACCGATCACGCGACGCTTCTGGCAGATTTGACCCAGCGACCACAAACCACCAAAAATTCGTCTGGTTACGCGCTGACCGAGGTCAAGCAAAAAGACGGTTCGTTTGATCTGACCCCGCTTTTTGTAGGCGCGCAGGGAACGCTCGGCTTTATTACCGAAGCAACCTTGGACGTCGAAACATATAACCCAGAGCAAACGCTGCTGGTTGGCCAGTTCGAAACGCTCGAGCAGGCCAGCGAGGCGATCGAGCAGCTCACCAGCTTGCATCCTAGCGCTTTGGAAATCGTGGACAAGCATGTGCTGACCTTTTTGGCAGAACATGACCCGGCCAAGCTTAAAGGTATTTTGGAAGCACCATTCCCAGCCTTTCTTTTGCTCGCTGAATTTGATGACGCCTCGGATCGGACTCGCAAAAAACTGGCCAAAAAGGCGAGTAAAATCTTTGGCAAACTGGCCCACTCCTGGCAAGAAACCTCTGATCTGGATGAACAAGAACGAGTCTGGGATATTCGCCACGGTGCGGCAACCGCTATTTGGCAAGGTGAGGAAAATGGTGCCAAGGCTTTGCCGATTATCGAAGACGGTATTGTACCTCAAGCCCAGTTTGCAACCTATGTGAGCGCGGTGTACGCCCTGTTTGCCAAGCATCATTTGCAGGTTTCTTTATGGGGTCACGCCGGCGATGCCAACCTGCATATGCAGCCATTTCTGGATTTGGCCAAGTTAGGCGATCGCCAAAAAATCTTCAAATTAATGGATGAATATTACGCCTTAGTCGCTTCCCTTGGTGGCAACATGTCAGCTGAACATGGCGATGGACGTTTGCGCGGGCCATACCTCGAAGAGTTTTATGGCAAAGAAATTTATACGCTGTTCCAGCAGGTCAAAGCCATCTTCGACCCTCACAACATCTTAAACCCAGGGGTGAAGGTAAACTCCAGCAAGGCCGAGGCCATGGCCCTTCTGCGAAGCGATTACAATCTGGCGCACCTCAGCGACCACCTACCGCGGTCATAAGATGAGCGTGTTAATTGATGCATGTGGGTTTGTGGGAGCGGCGTGCTTGGTGTTTGCCTACTTGATGGTAACCACGCAGCACTGGTCGCAGATTTCACTCAAATATCACCTCACCAACCTAACTGCCACGGGATTGCTACTGGTGTACAGCCTGCATAAATTGGCGTATGCGAATGCGTTATTGAATGTGGTGTGGCTAGCGGTGGCAATATTTGGCGTTTATTCCTGGACAACTCGGCCGAAGCGCCACCGCCGCACAGCTAGATAAGCAAAGGAATGACGTATGAGTGGTGAAATGCCCAAAGATCCTGAAGAAGAGATGTCCGCGGAAGCGCAACTTGCTCTTGAGCTAGCCCGAATTGCGGAAGAGCTCGAGGCGACTCGTGACCAAGATAATGACCAGTAGAACACCGGGGCTACATATGCTATAATAACCCCCGTTACCTCATGCGCGAGTGGCGGAATCGGTAGACGCGCTAGCTTGAGGGGCTAGTGTCCTTCGGGACGTGGAGGTTCAAGTCCTCTCTCGCGCACCATAAAAGACGAATAGCTTCTGGAATATCCCAGTTGCCATCAAGACCCCCGTCGGCGGGGTCTTTTTGGTTGGTTTGGTTAGGGTTATTGTGCATATCCTAAAATCTCCTTTGTTTGACCACTTCTGAGTGCGATAGCCTGCGCTAACTTGGTGTACGTAACAGATACGATACTGTCTTTCAGGCTGATCTTTTCAAAAAGTTTGGTTAAAATTACTCTTTTGTCGTCGTTGGTGACATTAGCGTCTGCAAACAGTCGCTTTGCTTCCTGTGATAGCTCAATATCTGAGATACCTTTCATATACTTATCTTCATATTTCTGGCTGACGCCTCCTTTCTGCCTCTCCAGGCCATTTAATTCACTCACAAACGCATCATGCTTGGTCTGATAGCGCTCAGCAGATACTAGACCTGCGAGCTTATCGTCATATAACATGTCGTCCATCCGTCTAATACGCGCTATGCGGTCATCTAAAGCTTTCTGAGCTTGCTCTGTGTTGTCTACTGATAGTTGGAAGTCTTGCTTCAACAATGTCACCAGCCAGTCTACGACTTGCGGTGCTGGGCAAATTAAATCATCGAGCTTATCCTCGATAAGCCCCATAACCGCATCTTCGCGTACGAACTTCTGCTTTTTACAGTTTTCTGTTTTGCGTTGGCAGGCGCCATATAAACGGCCTTTTTGCTTTTGCCAGGTGATCATCTTGCCGCAGTGTTCGCACACCATAATGCCTTTGAGTACGGGATTATGCTTACGGAGCTTTTCTGGCGTCTTACGGGTGAGTTTAGCTTGCACCGCGTAAAATAGTTCATCCGAAATAAGATGCGGGTGTTTACCAGGATATTCTTTACCGTCCCACTGGATGATGCCTATGTAGTAGGGGTTCTTTAGTAATCTGTGCGCTTGGTTTTTGACCAACATTCTGCCGGACGCTGTCGTAAGGCCGAACTCAAACATTTTATGGCGGATTGTATCTATTGATTGCCCAGGTTCTAAAAATAGTTGAAAAATGCGCTGCATAGACTTCTGCTTGTTTGGGTCAAAGTCTTGAACCTTCTTGCCGTCGCGTATCACATGCTTATAGCCAGGTGGTGGCGTGCCAGGCAACCAACCCTGTGCCAGCTTTTCATGCGTGCCTTTCATAGTTTCTTCGCGGAGGTTGTCGATGTAGTTCTTTGCCATTACGACTCGGATGCCCCAGTTTAGCCACTCTTGCGAGCGTGACTTCTGGTGCATGACGAGTGAGTCTTTGACGAAATGAACACGACGTTCCTCATCGGCCGTCAACCAGTCGTAGGTATCAACGGCATCATGCAAGTTACGTACGTGACGATCTACTTTTTCGACCACAAGGTTTTTAATTTTGTGATTTTCAACATAATCCATGGCCTCTTTGAAGATTTTGCGCTGCTCACTCTTTGAGGCCGATTCAGCGATCTTATAGATACGGCCAATCCGAAGGTCGCTGCTGCCGCAGTAGCTCTTTAAGATTTTGACCTGCGCCTCTAACGAGAAGCCTTCCTCTTCCTGGCCTTTTGATGAGACGCGAGCAATAAGTACCGCAACCGTACTGGCGGGCGTAGTCATCTACGTTTCTCCTCATCATTACGCTCTCGTGCGAGACACTCGTATAGAGATACGAGCTGTATACCGACTTCCTCGGCTTCTTTAAACGATACGTGAGCACCCGATTGCGCTTCAAGAATGACTCGAAGTTGCTCGATGTTCACTTTGCTTGGTGTATAAAAACTGACCGTTTCGCTCATATTACCCTCCGTAAGACGTACTCGAGATGCGTACGCTAATAATTCGGCTAGGTGATGGCTTTACTAATTATCCCAAGGTCGCCCGGGCTTTGGGCGTTCTTCAAGCTCTTTTTTGACCAACTCTTTGAGTTGTTTGTCTCCAGTGTTTGCTAGCTGTTGAAGTATGAACTCACTTAACGTAAGTCCATTTTTCTTCGCAACAGCCTTCGCTCGATTGCGCAGGTCATCGGTAATCCGAATTTGCATACTGACTATCTCTCTGGACATATGCCCTTATTTTAACATGTAATGCTATTTAATGACCGCATGTCCTACATTTACGTGTATGGTTTACGATAGCCAATAGATCATGGTCTGGTGTTTCGTAAAGCGCATCTGCTAGGTCGTAATACCAACAGGCGCATACTTCCGCCATTGCTTCTTTTTCCAATAAATCTCTGTCAATCATGCTCCTCCTCTTATCTGTAACTAGCCGAATTATTAACGTCCTATCTCTATATAAATAGTATTACTAATTAAAGTAAAAAGCAATACTAATTAACTAGTATATGCTGTAGTATTTACCTGCTGTCCATAGCCGGTAAAACACATTTCGTCAACAGATAAGAACACTTACTTTTTACTCTCCCTTTTTATATACTTATGTATAAGAGAGAAGTATGTATGAGTGAAGATGGAAAAGGTCAAAAACTAACAGGTCAGCAACAACGTGTTTTAAAGTTATTATTCAAGTTTCGATTTGTATCAGCAGGGTTACTAGCAGATGTTATGGGTATTCGTCGGGCTAGTGTTTATGAAGTATTGGAGCAATTAGTTACTAGGGGATTGGTAGCTAAGGTTTATAAGTCAGAGTTTCGGATTGATAGGAAGCCCGCTTACTATTACCTGAATAAAGCCGGCGTTACCACGGTGCGCAAGGTTATGGATGTCAAAGAGTCGGTCGTCCATGCTCTGTACAAGAATGATGAAATGACACAGGAGTTTATAAGTCATTCTATGAAACTCATGCAATGCTATACGGCCATTGTCCGCGCTTTACCGGAGAACACTGAGGTATTCACAAAAACCGAGATCAACCGTTTTAAACAGTTCCCTAAGAATCGGCCAGACCTCTACATTCGCACACCTGACGGTGACGAGGCTATTGTAGTGTTAGTTGATGATAAGCCAGCCTATATTGTCCGTAAGCGTCTCGATGAGATATTAACCCATAGCGAAGACGAAGAGTGGGGAAGTGGTGACTATCCGCTGATTTGCTTTGTGCTACAGGATACCCCGGCCAAGTACAGCTTCCTTTTTGCTGCTAATAAGAAGCTCGAGGGTATGGGCGTAGAGGAGGATGAGCTAGTTGTGCTTGCCACTACGCTACCAGCGTTTAGCAAGGGTGGGCTACGTATTTGGTCGAGCGCCTTTAATCCGAAACAATTCGTAAATTTGTTTGAGTAACTTTCATTTGTACTCAAATGGAAGTTGAACCTGTTTACTGGAAGGAAACAGGTTTTGAGCCCCTATACGATGCGAAGACTATTCCGCTCAATAACCAACACGAGATTCTATACGTCAGCTTCAATAATCTGGTCGACAACTTCTCGTAAGTCGCCCCCAAAGATATCAGGCTTCTCAAACAGCGGGTCAAGCACCATACCAGGACGAGCGATAAAGGCCGTCGCACAACCAGCATGCCTAGCACCTGCAATATCCCATGCGTGGGCGGCAATGAGGCGAATGTCCTGCGTCTCAACATCAAATGCCTTGGCTGTCATTTGATACACCGCTTTGGACGGCTTGAGTTGCTGAATGCTATCGGCTGAAAGGATCTTATCAAAGTACCTGGCAATACCAGCGTTCTGTAACTGCTTCTCGGCAACCTCTAGCGTCGAATTAGTAAGAGCAGCAATGGCGTAGCCATGTTCTTTAAGTCGAGCAAGATTTTTGGCAACTTCAGGGTGTGGAGGTAATTGGGCGATTTTGCTCAAAAGGGCTTTCTTATCTTCTTGAGATACGACGATGCCGTGTCGTTCGGCGATCATGTCAAACGCTGCCGCACCAACCACTCCAAAGGGCTGATATGAATCGGTGACTATAGTAACGAGAGCAGATTGGATAAATTGTCCAAACCATTCTTTGCGAACGCTAGCCGAACCAAATATTCTTTCGAACTCTGAATCAAGGACGCTTAAGTCTAGTAGGGTCTCGTTTACGTCAAAAACACAAATTTTCTTCATGGTTAACTTTCCTCGCTGATTGCATGTTTGTTAAACATCCGAATCGCTTCAAGTACTGCGTCCATCCCACTGAGCGGCTTGTGGGCTAGTAGTACAGGTTTATATTCCTCGAGTGTCCTCTCTAACTCCTCTTCGCTCATCGCCACGTAGAATTTATGTTCACCGTCTTTAAGCTCTGGCCGAAATACTACAAACGAACCGCATAGTCCGTCGAGCTGTGAACCTACGAAGAAGTCGAGTTCATGCCCATCTTCACCAATATATTCTGGCAAGTAGCCGTATCGGGTTACGAATGTTACGCCCTTGAGCGGGTAATCGTCGCCAGTTTCAAAATCTTTGTAGTCTCCTGGTTGCATCTCAATAAAGACAGTATTGAGTGGCATAGGTAGTTTATCGAGTATGGTGTCGTTCATTCCTTCATTCTATCAGTTACGCTATACTTTGAGTATGAATGCAAGCACTGTCATCGAGTTCCGTCTTAAACTATACCCGCGAGATTTCACAAAGGTGCGAGCTTTCTACGAACAAGTCCTTGGTTTTGAGGCTGCGGATGAATGGGATCGCGGCGAAACAGACCGAGGAGCCATGTTCCGTGTTGGCCCGGCAATCTTGGAACTACTGTCACCAGAGGAAGGCTACAGAGTGGTTCAGGGCGCGGGCTTGTCGCTCGAAGTGCCGGATGTACGCATTCTTTGGAGCGAGCTACAAACTAAAGCTGAAGTTATATTTGAGCTTCGCGATAACTCATGGGGTGATGCATCGTTCTGTATTGCAGATCCGGAGGGATTTAAATTGACATTCTTCAGCAAGAGCGAGGAGCTTAAATAATGGTTAAAGGTAAAACAATCATCATCACTGGTGGCAGCGACGGTCTCGGCCAAGCGCTTACCGAGAAGTTTGCAGCTGAAAACAAAGTGATCATTCTAGCTCGTAACGAAGCAGCGATGCACAAAATCGCTCAGCAAACAGGTTGCAGCTACTATGTTTGCGATGTGCGTGATGCAAAGCAAGTAACGGATGCCTTCGAGAAAATCTCTAAAGACTATCCAAAGATTGACGTGCTCATTAACAACGCAGGCGTCATTGTAAACGGTGAGCTTGTCGATATTTCAAACGAGACTATCGAGAACGTCATAACCACCAATACACTTGGTACTATTTATGTCGCCAAAGCAGCCCTGACTCGCATGAAAGAACAAAAAGAAGGACTCATCCTCAACGTGGTTTCCACTGCCGGCATAACAGCTAAAGCGACTCGCTCGATCTACAATGCATCGAAGTGGGCAATTACTGGATTTACAAAAGCATTGCAGGACGAAGCCTACGACTACAATGTCAGAGTCACTGGTTTTTATCCGGGCACTATCCGTACTGAACTATTTGCAAAGGCTGGCTTGCCGCTCAACGGTAAAGCGCTCACCACGGAACAAGCTGTAAAGGCAATTGAGTTCGTCATCGATTGCGATGACGAGGTGCTGATACCGGAAATTGGAATGAAACGTATATGATGAAGAAAAATAGCAGTCGCCCCTATGCCACTCTCTTTCTCCTCCAATCCCTCGACGGTAAAATCTCGACTGGCGATGTTGATGATCGCGATTTCGATAAAGATTTGCCCAATATCCCAGGCGTCAAAAAAGGTCTGCATCAGTATTACGAAATAGAACAAACGACAGATAACTTCTCATTCATCACTGGTCGAGTTATGGCTAAGGTGGGCGTGAATACTAACTCGCTTGAGGATATTCCGCAAATTCCCATTACTTTCGTGGTTGTCGACAATAAGCCCCACCTTACTGCGCATGGCGTAGAGTTTCTGGCGCGTAAGTTCGGTAAACTTCTCATTGTCACAACCGACAAAGCTCATCCTGCCTACAGTCTGCAAGAGCAATACCCCAACATTGCCGTACTGCATTATAGCGAGGCGGTAGACTTTACCGATCTATTCACCAAGCTCCACACTGAGCATGGCTCTGAACGCATGACTATCCAATCCGGCGGTGAACTCAATGCAGTTTTGTTACGGGCAGGTTTGATTGATCGAGTATTACTAGTAGTTGCACCTTGTCTAATCGGTGGTCGCAGTACGGCCACGCTTGTAGACGGTGACCCATTACAAACTACCGAAGACTTAGCCAAGATCCGACCGCTTAAGCTCAAAAAATGTAAGGCGCTCGAGGATTCATATGCGTTGTTGGAGTATGAGGTAGTCGACCAATGAAGCTCATTGACCTATCTGTAATCTTGAACCAGCAAACTCCTGTTTATCCCGGCGATCCAGCGGTAAAGATTGAGCCAGTTGGTGTTATTGAGCGTGATGGTTGGAATGATCACCTAGTATCATTGAATACTCACGCAGGTACACATATTGATGCACCATTACATATGATTGCGGACGGTAAAACACTCGACCAAATACCCATCGAGCAGTTTGCAGGTCGTGGTCGTCTGGTCGCAGTTACTGGAGAGTTTAGTCTAAACGAGCTGCAAAACGCCAACATTCAAGAAGACGACATCGTATTGTTCTGCACTGGCATGAGCGAGAAGTATCATGAGCCAATCTACTTTGAGAGCTATCCAGTAATGTCCGAGGAAATAGCCTACTACCTTGTTGAGCGGAAGGTTAAGATGATTGGAGTTGATGCTGGTAGTGTCGATAATGTCGATGGTTTTCCGATTCACAAAATCTTGCTAGCCGGAGGCGTACTCGTCATTGAAAATCTGACAAATCTTAACCAACTAACTGACAAGAATTTTATAGTGTACGCTCTGCCCATAAAGCTAGATATTGACGGTGCGCCAGCTAGAGTAATCGCGGAGACGACATGACTAGCTGGTGGCAATTTGGCGAGTGGAGCGGTCACTCCGGTAAAGATTTGGCTCTTTATAGAATAAAGTGCGCCTTCTGCAGTGAAGAAGGGAACTTTGAGTTGGCGCATCGTGAGACAAAACAAAAGCCTAATTCTCGCAAGGTTCTGAACTTTGATACTTATAAGTGTGGGAATTGTGCCGGATATGTAATGGTCTTTTGGTCGCCAAGCGAAGATACGGTCGGTGGTCACGGGCTACATGACTACATGGCGATGCCGTGGCCTAAAGGCGTTAGCGACGGGAAGGATTATTGGCCTGCTGTCGCGCGGCGACACTGGAAGCAAGCGCACAGCAACTTGAATAACAATAACTATGACGCCACTGCACTCATGGCTCGATCTGCCTTGCAGGCGATAACTAGAGACAAGCAAGCTACCGGTAATAATCTATATGAAGAGATCGAAAGCCTAGCTGCCAGCGGAGTATTATCGCCAACTATCAGGGAGTGGTCGCATGAGATTAGGCTATTAGGTAATCCTGTGGCTCATCCCCACCCCGATGACGAAGAAACAAGGCCAGAAGACGCCGAGGATATTGTTAAATTCCTAGACTTTTTGCTCGAGTATTTGTATGACCTACCTAAACAAATTGAGGATTACCGCACTCGACGCGATCCGGCGAACGAAACAGAGTCCTAAAGTTCTTCCAAAAAGGTTGTGATTATCGCAAATTAAGGTATAATAGCAAGAAGTCAAGTTAACGAAAAAGGTTCCCCATGCGGCAACAGACAGCTCAACCCCAGTCTATTAC